>CAVWDL010000007.1:0-163381 GCA_963753785.1 uncultured Microcaldota archaeon
ATCTGGAGTACAGGACGTCGGGATTGGCTTCCGAGGACGCCAGCGCATTGTCGGATATGGTAGCCCTGAAGCCCTCCTTCTCTGCAAGCTCTATGATATCGGTGGCGAGGTAGTAGCTGCTAAGGGGTATGTCCCTGCGGTCGGTGAATAGGACCAATGCGAGGCGTTTCTCGCCCTCGGCCGAAACTCCTTCGATGGCAAGCTTCGCCTTCGACCATCCCTTCTTGGCTTCCTCCTTAATCTCCGCCCTGAGGTCCGCCCCCTTCTTCCCGTTTTCCTTGTGCTCCACCTTAAGAGTGAGCTCCTGCCTTACGGCTTCCTCGGCGCGATCGCGGACCGCGTTTGCGAAAGGCGAGGCGCCCGCATCAGACGCGGCCGGGCCCTTAGCGGTATTTTTCAAAACAGCATCCCTATGTGGCATGTTATCCCCTGTAAAGCGTCGGTTCCGGGCTATAAATAGATTTGCTTGAAAACTGCCCCTTATCTCGGGCTTCTCGGCGTGTCAGGGAAAGCATAGTGGGGCTTATCACTCATCATAAGAGGAGATGAGGGAGGGCGACGTATTCCTTGGGATTCCTGCTTTGGGTCAGGCCAGTTTACTCAACAGGAATACGTAGCTTCCGAACGCGGCAACGAACCCCAGGGACATGGCATAGGGGAAGAGCGGGTTCTGGTCCCACACGAAGAGCGCTCCCGTCAGAGCGGATATCAGCACGAACAGCACGGAGGTCATCGAGCATGTCGCGGCCAGGGTGTTGTGCAGCCTCTGAGCGGACGAATATATCGCCAGGGAGAGCACCACGACAGTGAGTCCGAGAAGTACGTGCGTGAGGAACCCGAGCAGCGATAGGCCGGTAAACGTAAGAGGCGGAGTGGAAGTGAAGTTTACAAGACCGGAGCCGAGAATGAACATCGCTCCGATTAGCATAACCTGGATTCCGACCAGCACTTTGAACTCTTTCTTGCCCATCAGGTTAATAGAAAAATTCTTCAATATATATACCTTCCCTGATTCCGCGGCCTCGGGGTTGAACTGCCGTTCATGCGGGAATCGCTCCGGGAGTTGTGCCTTAGCGCTTATAAAAGTTAACTGCAGATCTACCTCATGGTAACCGATCGCACTCCAGACTACGACAAGTACGCGAAGTATCATGTCGCCGCGGGGACCGAAGAAGACAAGGACACCAAGAACATCGCAGTGGGAAGGATACTGAAAAGATACAACGCAAAGACAGTTCTCGACCTCGCTTGCGGCACAGGCTCTCAGGTATTCTGGCTTGCGAGACGCGGCTATGAAGTGGTCGGGTCAGACATAAGCGCCGGAAGCCTCAGGATGGCTAGGCGCAGGGCCAGAATGGAGAAGCGGAGGATAAGGTTCATCAGGGGGGACATGCGAAACGTGAGGGCAGGGAAGTTCGATGCCGCCATATCCATATTCAACGCGGTCGGGCATCTCTCCAAGGCGGGCTTCGAGAAGGCGATGAGAAATGCATACGCCAATCTTAACGATGGCGGAATCTACGCCTTCGACATAATGAACGCGCACATGAACGGGAGGCTGGAGGATGGGCTTCTGGTAAATTCCATAATACAATCGGGAGACACCAGGATCCACAAGCTCCAGGTGTGCAGGATCGACAGGAAGACGGGAATTGTGACCATGGACGAGGTGTTCTGCACTTGGAAAGGCCAGGGCAAACTGAATGTTGGAAAGCCCGTCAGGTGGACGATGCAGATCTACGCCGCGAAGGAGCTCAGGGAGATGCTTGAAAGGAGCGGATTCGAGGTCATTGGGCAGTACTCATGGCCGGATGGGTCAGAGTTCTCAGAAAAGGGTAGCGAGAGCATCCTGACGGTCGCGAAGAAGAGCGCCCCTCGAAGTTAGTGTCGGAAATCGCGCCCCCATCGGACATGTGAGGGGAGGGTCGCTATCCATAAGAACACGAACGCCCCAATACGCAATACGGAGATGAAGCATGCCAACTCTTGAACTTGAAGGGATCGATTCCGGCTACGACGGAAAGCCTGTGCTGCATGACATAAGCTTCACAGCCAAGGAATCGTCCGTTTACGTGGTTCTGGGTCCCAACGGGGCCGGGAAAACGACGCTCTTTCGCACGATAGCCGGAATACTTGATCCACTCAAGGGCAGGATTCTGCTAAATGGCAAGGACATAAACTCCTCCAAAGAGCTTAGGAGCAGCATAAACTACCTCTCGCACTTCAACGCTCTTCCCGAGGAGATGACGGTATACAAAGCCCTCAGGTTCTACGCAGATATGGAAGGCGGGGACCCTGACGCGGTCATCGACCTTCTGGACCTTGGGAAGCTCAGGGACAAAAAAGTGGCCGACCTCTCGCAGGGGCAGAAGAAGAGGGCCTCGATAGCGAAGGTGTTCCTCCGGGAGAGGGATATATACCTCCTCGACGAGCCGACGGCTAACCTCGACCCGGCGCTCTCAAAGGAGATAAGGGATCTGATACTCAAGCTTAGCAAGGACAAACTGGTCCTCTATTCGTCGCACAACCTCTATGAGGCCAGCGACATAGGCACGAATCTCATACTCATAAAAGACGGGCGTCTCGCGATGTTCGACAAGATAGCCAACATCCGCTCGAAGAGTTACAGGGTGGGCATAAGGGCATCTGCAGATATAACAAAGATAGTGGATGCTAAAAAGGACAAGAGCGGATACTACGTGCTCACGGTCTCAAAGCCCGAGGAGGCGGCACATCGCCCTTCGCGAGATAGTGAAGAAGGGGATAATGGTCACTGAGATGCGCGAGCTTGACAACCCGTTGCAGGAGCTGTTCGGAAGCGAGGGGAAGTGAGATGGGGGAAAGGACGCAAAAGAAAGGCATACTGGATTCCCCTTCGGTAGTCACGGCGCGGAGGGCGCTTGGCATCACGAAGACCTATATCGCATTGACAATCTTCATCTCGCTGATTGCGATAGTCGCATGGGGAAATATCATGTACATCGGAATGGCGGGTTCCACATCCGATCAATAGTATCCAACACAACGTCGAACACGCTGGCGTCAACTCCAACAACTCCACTGCGCAGTGAAGGGCTGAAGGCAAGTCGGGGACGCCCCTGCTGGTGGTGCCGCTCGACGTGGTTCCTCTGCTCATGCTCGCGACGCCCGTGCTGTTGCTCTTCGTGTATGACAAGAACAACGGCGTGCTGGAGTACCTGCTGTCGCTCGGCATGACGCAGCGCGACATATACATGCGCTACCTCAAGGCGATGCTCCTGCTCGCATCGGTATTTCTTGTCATATTCGTCCCCGCGACCCTCGTCTACGGCTATTTGTGTACGGCGCAGCGCGGTTGCAGAAATCCTCCCCATCCCACTGATCGCGGCTCCCTTCTCGCTGGTCGTGGTCTCATTCATGGCCATCGCGATGATGGCGTTCAGCTCGCTGCAGAAGACAAGGGCGGGCAGCAACCAGCCCCTGGGCCTGATAATCGGATGGCTCGCCACTATGCCTGGATACCGGTGCCTTTCCTATTCACATTCAAGGCGGGGATATACGCGGACCTCGTTATCGCGGCGGCAATAGGCCTTGTCGTGTTAGTATTCCTCAGGTCATCAGATAAGCTGATAAAGAGGGAGAAGTTCCTTCCTTAGAACTTCTCCGTCAGCCCGTCCAGCTCAAAGTCCTCCTCCATTGTCTTGCCCTTTCCCTTATTCGGGTCTCGGGCTATCATGTCCCCCAGGTTCGCGATTGAGCTCTCGAACCTCAGCACGTACAGCAGCGTGGCGGCCATGAGCGCCACCGCGATCACGTACTGGTAGTGGACTCCGTACCTCAGGACGAATACCACACCGGCGGATGCCATCAGGAAAGCGACCTGATGGCGCGCCAGCTTGGCACGGAAGCCGTACTTCTCAAGCACCCTCCTGTATCCCTGCAATTCCTCTACAGATATTTCTTCTCTCTTAGATTCCACATTCCCACCCACTCAGCCGCGCACTGCCGAAAGTGACCTCGATCATTCCGGCCACCGGAGCACGCTTCCCACATTCCCTATCGTATTCTGAGTTCCCTCCTTAATAAACATTGACCTCCGCTTAGACAGGCGTCACAGTTTTTGATCCCTCCCGGCGCGGGAGGAATCCGGGCCGTCCACTTGCGCCATAAGGAGGAGGTCAGTCCAGGACTCCGGGCTGGAAGAAGTCAGCCATAGGGGTCGCGTTGAGGTCGTTCCTTCCCAGGGTGCCCAAGTGGAATATGTCCTCGACAGTCGCGAGAAGGGAGTAGTGGTTGTAGTAGACGTCGGACTTGAAGCCGGGCTTTATTATCGAGGGCGGGCCTATTAGCAGTGTGGCTATGTGGCTCTCGCCGACGGATCCCGGGGGATCGATCGCCCCCTCGTCGAATGTTATCGCGATCACGGAGGAGTTGAAGAAGCTCGAGTCCATTATCCTCGGAAGGAAGCCCGAGAGCCATCCGTCCGCGTACTCGATGTTCGTGTCGTGCCCGTCGTCGTTGAGGTTGGGGGTTATGAAGATGAAATTCGGGAGCTTGCCCGAGTCGAGGCCGGCGTAGAAACGGGTGAAATTCACGATGTGCCTATTGCAATAGACGGTGTTGCTCGTTATCCTCTCCATGTAGACAAAGGGGTTGTGCCAGTTGGCGTAAAGCCCGTCCTTGCTGATGTCGGTGTAGCAGGGGGAGGGCATGGACTCCTGGTATGCCCTCCATGAGACGTTCTTCTCCCTCATCAGGTCCACCACAGATGTGTCGGGCCTCTGGTTCAGGCCGACCGGGCCGGTGTCGGTTATGTTGAACGTCGATCCCGCTATCAGGGCGATGTAGTTCGCCTCGGATGGGTGCGTTATGCTGAAATAGTTTGTCGCGAGCCCGTATCTTTCCGCCAGGCGGTTCAGATACGGCGCGGTGTTGTTGGATATGACGTTCGTATACGGCTCGTTCTCCAGCACTATGACGAATACGTGCTTTATTGCGCCCGTTTGTGCTGCGCGGAGGGCCACTGAAGGGGAAATTGTTGTTGGGGACGATGCCGCGGTGGCCAGGGAGGGGAGATGGAAGCCAAGGGCGTCGGAAATGCTGCCGTGGGTCCAGGCCAGCGCCGCTAATATTGAAGCTATCACTGAAACTGCCAATAAGATGCTCAGCAGCAGGTTGGACTTCAAAATTTCGCCTTTGAGATTATTAAATAATAAATAATAAATTCCTTTTGAACACCGCTTCATGGGCAATGCAATAAAGCATGCGCTTAAATAAAACAAAACACAATGCTTATTCCATTTGAAGGGGAGTAGATGACAGCAATAGGGAACAGGAGCAAACTTGCAAACTCGGAGACATGCCAGAGTTGCGCCAAGTGCTGCAAGGAGTACGTCCTTTACGACACCCTGGACTCGGCGCTCAGGTTCGGATGGCTTCTCGACGACGACATTGCCATAGGGAACACCCCCTTTACGGTAGATGGCGGGAACGAAGTGAAGCAGATTACCTTCAAGAAGGAATGCTCCAAGCTGTGCACGAAAGACGGGAAGTACTACTGCTCGGTCTGGGACAAGGAAAGGCCGGACTTCTGCGCGACAACCCCTGACAACCTGTTCGAAGGAGTGGAGAAGAAGGACAGGGAAAAGATACAGGCGATAATAGACTTCGAGAAGAAGGACTGCCCGCTTTTCGAAAAGATGACCGTCGATGACGTCATCAAGAAGCTGTGGGAGTGAACTCAAAGTCACGGAATCGGACTTTGCAGACAGGAATATATACCCGTTCAAAGCAGAATTATTGTGTCTTTCAAGGTATTGGGCGGCAAATTCAACTTTGGAGTGAACATAGACGACATGTGGAGGTATGCCGGCCTTCCGGACCCGCCATCCACAGTCATACCCTTTCTTCTTACCGAAAAAACGCACAACGGAAGGTTCAGCCTTCCCTCCGGAGACGGCAAGGAGACAAGGAAGTACGAGTCCAGGGATTTCACGGACTCCCTGACGCTGGAGGAAAATAAGCACGACACCAAGAAGCTGGCTAACGAAGTGGCCGGTTTCTTGAAGAGAAGCAGGATCGACTACGTGAGATGCTGGTTCCCATGGAACTTCTTTGAACCGAGCATCGGGAGCAAGTATCGGTTTCCGCTTGACATTTTTGTGAACGAGATGAATGATGCAGGGATAGGAATAATCGCGGTCATAGGCGACGGATACGCGCGGTTCCTTCCAAAGAATACGAAGACAGACGAAATCAACGCATACAATAAGCACCTCATCAGGTCGTCTACGGAGATAGTGAGGCACTATAAGGACAAGATCAAGGTCTGGCAGATAGAGAACGAACCCGACTGGTGGAAAGCCCATGTGGTGGCGGGCTGGCGCTCGGGACTGATGTGGCTCTTCGAGCAGAACCAGGAACCGGTGCTCAGCGCCCTCTCCGAGGTCGTAAGGAACGAGTGCCGCAATTCAACGGTCGTAATCAATTTGGCGTCCAGCGGACCGAACGTCAGGTGGGACATGTATTCGAAATACTGCGACATCGTCGGGATAGATCCCTATCCCAGCTACGTAAGGCCGGACATGACAGACGTATCCGAGATAGCCAAGGTGTCGCGCGAAGCCAACAAAGCGACCGGACTTCCAATCTACATAATCGAGACAGGATATCCGACAGGCCCGCATTTCCTCGGATTCGATGAGGGGCACCAGTCAAAATACGTCACGTCCGCATGCGAGTATGCGACTTCGAACGACGAGGTCAAGGGGCTTGGCATGTACAGGTTTTCGGACAGCTACTGGAAGTCGTTTCCCACTCAGGAGAATTACTTCGGGCTGTTGACGGTGCAGGGAGAGCCCAAACAGGGATGGCACGAGTACGTAAGCCAGATAAAGAAGATCAAAGGCAAATCGGAAGGATGAGCCAAGGCTTAACTGGCGGAATTCGAGAAGAAACGCTTCTCTATGCGCCGCGTTGGAGGGCGCTATCTCTTCTTCTTGAGATTTCTTAGCTTCTTCTCCCCCTTTCCTATCCCTTCCCTGATCCTTCCTTCGGCCTGCTCCATCTTGCCCTTGAGCTGCTCCTCCTTGTCTTCGGTCAGCTTTCCTATCTCTTCGCGTATCTTTCCCTTGATTCGCTTTACCTTCCCCTTCATCTCCTGATCTACCACACAATCACACACCTCTATTGGGACTATCGATTAATAAAGTAGGTGAAGTTTACTTTTACAAATCACGGCATGCTTCTGCGACATGCTGGCGGAGACATTCAAAAACAAAACATTATAAAACAGCGAATCCGATACCACTATGGATAGGGGGTTTTATGAAAATATATAGTAGCCTTAGTGCTGTTGTCTTCGACGTTTTCTTCGCTGCCGTGGCGGGAGTCATAGTATTTCCGCTCGGCATATACTCGAGCATCGCTGCCGCCGGGATCGTATTTCTTGTGCTGCTCGCGAGTTCGATAAGGATCATAAACCAATGGAACAGGATGCCCGTCCTCAGGCTGGGAAGGTACACGGGCATCATAGGCCCGGGGTTCCAGATAATAATACCCTTCATAGAGACGACTCCGACGGTCCTCGACCTCAGGGTCATAAACACCACCTTCAGCGCGGAGCAGACGCTGACCAAGGACAACGTGCCAGTGAACGTGGACGCGATACTCTTCTGGGAGGTCAGCGATCCGGAGGCGGCCACGTTGAAAGTGCAGTCGTACGTCAACACCGTGCAGCTCGCCGCGCAGACGGCCCTCAGGGACGTGATAGGCAAGAGCACGCTCTCCGAGATGCTCGCGGGCAGGGACTCCATAGGCAAGGACATCAACGAGCTCATCGAGACAAGGGTTTCCACGTGGGGCGTCAAGACCATATCGGTCGAGATACGAGACGTGAAGATACCCCAGGAGCTCCAGGACGCGATGGCGAAGGTCGCCACGGCGGACAGGGAGAAGATGGCCAGGGTGAAGCTCGCGGAGAGCGAATCGCTTGCGGCGGACAAGATGCTGGAGGCCGCGAAGAAGTACGAGAAGGACCCGTACGCCATGCAGCTGAGGTCCCTAAACATGATGTACGAGATCAGCATAACGGGGAAGAACCAGATAATCTTCATACCGACCGAGTCTAGGGGTTTCAGCGTGCCAACGCCCATAGGCGTCCTCGGCATCGAGCAGATAGGCAAGATGAACAAGAAGCAGAGCGCTACGAAGGAGGAGGAATGACTCCATGGTCAATTCGGACGAATCGCTAGGCATCCTCATCATATCGGCCTTCTATCTGCTAGGGGGCCTGCTGTTCATGCCATCGGCGATAGCCGCGTTCTGGGCGTACGGACATGGGACCGCGGGTTCTTACGGACTGCTGCAGCTTTGCGCGATGCTGCTGGTGCTCGTGGTGATACCGATAGTTCTCGCCTTCACGCTGTGGAAGGGATACAAGGTAGGCTGGCTTCTCGGAATGGCGTTCGCCGCATTCAACATAGTGCTTTACGCGCTTACTTTCTTCTCCCTTCACATATCCCTGTTTGAGGGGCCACCGATAGGAAACTCGGTGCTCGGACCCGTGGGCTACGCCATAGCGTACGGGATAGTCTATCTCTCGACGTACCTCGTCGCCGGGGTGGAGGTCATCCTCAGTGTGAGCCTGATCATTTACCTCATGAAAAGGGGAACGAGGGAATACTTCGGGCTTGCATGACGGCCATCGGGTTTTCGGCAAGGGCGCAGCCAGATAGTGCCCAAAAGATGAGAGTTCACAGCCTGCGTATCCTCTTTCTCCCGAAGTAAACCGCGAGCCCCACCAAGAGCATCAATCCTGCTATCTCGAGAACGAATGGTTTGCTCCAGTAGGCGGCGATCAGCGCCAATGACGCTATCCCGGACACGATGGGTATCAGCCTTGAACTGAGGACTGTGAGCTCCCCGTTCGCCTTCTTGATGAGCCTCAGTGTGGCGAATGAGCTGATGGCGTAGGGGATCAGAGTGAAAAAGACGGCGAGCGACGCCAGCGAGACGAAATCCTTGACAGTATATGCCAGCACCAGCGCCAGGACGGTCTGGATGATTATGGCCATGTAAGGAGTTCCGTACTTCGGATGGATCTTGGAGAATACCTGCGGAAGCAGGTCGTCCTTCGACATCGAGTACGATATCCTCGCGGCACCAAGGATCACCGCGTTCAGAGATCCGATTATCGCGACCAGGCCTCCGAGAGATATGATTATTCCGCCTATCTCGGAACCCGTCACGTTTCGGAAGAGATCCGCAAGGGGCGACTGGGAGCTCACGTAGCCAGTCCATCTTGCGGCCCCGAGGAAAGTTGTCGAGACGAGGAGATAGATTATGGTGACGGACAGTATCGATATGATTATGGCCTTCGGGACCACCTTCTTCGCGTTCTTTATCTCCCCGTCGGGGACGGTTATGATCTCCACCCCCAGGAAAGCCCACAGTACGAGTATAGTCGCTGAGCCTATCGCAGGGAACAGGTTCGTGGTGCCCTCCGGCGCAAGGGGATACAGGTTAGTGACCTGGAAGAAGAAGATGAGGCCGATGACGAAGACTATTATCGCCGCCAGCTTTCCGACGGTGAATACGTCCTCGACTCTCGCCCCCGTCTCCACGCCCCTGATGTTTATATAGGTGAGGAACAGGCCGGTCATCACTCCGATCGTGACCCTGATCAGGTCGGAGAATTGCGGAAGGAAGAATCCCAGGTACCAGCCGATCGCCCACTGTTCGGTTGATATCGTCAGCCAGTATCCGATCCAGAAGGTCCATCCGGTGAAGAATCCCGCGAAATTCCCGTATGCCTTATGCGCATACGAGTACAGGCCGCCCACCCGAGGAACCTTTGCGGCCGCCTCCGCAAATGTAAAGCCCGCGAATATCGCATAGATCCCTCCGATCGCCCACGCGACAAGGGAATACGTGCCTGCCGACTCTGCGGCGACGAGGGGTATGATGAAGACTCCGGAGCCCAGCAGGAAGCCTATCCCGAGCATGACGCAGTCGAAAAGGCCCATCTCGCGGATTATTCGTATCTTCCTCATGGGATCATGCGACCGGTTCGGACGCGCTTACGGCCATGAAAGCGCAGATGCCAATCATACATCCGGCACCCTTTTCCGGTTACGTCAAACAGTAAGAAGCCAAGTGATAAATACATTGGTCTGGGCAGGACCGGGATCCGGACAGGCGTGAAATTCGAGCGCGTTCCCCTCTAAGAGAGTAAAGGAAACTTTTGCAAGGTGATGTTCTGTTTAGTAGCCTTTTAAATACTTTGCTTGGTAAAGAAAACTATGGCAAAAAGGAAAAGGGTGGAAAATACAACAAAGACTACTACAGCTACAACCACCTCAAGGGGCAAGAAGGGACAGACGACTACGACGACCACCACCAGCAGCACCAAGGTGCCTGCGGCCAGGAGGGTGCCTCGGGCGGCGGCAAAAGAGGCGCAGCCCAAAAAGGCAGGGCATTGGAGGGCAATAGGCGCCATAATCGTCCTTTTGCTGATATTGCTAGTTGCCATTTACCTATTGATGAACTCCGCGACGCCCGCGCAGCAGCGAAGCCAGTTCGCCGGCCAGCTCTCTGCGATGCAGGGCAACGGCCAGAAGATCACCGCGTTCTATCTCGCCAATGCGCCGACGTACCAGCTCCCCGTGAGCCAGAGCTGGGCGGTGCAGGTGACTGACGCGGACTCCGCAAGCGCACAGATAGGGCAGCTCACGATAAGCTGGAACGGCCAGGCCAAGAGCTTCTCGATCCTTAACGGCATAGTGAACACTGGAATCTCTCCCACTTATGCGGTGACGATCCCCCACTCGGAGTTCATGTCGTTCTCGCAGGCGATTGTCACGGAGGACACGGCGGCCGCGGTCGGATACTACTACGCGTACTACGCTTCGGGAAACCTGAAGTACACGCTGGTTAGATGATTCGCCCAGCATGACATGTTTTTAAGTGAATTTCTATGAACAAGGAAGGAACGGTGATGGTCGGCCTGATTCTACTTGCAGTCGGGGCCCTGCTTGCATGGCAGAGCTACGTCACGGTTACCCAGTGCAGCTCGAACGGGGGCCAGATAGCCACGATCATAAGCAACATCTTCGGAGGCGACAGGGCCCAGACCTGCTCGAACGCCCAGGTGGTCGAGATAGGCGGTGTCGCCGCCGCGATAGTGGGCCTCGTGGTTGCACTTTTCGCACTGTCAGGCAAAGGAGACAGCGAAGGCTGATTTTCAGGAATCCAAGGAGTTCAGGTCAGACAGGAATTCCGGCTGCGGGATTCCGGCTTCATATGCGCTTGAGCTCCTTTCTCGCCCTGTCGAGCTCCTTCTGCGCGTTCCTCATGTGGTCTGCGACGGTCTGCAGGTTCTCGATGAGCCCATACTTGAAGTCCCCCTTCAGCTTCTTCGCTAGCTCCTTGTTTATCGCGAGCACGTTCTTCTGGTGCTCCTTCAGGCTGCCCGACATCTTCTCGAGCATTCGGTAGTCGCCCATCAGCTCTGTCTTCTTAGGGAGTTTGGATTTTGCCATTCCATCTCACGTTTAGGTGATTCCAAGGTTTAAATTACTTGGCATCGGCAGGAGGCGGGGCCTTGGCGGAAGCGTCCGCGACTTCACATAGGGAAATGAATAAATATGAATGGCTCAATAGTAACATTGGGTTTGCTTATGTCAAAGAGAAATAATGTGGGTAGAGGGAACAGGATATTTTTGGTAGCTGCAGTTGCAGCGTTGCTGTTCGGATCTGCAATAGTCCTGGGATCAAGCCGCGGCATCGCTTCAGGGACGCTGCAGTTCGGCGGATCGCAGGTCCAGTCATACGTATCGGACATGTACAACGCGAGGGCGATCAACTCCAGCACTCCTTACTCGTTCGTGAACGGGCGCAAGACGTTCCAGCTTGGGACGCAGCAGGGCGTCGACTTCGGCAGCATAGTGTCGCCTTGCAATTCGAAAGGGAACGACGGATCCTACACTAAGGGAATATACAACTGCCAGCCGAGCATCTCAAGCGGCGCGACAGAGTCTCACGCCAAGCAGGCGACAAAGGGCGCAACTTCGGTGGAATCGTCCAACTGGGCGGGATGGGTCGGGACCAGCAGCACGGCGACGGCCACCTCGGTGCAGGGATCCTGGGCAGTGCAGACCGCGAGCCCGACCTCCACACCTACATACTCGTCGCAGTGGATAGGGATAGGCGGATTTGGCGACTCGACGCTGGTGCAGACTGGCACCGAGTCCGACTACTACGGCGGCGCCGCGCACTACTCGGCGTGGTACGAGCTCCTTCCCGCGTCAGAGACCCCGATAAGCGGATTCACGGTCTCCCCTGGGGACGAGATATATGCGAACATAACGCAGGGCACGTCGTCAAACAAATGGGTCATAACGCTAACTGACCTGACATCGAACACCGCGTTCACGACGACGGTGACGTACAGCTCCTCGCAGCTCTCATCAGAATGGATAGAGGAGAGGCCGGAGATGTGCTCGGGCACGTGCACGCTGACCCAGCTGGCCAGCTTCGGGACCTCCTACTTCGGACAGGACTATAACGGAGTGGTCGGCACCAACTACGCCAGCATGGGCGCGGGTTCGCAGCCCATAAGCGGGCTCCCCGGACTGACATTGGTCTCGATGGTCAACCAGAGCGGGAGCACCATCACCACCCTCGCCCAGCCGTCGGCGCTGAGCGCGGACGGAACCAGCTTCAACGTGACGGAACCCGCCAACATGGTGACCACGATCACGACGTCGATACTGACGTCAACTACGACCGCCCCGACCACGACGGTCCCGGCGAACTCAATGCAGGTGGTCCTTGTACAGAATGCATGCGCGGCAAACGCGGTCTCGGGAAGCAACACCCTCTCATTCCCATCCCCGGTCAATGCCGGAGACATGCTCGTCATCGCGGCGGGCGCGGGCACCTACGGGGGATCGACGATAACGTCCCCTCCCAAGGACTCGCAGGGCAACGCATGGACCGCGCTCGAGACGGAGGGAGGAACCGCATACTACAGCTCCTCCGGAATATGGTACGCGACAGCCAAGGCGGGCGGCACCGACGCGGCTACGGTCAACTTCAACAGCTACATCAGGAACACGGTGTGCGTCTATGAGCTCTCGGGCGCATCGGCTCCCACCGGAGCCAAGTCTGAATCGGCCGCGAGCCTGAGCGCATCCGTCAGCTCCCTGAGCTACCAGCCGGGCGCATTCCTCCTCGGCGAGGTCGGATCCTACGAGTCTGGAGTGGTGACGGGAACTTCCGGATTCGTCACGGACATGGACTTCCCCAACTACGACCTGACTGAGCACTACTTCGCCACGGTCGCGGGATCGAGCACGTTCCCCGTCAACTGGACAGCGGGAACATACGAGAGGTACACTGAGGACGCGGCGGTGTTCAACCCCGTGACGACTTCGACGACCAGCACCTCGACATCGACAACATCGACGTCCAGCACGTCGACAAGCTCGACATCGTCAACCACCTCCAGGTCGACCTCGTCCACGACCAGCAGGGCCACGACCTCCAGGTCGACGTCGGTGACGACGTCGCGCACCACTACGATAATGAGGCTCAGATAGGGCGGAATCGCCCGGGAGGAGATCTTCCTCCCGGGACTTCCCTCCAATCCCGATGTCGTAAAGGGCGCGACATCGGTAACAAATTTTAATCGACGGGCTGTGATTTCACCAATGCTTAAATAGGCGGAAAAGCACAATCAATGTATAAATCCATCAAGAGCATCGGGGCGGTTAATGGTGAATGGGAGCAGAACAAAAAACAGGAAAGGAATCTTTTTCTTTGCCGTGATATTCGCATTGCTGCTCGCGTCGGTCTCGGTCGTTAACTCGAGCCGCGGCGGCGCACCCGCAACACTGATGCTGCAGGGCAGCGGGAATTGGATCCGCCCGAACATGTCTGACAGGTACAACGCGAGGACCATAGACTCGGGCACCCCCTACATCTTCTCGGACGGGCGTAAGACGTTCCAGCTTGGGACGCAGCCGGGCATAGATTTCAGCACCATAGTGTCGCCGTGCAGCTCGGGACACGGCGCAGGCAAACAGTATACTCGCGGGATATACAACTGCCCTCATGCATTCTCCAGCGGCGGGGCGGTGGCCCAGACAGGAAACGCAGGCGGCACTTCGACATCATTCAACTGGGCCGGATGGGCGGGTTCCGGGACGGCGGCTGCGGCCAACTCGGTGCAGGGGTCGTGGAAGGTGCAGACCGCAAACCCGAGCAACACCGCCACCTACTCGTCGCAATGGATTGGGATAGGCGGCTACAGCGCCAGCGACACGACGCTGATACAGGTGGGCACGGAGTCCGACTACTACGACGGCTCGGCGCAATACGTCGCATGGTACGAGCTGATTCCCGCGGGCGAGGTTCCGATAAACGGATTCGACATCTCCCAGGGCGACGTGATATCAGCTAACATAATTAAGGGAACGGGCCCAGGCGCATGGACCATAACGCTTACAGACATAACGACGAACCAGGCATTCACCACGACTGTCACGTACAGCTCGTCCCAGCTCTCCTCCGAATGGATAGACGAGAGGCCAGACATATGCTCGACCACGTGCACTGAGGCGCCGCTGACAAACTTCGGAAAGGCATACTTCGGGAGCGATTACACGGGAGTGGCGGGGACTGATTACGCCAACATGGGAACTTCGCAGCCCATAAGCGGGATTCCGGGCCTATACTCGATCACACTGATAGGCGACGGCGGAGGCGGCGTGCTCGAACAGCCCTCGACGCTGAGTTCCGACGGCACGAGCTTCAGCATCTCTGAGTCGGCACCCACGTCCACCACAACTACGGTATCCACATCGACGATCCCTACGACGACCATAATGCCGACTTCGACGACAAGCGTGACCACTTCAACCTCCACGCGCACGACCCGCTCGACCACGTCCACGCGGCCCACCACTTCGACCGCCTCGACCCGATCGACAACGTCCACCAAACAGACGACATCGACGGCCTCCACCTCGACCAGACCTACGACTTCAACCGTCTCCACGACGTCCACCAAGAGCACGACGGTGCCGACAACAACCTCGACGCTGGCGACCACTTCGACGGTCGCAACCACCGCATCCACCACGACCATACACCAGGTGGTGCTGGTGCAGAGCGCGTGCGCGACGAGCGCGGTCTCAGGAACCAACACGATCGCATTCGCTTCCCCCGTCAAGAAGGGCGACCTGATAGTCGCGGCCGCAGCCGCGGGAACATACGGAGGATCCTCGATATCTGCGGTTTCGGACTCCCAGGGCAACAGCTGGTCCGCGGGAGAGGTTGCTTACGCGGCGGGGGACTACGGCTTCTCCATAATCTTTGGGACCTCCGCAAAGAGCGCGGGGGCGGACAGTGTCTCCGTCAACTTCAACAATTACATCAGGAACGGACTTTGCATCTACGAGCTCTCCGGAATCTCCTCATTGAGCGAGGCGAAATCCACATCGACCTCGAGCACGAGCACCTCCGTCGCATCTGTCCCGTACCAGTCGGGAGCGCTGCTTCTCGGGGCCGTCGGATCGTTCGAGTCGGGAACGGCCACGGGAACCTCAGGTTTCACGGTGGACCAGAACCTCGGCGGCTACAGCCTCATCGAGCACAGGACCACGGCGAGCTCGGGCTCCAGCACCTTCCCCGTGACATGGACGGAAGGGTACTACGAGCAGTACACGGAGTCGGTGATGGTCTTCAACCCTTCCTGACGCGCTCCGTCCAGCTTATCTCCCTTCGATTCCGGATCCCAGCGCAGCTCGGGGCCAATACGCTGGGCCTTGCGCAAGGCCCGGTTCGATGCTCCGACTAGCTGGTCAATGGACCAGGAAGCGCGGTTATCGCCGCAGATGTCGCGCCGCCCAGGGCGGTCTCGTTCATCGAGTAGACGATGTTTGCGGTCGCGGCCTGGCCGGAGACTGTCATCTTGGCGGTCCCCACCAGGTGCTGGGTCAGCCAGGTGTGGTACTGGGTGGTGATGCAGGTCGCCAGGGTGCCGTTCAGGATCATCGCTGACGACGACTTCAGCTTCACATCGACGTACAGGTTCCCCTTCACAAGAATGCAGGGCATGCCGTTGTAGCTGCTGTTAGAGAGCGCGATGTTGCTGAAGTAGCCGGTCACGTTGGTTCCCGAGCCCTGCTGGCCTGCCAGGAACCCGACGCCTCCCGCGCTGCTCCATATGCTCACGTTCGCGGACGTCTGCTTGCACGAGAAGGCGCTTGCGCCAAGGCTCGAGCACGAGTATTCCTTGCCGGAGGTGGAGTTGAATATCGTGGATGTGGAGGACTTCTGTCCCGCCACGTTGGCTGTGCTGTCTATCCTTGAATCCTTGTTGTACCTCCTTATCGTGGTCGTTCCGTTGCTGCTCGATGAATAGGTGATGGGGCTGCTCAGGGATATGGAGTACGCATAGAAGTATGACGCGTTCAGCGTGCCCATCGTCTCGTAGGTCGAGTTCCCTATGTCGGCGCCCAGCTGTGTCAGCGTCAGGTTCTTGCCCGCCAGGCTCTGGAGGGTGACTGGCGCTTCGGTGTTCTGCTTAACGACCGATGCCACGGTCGTCTCCTGGGTCGTCGACGCTCCCGGCACTGACGAAACGGAAACTGTTGTCGTGGCCGTCGGCGTGCTCTTGGTCCCGGAAAGAACAAGTATGCCTCCCACTACCACTATCAACACTACGACGCCTATTGCCGCCATCTGCATGTTGCCCATGCCTTTTGCCTGATTCATGAAAATTACCTGAAAATATATCCCGAATAAGTTTATTAAATCAGTGCGGAAGCCGCGCGGGGATTGGGGAAGTTCGCAGGCGTCCGCATCGACTTTTATGCTTTGTGAACGCAAGCAGACCATGGCAAAAAGCATTGTGGGAAAAGTGAAGAACAGCAGGTTCGCCTTCTTCTGGCTGCTGATAGGCGGCGGCGCGGGAAACATCGCAATGGATCTCATGTCCCCGTACCTGCCGACGGCGACATTCCTGCCGCCCGCGGTCCTCTCGATACTGATCGCCATCGCGATTGCGAACGGCACTCGGAGGCCCAAGATCTGGCTAGGAATCGACTTGGCCCTGGCGTTCGCCCTGTTCGCGGCGATGATGTCCTTCGCGGTGCCGGCGGCGGTAAGATGGACGATCTCGGTTCCCGGAATCATGATGATGCTCGGATGCGTACTTGGCATAATGGACTGGTGAAGCGGCAACGGGCAGGCGGTCGGGTTCTTAAATTTTAACAGGAAGTAGGATGCATGGATTCGGCAGTAACTGATGAGCCCGGAGCTCCTCTTCCCGGGCAGGGCGCCGCGGATGCCACTGCGCAGAACCAGGCGCCTGCGCGGAGGCACGGCATCAAGCTGGCCCTTATCGAGGCGCTCTTCGTCGCTGCGATTCTCCTCGTGGTGATACCCTTCCTGCTTGGGTTCTTCGGAACCCAGGCAATAAAGAATACCACCATGTCCGCACAGCCGGGATCAAATGTCATATTCCCCAAGGGTACAATCCACATCGAGCCGCTCTCGACTCCAGGATGCGAACCGCCGGAGTGCAAGACGCTGTACTACAACAATTTCACGGTGTCCGGAAATGCGGCGGGAGAAAACGTGACGGGATCATATGTTTCGCAGTACAGGATAGTTTTCGCGATATTCGCATCCGCCCAATTCACGGAGGTAAGGCACGGGAACTCGTCACGCCTCTTCTCCGAATCAGGGGAGAGCGAATATTTCAGGTATGACAAGGGGGCGACGGTGAATGCGCACCTGCCGAACGGGAGCTACTTCGTCCTGTTCTACTATCCCAACGACTCGGCGGACAACCTGACGGTGACAAGCCCGATGGCCCTCGGATACTCCGCGGTGGCGGGAACGCCGACCACGACGGTCGTGACGCCCCCTCCAAACTCCAATCAGTCGGGCGCATCGCAGATAACTGCGACACCCCAGCTATGGAAGATCACAAACAAAGCGGGACAGGTCGCAACGGTGACGGTCGACCCTGTAACCTCGCGCAATGAGACTTTCGATGAAACGGCAGGCAGCCCGGGATGGTGGGTCTCGGATTCGAACGGCGACCATATCGACCGATTCAACATCGCCGGACGCGTCTCGCGGGGAAGCTCCGGAGACATCTGGACTTTCTTGAACCTCGAAGCGGCTGGAGAGGGATACAGGTGCAACGGAACTGCTGAAGGAGTCGCAAAGGGCAATTTCCCGAATGCGACCTATGCCAACGGCACATACAGCCTGACCTGCATCTACCCCAATGGCACGGTCACGGGATCCGGGCCGTGGATAGGAGAAAGGGAAGGATAGGGAGGTCGGAGTTTTTACTGCTTATGCCTTGATGTGCAGATCCCATCCGAAGAATTCGACGGCGGAGACGATATCGGAGAGCGAACGGGCGGTCGCTATCCTCCGCCTTATCTCCGCCTTGTTCTCGAGCCCCGAAATGAACTGCACCGCCTGGAAGCGTACGACAGATACGGACTCGCCCTTGGAATAACGCAGGAAACGCCCGAGAATCTCGACCCGGTCCTCCGCGGTCGGAATGAAGTACGAGCCCTTGCTGAAATACTCGCTCATCTGCCTGAACAGGAAAGGGTTTCCGATCGCGGCGCGGCCCACCATCACCCCGTCGCAGCCGGTCTTCTTCATCATGGACTCCGCATCCTCCGGCCTTGAGACGCCCCCGTTGCCGATGACAGGAATCGAGAGCGCGCGCTTTATCTTACCTATGGAGGCGAGGTCGGGCGGGACGGAGTAGTCCTGCTTTGCGGTCCTGCCGTGCACGGTCAGCAGGGATGCACCCCCTTTCTCTATGATCCTCGCTATCTCGACCGCCCTCGCCTTCGTGCTGAAGCCGAGCCTCATCTTGGCGGTGTACGGAACATTGAGGACGCTCAGTGCGTCGAATATCCTTGCTATCCTTTCCGGATCATTGAGGAGTGCCGCACCGGCGCCGTGCTTCGCGACGTGGCGCACGGGGCAGCCGAGGTTGACGTCCATTATCTCGCACCTCTTCTCTAGGGCCTCGGCCGCGAGGGCGATCCTCTCTGGGTCGAAGCCGAAGACCTGGATCGCGTAAGGCTTCTCCCCCCTTGCGCGGACTAGCAGGGACTCTGTCTTTGCGTTGTTGCGGAGAACCGCCTCGGAGGAGATCATCTCGCTGGTGGTCAGTCCCGCGCCCTCCTCCCTGCAGAGCCTCCTGAATGGGGCTGTCGAGAAGCTGGACATGGGGGCCAGGAAGAATCCGTTCCTTACGTTTACGTCTCCTATCTTCATCGGAATCAGTCTATGTTGGGTCTGTGCGCTATTTATCCGTATCTCAGGGAACGGGTACGCCCTGCTCCAGATGCGCTCAGAAGGAGTCGCAGAGGGCGTAGCTGAAGCGCCTCGGCGTTTCGACCACATTGCGCCCGGTCACCCTCACCTCGTAGAACTGCCTGTTCTGGAAAGCGCCTACGTTGATCACGGGAGACTCCTTTATGTAGTCCTTCCCGGGGCTCTCGTGCACGTGGCCGCAGAACGTGACGATGGGCTGGTCTATCTCTATGTACCTCCTGATCGGCCATGAGCCTATGTGCTCTCCGCTGTAAAGCCTGTCGCACTTGGTGTCGAAAGGCGGCGCGTGGCTAAGGAGCACGTCCACTGGACCCATCCTGTCTATGATCCTCTCATAATTCTGGGATGAGACCTCCATCCACTCGCTGGGCGCGAAGCTGCACGCGGCAACCGGGGGAGAACCGCTAAGGCCGCCTATCGTCAGGCCCTGCCGCTCGGTGGTTGTCCCGTTAAGGAAGTATTCCTTGTACTTCTGGGAGTCGGAGACGAGCTCGTGGTTTCCGAAGACGACAATTGCGTCCGATTCAGACGTCTTCCTGAGAAGGTGGGCCAGGTCCACGCCCTGGAACCCGAAGTCACCCCCTATCATCACTATGTCGTATTTGTTCCTTGCGTAGTTGAGCCAGTCGAATATCTCGTTGTTTCCGTGAATATCGCTAGCAACCCCGATGGTTGTTGTTGACATCATTTGACTTTTGTTTTCCTCATACTTATGCATTGGCTTTATCCGCATCAGGTTAGCAATATAACAATATTTTGCACCAGAATCGCTCAAAATATCAGCGCTTATTAAGGAGGAAATACAATATTCGTATGATGAAATGCCTGTAAAGACCAGACCGGCCCCGGAGAAGCTCCTCGCGATGAAAGAGGAAGTGGAGAAGGAGCTCGATGCCATCGTAGTCAAGTACGTGGGGGTAGATCCGAAAGAGAAGAAGATCGAGAATGATCTCAAGGAAATGGGGGGCAAGCAGTTCGAAACGGATCAGGGAGCCGGCGAGCATGCGAAGCATGCGAGAATGGACCTGAACTTTGACGAGTATGGAAGGCTCGACTCCGCTTCCGTCTCCGTTTACGCTCCTTCTAAATATGGCAATGGCTACGGCTGGGCGCTTCTTGCCCGAGTCGACCTAGATACTGTAGACGTGTCAATACCGAAAGCGGGCAAACGCAGCAAATGGGCTTCCGAAGAAAAGCACAGCAGATGGCTGACCAGGCCGAAAGCAGGCGAATTCAACATAAGCCTGGAAGGTTACAATCTGAGGATCAGGAGGAGTGAGGGGGACGTTGAGAAGGAAGACGAGTACCGCAAGGACATCAAAAAGCTGAGAAGGGAAGAAAAGAATGCGAATGACGAGATGCTGAATGAGGTGGAGGGAGTTTTCAGAAAGGTCTTCGGACGGTACGAGCTGAAGATAGTTGACGTCATAAGAGAGAAATATGAGGCATAGGTGATCCCGGACTTCATGCAGCCATCAGGAGTTCGGAATGCCTATTTGACTCCGTAGCCAAGGGTGAGATAGATCAGCTTGGCCGTAAGGAAGTCGGGCGCTATCATCCCGGGTATGGGCGCGAGCTCCACGAAGTCTGCGCCCACGAGCTTCTTCTTCGTGACTATACCCTTGATTATCGAGATCAGCTCGTAGTAGCTGAGGCCGTCCGGCTCCGGTGTCCCGAGGCTCGGCATCTCGCTGGGGTCCAGGACGTCCATGTCAACGGTGATGTAGACGTTATCCTTCGTGTTCTCCAATAGGAAGTCGACAATCTCCTGGGTCGTCTTCTCGTGCATGTCCTTCCTGTAGATGGTGACGTCGACTGTGCTTCCTGTATCCCTCCTCCTCGGTGCTCCTTATGCCGACGCTGTAAACGCTGTCGCAGACCTCCCTCGCCCTGGCTATGACGCATCCGTGGCTGAATACTTGCTCCCGAAGAAGGTGTCCCTGGAGTCGCTGTGGGCGTCGAAGTGGATCACGCTGAAGTCCCTGTTGTACTGCTTGCTGACCGCCCTGATTGTGCCTATGGCCAGCGAGTGGTCGCCTCCCAGCATCAGCGGGAGCTTGCCGTCCTCTAGTATGAGGCTTGTCTCCTTCTCAACCTGGTTTATGGTCTCCTCGGTGGAGTTGAGGTTTGGCATCAGCTCCTCCATCGTGTATATCCCGATCTCGCCGATGTTCCTGTCGACCTCCTCATTGAAGCGCTCGACGTCCCTGCTCGCGGCTATTATCGCGTGCGGGCCTTCCCTTGTCCCTGACTTGTAAGTTGTTGCCGAGTCGTAGGGCACGGGCAGCACGACCACCTTCGAGTCGGCGTAGGTGTCCTCGAGCCCGAAGAGGGTGTAAGGAGGCATGGAATTAAGCAGCTTGACTGGATCGGTTCTCATTGTTTTTCACTTGCGAATATCAATCAGGAATAAGCGTCAGCGTGTCATCTCCTCAGCCGTCGGAGTCTCACTAATAATTCGCTGATTTGCTATATAAAGATATGGATTTCTTGGCCGAACGCGGACTTTTTTTCTGATTACGTAAATAACGTAAACGGTTATATAGCCTGAAAGCCCACGATAACTCGGTGAATGAAATGGCAGCAACCGCAGTCAAAGAGCAGGCGTATCCTGTACATCCCAGATGGAACGGAGACGGAGACGTGAAAGAGCTTGATATTTCCAAGGGCATGAAGGCAGTCACCAGCACGACGTCGGGATACGGTACTGTTTTGGTCAATGGCAAAACGATTCTTTATGACAAGAGGGAGCTCCACTGCGAACTGAAGCATGCTGAAGGGCGATTCGAGCATTCTAGCGACACACCTTACATACGAGTGGCGGGCATCGTGGTCGCCCAGGACGGAATGACGAAATTCGTGAAAGATCTGCGCAGGGACGAAGACACTGAAGCGATCGGGAGAGCGATTACAAAGAAGGAATCGATCAACACAATTGTGTTCGGGATTCATCGCAAGCAGGACCTGATTTAGTTCAGAATCGGATGCCACTGGCATTTTGCCGTGGCATTCCTTTGAGGAAAAACAAATTGCGCAGGAATAGATAAATAGGTTCTCAGTCGGAGCGCTGGATCAGAGCCCGAAGTGGTCCCTTATCTTGGCCGCGACCTGGTCGGCGGTCATCTTCGTGTTGTCTATCTCAAGTGACTCGGCGATGTCGACCTTGGAGAGGTAGTCTATCTCCTTCATCCAGTTCTCGAGCTCGGTCGGGCTCATCAGCTTGCCGTAGTAGTCCCTGGACGGGCTGACGACCCTCTTCTTGAGCTCATCCATGCTCGCGAAGAGCTTGACGAAGCACATCCTTCCCCCATTGCTCTCGACCATCGACTTCAGCCTCTTGATAAGGTCCTTCTGCTTCTCGGATCCGGTGTAGGCGATGGTCATCACCATCCCCTTCTGCCCGTCCTTCCAGGCGAACTCTATGCAGTCGTAGATGACCTTGAACATCAGCGAGGAGTACCTCTTGCCCGCGTCGTCCGGAGTTATGGAGGCGATGAGGTCTATCGCCAGGTGGCTGTGGAAGACGCCGTAGCCCGTGAGCTCGCCCACCTTCTCCGCAGTGGTGAGCTTCCCTACCGCGGGAGGTCCGTATATCAGCACCAGCTTCATGTCAACGGGTGTAATTGGCATGCAGGAATTTATTAAGATTGGGGAGGGGGCCAACGGATTTCAAGCTAAATGATAAATAAGCCGGAAGCGCATGAATATAGAGTGACAGCGCATGGCGAGAACCAAGTTCTATGAATGGAAGGAGAAGAACATGCCCATCCTCGAGGAGTGGGAAAGGCGCTTTAAGAACAGCGACAACATCTCCAAGATCGTCCTGCCGGATAAATTCGACATCAATACTGCAGAGACGGACCTGAAGGAGGCGGTCAAGTTCTTCAAACACCCTGACGACTTCGAGCGCCTGATGCATGTCGAGAGGGACAACAAACTGCTCGCGATCGGGATACTCTCCCGCAAGGTGGACGAGAAAGACACCATCCAGACATTGCTGATAGCGGAAGGCTCTAACAAGCTAAGGAGGAGGATTTACGAGTTCTATGACGATTTCCACAACAAGGAGGGCACGGAGGACAGGTTCCTTTCCGAGAACAGGGAATCGCTCATCCTTCCGCTGATGCAGTGCGGGAATTCCGAGATCAGGGACATGATAAAGGAGAGGGTGAAGGAAGACACGGTAAGAAAGATCAAGGAGGATGCGAGGAAGTGGGAGGCGCTGCACAACACCAATAGAAAGTGAAACGGGGCCGAAGGCATCAGCAGGAAACCAATATATTACTTATTCGACCATCGGAGATACGGATGAACAGACATGCACCTCAAAGCAGGGCAGATCATATCCAGGCGCGTGCTTAGGGACGGCACGAAGGTCACGCTGCGCGCTCCAAGGATGGAGGACCTTGACGACCTCGTTGAATTCATAAACGCGCTGGTCGACGAGAAGGCCATGATAATAGTCAATAAACGCGTAACGAGGAACGGCGAGGCGAACTACCTGAGCGGCGTACTCACTGAGGTGGAGACGGGGAAGGCGGTCTACGTCTTCGCTGAGATCGGAGGCAGGGTGGTGGCGAGCTCGAGCATCAAGTTCAACAGCGGGCACGAAGCACACACCAGTACGCTAGGGATAGCCATATCGAAGGGGTACAGGGGCATCGGGCTCGGAACACTGCTCATGAAGGAGCTGATAAACCAGGCGAAGAGGTTCGGCAAGAAGCTGATAATACTCGAGGCGTTCGAAAAGAACCCGTGCGCGAGGCGCCTTTACGATAAGGTCGGCTTCAGGGAGGTCGGGAGAGTGCCTAAGAAGCTCTTCCACAGGGGCAAGTACCAGGCGGCGATAGTGATGTCAAGGGAGGTCTGAGTCAGGGCTGCCCGCTGGAAAGCGTTTTACCCAACAACGCTTATATAGGCGGAAAAAGGCAATGAATAGACGGTTTAATGCTCGATTCTAAGGAAAAGACGGCTGCCGGGATTGCGACGGGAAGCGTCATAAGCGTAGGTGTAATCGCGGTTGGTGTGTTCAGGACGAACATCGATATGATAGCACTCGGAATCGCTCTGCTGGCCGCAAGCAACGCGGCGTACTTCATATCTGCCGCAATCGGCTTCGAGGGGCTGCGAAGGAACAGGGAAGACGAGCTGAAAGGAGGCAAAAGGAAGGAATAGGCGTTCTTTGCTGAAAACACACACATAGCAGTAAACAATTGGCAAGGCGGTAACATGTCGGAAAAAACCATTGACAGGAGCGAAGGGCCATCTTCGGCTAAGATTTATGTCGAGCATTTCAGGACAAGGGCAGGTCTCGTCCTGACGGGCATAGTCACGAGCTTCACGGGGATGGCGCTTGCCGTCAGCAACGGAAGCGGCGGGTCCGTGGCTGATGCGATTCTGGCCCTTTCGGTGACATCCTTCATGCTGTTCTACGGAGTCCGCCGCAACGACAAGGAGCAGAAGAGAATCGAGGCGTGCGAGAAGATAGGGTGCACGCTCGATCCCGGAAAGGAGTGGAGCGATCTGAAACAGATGGAAAGGAAGCGACAGACGTAAGGCTGCGCCGGAATTCGGGATCCATCAGAGCGATCCGCGAATCTTGCACAGGATTTTTCCCTCCCATCTGAAACGCATAAAGGTTCGCCTCTATGCAGCGGTCAGGCATTTTCCTGACAGCACGCTGCAATCGGGTCGGCACTATGCTTCGCGGATCATTTGACCGAATCCGGTCTTACGCTCCTCGAACGTCTTCTCCGCCTTTTCGAATTTAGCGGCAATCTCGGCTTCTTCTTTCTCAGAGAGCACCCCCGAATTGTCTATAACGCACCCCAACCTATAGAGATCGTCTATTATCTTCTTATCTGACAACATCTTGTTGGCGGCGTCCTCATTGCGCTTATCGACTTTTGCGGATAGAGCAGCACTCACTTCCTTCGAGTGGATATCCACGAGTATCGGGCGTTTTCCGTACGTTATATCTCCCCCCATTGTATCATCAGAGGAAGTGTCTTTTCCGCCTATTTAAGCATTGATGAGAAATCCGTCAAGCATGCGGTCTTGATGCGAATGCGGCGGATGACGAAGCCCCTGAGCACCCTTAAGAAGGACTGGAATCAAGGGAAAAGGGATACAATGGCAACGATTAGAATAGTCACGAATGCTACGACAGGAGCGAAGGGAGCAGAACAGACTGCGGCAGTAAAGGATGCTGGAAAGGACATGGAACTCATCGGAAGCAACCTGATGAATGTGAAGAGGGCAGGAGACAGCGATGCTGCTGCGGATAAGGTTTGTACGCCCAGGGACTCGTACAAATCGATGGAACTGCTTTAGATTCCGAGAAGGGACATACGGGAGGGATTCGGAAAGGAGAGGAGATAGCAGACTTCCGGAATGAAGAAGGTTCGACCATCGCCAATCCCGGACACATACGATATATATCTTTCGGGACCAATCTATGGTATGGTAGTCAAAACTGGGGAGATGCCCAACCTCAGAGAGATGCTCACTCCGGACATAGTGGAAAAGGGGCGCCACGCGGGGGAGCGCTACGACATGGACATAGACCCTGTGAAAACGCTGGGAAGGTTCGTCGACTTCTTCTCGAAACCGTCGAACCTCGAGCTGCTCATCAAGGAGGACAGGGAGCAGAAGGATGCAGCCAATGACATCCTGTCTCTGCACATATCGCACGAGGTGACGCTCGGGACCTGGCTGACGATCAAGGAGCCCGATGACGTGAAGTTCGGGCTGCTCGAGTTCTGGATCAATTTCAATCAGGAGAGGGGGACCGTGAAGAGCTTCGTATCGAACTACAGCGATCCGCTCCTGTCCCCCATGAGGGCTACGCTCAAGGACCCGGAGGCGATCAGGATGCTTGATGAGAGGCTGGCGGACGTCCAGAAGATGAGGGACGGGATCTGGAAGGCCCAGAATGCGGACCTGCTGGAAGGGATCCTTGGAAAGGGCAGGATGAGCATCCAGATGGCGATGAGGAGGGACGGGAGTGAGACTCGCAGCGGGAGCGCAGTCCCGAATCAGAGAATGGTAGAGGCGGAACAGCACTAATCCTCAAAAAACCTCGACCATTGTCTATACGTGACGGAGATGGTATATATCCGAGAAGAGCCAATAGCATCCTCGTGGTATCGGTGGCATACACCCGAAAGGTAGTGAATACTCCTAAGGGAATCGAGGAGATGGCTAGGGTAGAGAGGCTGATGGGGACGGCATGGTCCAATGCACTCTTCAAAGCGGAGGCTGCGGATTGCGCCAAGCCCGATGCAGAACCGAAGCCCTTGGTGCATCAATCGAAGCAAACAGGGGAGGAGTCGCTCAAGGGAAATATGAGGTGCGGCGAGAGCGACGAGAAGGCATACGGACAGGGAAAGCAGGAAGGAGAGGCGTACGCTTAAAGGGAAATAGCATGGCATCAACGGAAAACACAAAGGCTAGGGAAATGGTAAATGAGAAGGACGTAAGGATAATACCTGAATCCAGATATGCGAACTATCGCATCATGGGGCCCGAGGGCGAATTGATAGAACTGAGTAAAGTGTGCGTCCGCAATTTTTCAGGCTATGATCTGAGCGACGGCAGGGGCGTACTGATAGGTAAGATAGACAAGGTCGTTTACACACCCGAAGGTGAGCGCATCAGGTTGGTGCTGAGAAAAGACGACCCCTCGGACAAGAGCTAATGCCGTTCGCTAACTTCCAAGAGTTCCGGATATTTTTAGGCAGGAACGGGTCTCCGAGCCGGAAACATTTAGTGGACAATGCGTATAAAGGCCGAAATTCCAGATACGCATGATAAGATGGCGTCAGACGTAAAAGAAGCGCGGACTCGAAAAAGAATTCCCGCTTTTTGCATATCCGGCGAGGAGGTCGCCGAATCCGCGATAGAGGGAATCCTGAAAAGAACCGAATCGAGGCAGATAACATACAGCGAAGTGCTCTTCTATCCGGAGATCCTCGAGGAAACCAAGTTCTGCTGCGCCTGGGTTGCGCCCGAATGGAAAGTGCCCGTTCCGGGAGACTACAAGATAGTCCGAAAGAAGATGGGAATGGCACGATTGAAGACCTTTCCCTAATCCGCGTATCCAAGGAAGAGGCGCAGACGCTTCCGGAGGAACAACGCCTCCGCGTTGCAGAAAGCGCGGGAAAGGACAGCAGCCACCTTTTCATACACAAGAGCGCACTCGGGTTCGAGCTCCACAGCAGCTACTACAACGGCATAGACCTGCGCTTCGCGCTGCTCATCACAGTGCCTCTGATAAAGAGCGGAGCCGAGCTTCTGTCGAAGGAAACTCAGCGCAGGTGACGGCCAGAGCGATGGGAACGCGCTTCAGGGACTGAAACGGATTCTCAAGAACTCTTTTGTTTCTTATTGACGGCACTGCTGCGCATGAAGGTGGTCGTGGTTCCGTCGGAATTGAAAATAAGGTCGGTCTTCACTTCCCACGACTCGGTGGTGCCCTTCCTGGAGATCTCGCGCAGACTCTTGCACATTTCCACGAGCTCGCCACCAGAGGGAATCTGTCGTTCTACCGGAAATTCTTTTTGCATCTCCTTTTGCGAAACAACCATATCATCAGAAGAGGTGAGATTTGACTCTTTAATATGGATTCTGTACAACCTTGTACGTTTGTCGAGGTCATTCGCTCATCAACGACGCCGATTTCCGGCGTCAACCTCGGGATACGACGTCATCGGGGCGCGTTCACTTTCCGCCAAGTTGCTGCACGCAGATTTTATAAATGCGGAATATTCTATGCTTCAGGTGATTTGCGTGGGAATAGAAGAAGCGCTGAGGATGCTCAAGGAAAAGAATGTGAAGTGGGTCGACGTGCAGTTCACGGACCTGCTCGGCAAGCTGCATCACGTGACTCTGCCCTCGAAGGACTTCGACGAGAAGTGCTTCGCCGAGGGGTTCGGGAAGCTCGACGGCAGCAGCATAAGGGGCTTCACCGCGATAAGCGAGAGCGACATGCTCCTAGTCCCGGTCCCCGAGACGATGGCGATGATACCCTGGATGGAGAACACCGCAAGGGTCATAGCGAACGTCAGGTGGGGCGGAGGGAGGGGAAGGTTCGAGAAGGACCCCAGGTTCATAGCGGAGTCCGCGGAGTCGCACCTGCGGGAGAAGGGGTACGGCAGCTTCTTCGGGCCGGAGCTGGAGTTCTTCATATTCGACAAGGTGGAGCTCGACGTCTCAACCCCGCAGAGCGGCACGTCCTACAAGATAAGCTCGAGGGAGGCGCCGTGGCAGAAGTCGGGAGGCTTCATGGTGAGGTACAAGGAGGGCTACTACCCCACGCCGCCTGTGGACCAGCTGATGGGGATTAGGCTCGAGGCGGTCAACATGCTCACCGACCATTTCGGATTCACGATAGAGGCCACGCACCACGAGGTCGCGACCGCCGGGCAGGGGGAGATAAACTTCACGTTCTCGACGCTGACCGATTCCGCGGACAAGGTGCAGACGCTCAAGTACGTGCTCAAGAACATAGCGGCCGCGCACGGCATGGTCGCGACTTTCATGCCGAAGCCGATGTTCGGCGACAACGGCACGGGCATGCACACCAACTTCAGCCTCTGGTCCGCTGACGGGAAGAGGAACGAGATGTACGACCCGATCGGATGCGTACGCAGAGATGAGCCAGACGGGAAGGTACGCGATAGGGGGCATACTCAGCCACGCGAGGCGCGCTCTCCGCGATCTCGTCGCCGACGACCAACAGCTACAGGAGGCTGATACCCGGATACGAGGCACCGGTCTACACCGCGTGGAGCAAGTCGAACAGGAGCGCCGTGATAAGGGTGCCTGCGTACTACAAGGGGATGGAGAAGGCGAAGAGGATCGAGTACAGGGCTCCGGACCCTTCGGCGAACCCGTACCTCTCGTTCTCCGCGCTGCTGATGGCGGCGATGGACGGCATAAGCAAGAAGATCGAGCCGCCCGCGCACGTTGACGAGAACATCTACCACATAAGCAAGGAGAGGAGGAAGGAGATGGGAATAGGCGAGCTCCCGAGGTCGCTTGACGACGCGGTCGACGCCCTGGAGTCGGACAGCGCATTCCTGAAGCCGGTCTTCGGATCGTCACTGCTCGACACGTACGTGGAGCTAAAGAGGGAGGAAGTCGCAGATGATGGCGCAGTACCCGCACCCGATGGAGCTGTACTACTACATGGACGTCTGAGAGGGAAGTTGGAAGGCAGGGCGGCCGCTGCCGCCCCCTGACCGCCCCAACGGAATTCTTATATACGGGGAAAAACACATTTCCTCCATGGCAATAAACAGGAAGGCTAGCGCCGCCGAAAAGATCAAGGAAGCGGAGAATGCGATCCTGGATAGGCTTGACGACAAAGGGCTGATGACCGGAAAGCAGCCCCTGGAAGACATGCTCTACGACTTCGCGCGGGGGGCAGCGGGCAAGAAGAAACCGATAGGCATAGTCATCGCATGGGAACTGCGCATTCGATAATGCCATGCACAACCCCAACTATCCCAAGGAGGCGGTGTTTGAAGCGGACAAGAGCTTTGACGCTGTGGTGGAAGCGACACTCGGGCCGGAGAACGTAAGTGAAGCGAGAGAGGTCAGGACCAATTTCAGAAAAAGCATAATGTCCGCGGAAAGGAAGGGCTGAATCGTCTCACGACACGGACCAATCCTCGGTGAAACGAATCATCGGACAATGCATAAATAGCAGGACAGAGTGTAAGTCGTGATTCAATGGAAAGCAAGATGGCGTTCGAGAGGGGCGAGGTCACCGACAGGAATGCGGTCCTTATGAGGGCGGATCTTCCGCTGGAGCTTCTGGGGCGCGGGAAGGTGCGCGACACCTACGTCCTTGACGAGAAGAGGCTCCTCATGGTCACAACGGACAGGATATCAGTGTTCGACAGGGTCCTTCCGGACGGCATACCCCAGAAGGGCAGGATCCTGAACCAGATGTCGACTTTCTGGTTCAACCGCACGAAGGAGATAATCCCCAACCACGTAATCTCCGAGGATATTGCGGACTCGTTTCCCGAGAGCAAGGAGTACGAGAGGGCCCTCTATGGCCGCAGCGTCATAGTCAAGCACGCGGAGCCATTGGAATTCGAGTGCATAACGAGAGGATACCTCACAGGAAGCGGGCTTGCCGACTACAACAGGACGGGCGCAGTCTGCGGAATAGAGCTTCCCAAGGGCCTCATAGAGGCGTCGAAGCTGGACGAGCCGATATTCACCCCGTCCACGAAGGCGAAGACGGGGCACGACCAGAACGTCCCGTTCGAGAAGATGGAGGAGAGCTTAGGCTCTAGGCTCGCGGGTGAGATGAAGTCTGCGACCCTTAAGATCTACAAGGAGGCCTGCACCTACGCGGAGCAGCACGGAGTGATCATAGCTGACACGAAGCTAGAGTTCGGGATTCTTGACGGGAAGCTGATAGCGATAGACGAGATGCTCACGCCGGATTCATCGAGGTACTGGCTTTCTGAGGGATACGCTCCGGGAAAGGTCCAGCCGAGCCTTGACAAGCAGCCGGTGCGCGACTACGTGAAGAGGACATGGGGCGTCGATGGCGAATGGTCCCGCCTCCCTGAGCAGATAATCGAGGAAACCACCGGAAGGTACAGGGAGATACACTGGCGCATCACGGGCCACGACCTGAAAGGGGAGCTGCGCATATGAGCCAAGAAGGCGAAGTCTTCCGTTTACCTTTTTTCCTTTGCCAGAAGTTCGCCGTTAGCGACGGCGACGTTCAGGCTCCTGACGCCTCCGTAGGCGCAGTTGGTGAACACCCGATACGTCCTTCCGCTCTCAGATTTTATCCTCTTCTCGAACCTATCCGCGGCCGACGCGGACCTTGTGAAATCGCAGCCGAGGCGCGACGCTATAGTTTTGGCTTCGTCCTCGCTGAGCATCCCGGAGATTAGAAGAGGCTCGAGGCCGTACCTCACGAGTTCGGATTCGTTCGCAGACCTGTGCGCCTTCGGGAGGGAGATTATGCTGACTCCCTCCGCGCCCTGATGGAACGACTGGTTCCTTGCCATCCTCGACTTCGTCTCTGTGAAGAAAGGCAGCAGGTCGGAGACCCTGTTGAGGTTTATCTCCGAATCGGGAGACCTCTTCAGGAGGTCGTTCAGCTTGGAGATCGCATCATTGCTCTCCAGGAACTCATCGCTCGCGCTGGACTCCCTTATCGCTCTCCCGGCATGCCTGTCCATCTGGCCTCACTATCTCAGCATTCCTTTTCCGGGATATTTAAGCATTGGCGGTATTTTCGCAGCGCCGCCGTCAGGCGGTTCCGGAACGCAGCTTCTCGGAGAATGCCTTCGCTGCCGCGCTCTTCTCCTGCTTCTCCACGACCGCCAGATTGAAGTTCCTTGAGCCCGACGGGGTGCAGTCGGTGAAAAGCCTGTAGGTGATCCCATTCAGCTCGACCTCCTTGTCGAACCCGTTCACGTTGTTGGTGGCCCCGATGAAGCTCACCTTGCTGTACCAGTCGACTATCAGCTCCGCCTCCTTTGCCATGAGTATGCCGGAGCCAAGCAGCGGCTCGAGGCCGTAACGCACCAGCGTCTCCTCCTTCGTCCCATAGATCCCGGTAAGCGAGATTATGCTGACGCCAGCGGTCTCGTTCGAGTACGGCTGGCCGTTGGGCTTGAACTGCGGCTTTGATATCCTCGCCCCAGTCTCGACAACGAAAGGCAGAAGGTCAGCGATCCTGCTGTAGTTCAGCATCTGATCCGCGTTCTGCTTCAGCGCATAGTTCCACAGCCTGACGATGTTCTCGTTGTCGAAGAACTCGTCGCTCACTCTTGAATCTCTCCTTGACTCAGTAGCGTATCTAATCATCCGTTTCACAGCATCCATTTCCCTTCCGGGATATTTAAGTATTTCCGAGGTTTTTGTTGGGAGCGGAACCCGTCCCTGCTTTTAATAATCTAACTTCCGAATATCCATGAAGCCGGGCGGCCGCGGATCCGGGCTGCCCATTTCGTGGTGCATTATGGAGAAGATGGATTTAGGCAGGACGCTCATGCTGCTGGTCGCGATCTGCGATCTCGGGATGGCGTACATGCTCTTCACAAACGAGCAGTACCTCTCGCTCGCGGCCAGCCTGGGCATCTTCGCGCTGGCGGCAATCTCATTCTCGATCTTCATCTCCCTCTGGTCTAGCGGGAGGGCAGGCGGATCTGGAATCGCTATCGCCGCCCTGGCGTCCCTGCTGATCGGAATCTACGAGATCTCATTCGAGCTCGAGTCATCCATGGTGCTCTTCGCCATACTCCACTCCTCCCTGTTCGTGATCGCGGGAGCAACCCTCTCGGGACTGCTGGCGTATGCGGCGGGAAGGGCGATCGGAAAGGCGAAGGGGCTGAGGCTCTGCGTTGCGATAATCGCGGTCGCGGCGGTCATAACCATCCTCGCCTTCTCGGTGATGTACATCGCGCACCCCGTGGCGCTTCCGGTGGAGGACGAGGTCATCTACACCTACTACGCCTCCTACCTCTTCGTGCACGGCCAGAACCCCTACGTCAGCGGCATGGGATACATAAACAGGCTCTACGGCACGGTGCCAACTCCGCTGCTCAACGGCAATTATGAGAACTACTACGGATACCCCGCCCTCAGCTTCATCGCGTTCTCATTCGTCCCTCTCCTGGGCCTAAGGTCGCTTAGCTCCTCCTCCGCCCAGTCGTTCAACATATACACGGCCCTCGGGATACTTCTCGACATAATCACGGTGCTCGTGATCTACCGCAGGTCCGGATACGACAGGAAGGCGCTGCTCGCCTGCTGGGTCTGGCTGGTGGTGGCGTTCGGTTTCATAAGCAGCACAACCTATTCCCTTGCGCTGCTCCTCGTGGTGATCGCCTACATGGAGAGGCACAGGAAGGCGCTCTCCGCGGTGCTCCTGGGGCTCGCGGCGAGCACGATACAGTTGGTCTGGTTCCTCCTCCCGTTCTTCTACATATTCTCCCTGAGGGAGGGCGGATGGAAGGCGGCCGCGAAGGCTATCGCCATCTCGGCGATCACTTTCATCATAGTGAATTCGTATTACCTGCTCTTCTCCGCACCGCAGTTCCTGACCAGCGTCTTCGGACTGCTCGGCCTGCATCCTGTGGTCTTCTACGGAGCGGACATACTTCAGCTCAGCACCGCCTTCTACCCGCTTCCCTACTGGTACGCGGGATTCGCGACCGCATCGGTGTTCCTGCTCATGATGGCACTATTCTACGCATACGGGAAGAGCCTTGCGCCCCTGCTCGCAATCTCCGCGATGCTCATCTCCTTCCTTTCGTGGAGGAACATCTCCCAGTACGGGATTGCGGTCATACCTCTTGTGATCGCGATCTACTTCTGCGCCGACGGGATCGGCAGGAAGGACCAGGATCTACTCAAGAGCAGGAGACCCGCGGCATATGCGGCTGCCGCGCTCGTGGTCCTTCTCCTCGCGGTCGCTATCTACGCGCACGACGGCTACGTTAGCAAGCAGGGCATCTCCATAAACGGCGTGGTTCCGAGGATCTCATACGTCCAGGGCGGTAACTTCTTCGTGCTCCTCGGGCTGAACATAAGCGCTTCCAACAAAGAGGCGGTAGCAAGGAACGTCTCCTTCTTCATCGTCAGCAAGGACCCGAACTACATGACCTACGCCCTGGGCGGCTCGTTCCCGGAACTCGCTTCAGGGTCGAGCGCGGTCTACGAGACCAACGAGACGCTGGTCGGCGTCAGCAACGGCACCCAATTGTTCATAACCGCGTTCACTGACGACTACATGGTCAGCAGGCAGCTCAACCTGACAGTGAAGGCTCCTGGCCGATGAGTGGCCCGTTCGGACAAAATCTAAATAAAGGGGAATCGCTCCAGACCATCTCATGACCGCTAAGCTAAAGGGTGGAGAGCAGATGGTCAAGATAGTCCAGACCAAGGAGGACAGCTTCGGCGTATTCCCGACCGCGGGGGTCATGTTCGACATGGTGATGGAGGCAAGGAGGCGCGATGCAATAGACGCAGGATTTTCGGAACAGAACGATGCGCCTCTGATAATATGCCAGACGGGCGTCGAGGCCAATGTGATGGAGGTGCTGTTTGACTCCAGGGACAGGGCACAGCGGCTCATCCCTTCGGTATATTCTGATGAAAGCATCATAAGGGTCAGTGGGGACGTCAGGAGGAGCATCCACCTTCTGGAGGGGAATGACCATGCCACCTTCGTGTTCAGGTTCGAGGCTGACGCTGAGATGCAGGCCAAGCTGCAGGAAAGGTACGGATACCACGGAGTGGAGGAGACCACGAAGGCGATATGCTTCAGGAGGGAGGAATGGAAGATGGGAAGGGAGAACGCCCTGTTCTTCGCAGCATACGACCCGAGGGGGTTCGTGGACATGACTGTTCAGCACTATCCCCTGAAGTGCGAGGCAAAAGTAATGGCAAGGGTGAGGAGGGAGGCGGAGGAGATGGAGACGGTGGCGAGCAAGTCCCCCGCACCCGCCTATCTGAAAGTGATGCGCTGAACGGATCCCAAGGGCACCGCAGCGGGCGCGCATATTTTTAAATATCCTGAAGAAGCAGACTTAGCATGGGCAAGGAGAGCGAGGTCGCAATACTCGACATAGACAGGAAGGAGGTGGCCAGGCGCCTGCGGGAGCTGCACGCGAAGCGCACTGGCACCTACGCGTTCAGGCGCATGGAGTTCCTGCTCAGGGGTAGCGTCAAGGGCACGCACTCGTGGGGCAGGGTGCGCACTGACGGGAAGGAGACTACGATCACACTTAAGGAGATGCACGGGAAGGGGGGATTCACCTCGATGAACGAGTACGAGGTCGGCGTGGACGACTTCGAGGAGGCGATGAGGATGATGGACAGGCTAGTCCGCCCAAAGCTCGCAACCTACTTCGAGAACACGCGCGAAGCCTACTCGCTCGGCAGGGCGCAGGTCACTATAGACAAGTGGCCCGAGATACCCGCATTCGTGGAGATAGAGGCGCCCACAATGGACGAGGTGAAGAAGGCCTACAGGCTGCTGGGGATAAAGGGCAGGCTCGTCGGGAACTCCCCAATCCACAAGATATACGACCTGTACGGCCTGAAGTTCAAGGAGGTGATGTCCAAGAACGAGCCGGAGCTTAGGCGGATCCTGAAAGGATAGCATCCACGCTACTGGAAGAGGCGCAGCTGGTGATGGTGCATCCTGTGGGGCATCGGGCGGCGCAGGGGCCTGTTCATCTCCGCCTTCGCGGCTCTCTTGAACGAGTCGTTCTTCTGCGTCCTGAACCTCTTGGGCTGCTTGGAGAACGCGAGGCCAAGGCCGGCGACCACCACGAACACGACACCGATCGCTATGTCAGGAAGGATGGAGGTGGAGTCTGTGGCAGCGGTGGCGGAAACGGCAGAGCCGGAGGAGCTGGTCGCGGCGACTATCCCCGCACCGGTGATCCCTAGCACTAAGAGGACACCCAACAGCTCCAGCATTCTCAAGTCTTTCATCTCATCACGCAAACATTCCATTCGGGCAAGGCGCCACCAGCGCCAAACTGCTTAACGGAGGATTAGACGATTATGAAGTTTAAAAGCACCAGCACCCGGTCAGGTGAATTCCAGTATTAGAAAGATTAGTGGCACAGGCATCTTGCAGCGTCCCGGGCCTCGACGGACCGGAAGACGGCCGCGAGCACAGACCCATCAGCGCTTCAAGGGGGCGTCCTCGCTGTCGTGGTGGGCGCCGTTGTCGTGCCCCTTGAGCTTATGTCTTTGATCGGAAGCGGCGCTGGCGCAGTCGTAAGCCCTGACACCACTGACGAGACGGTGTTCCCGCTTACCGTCGTGGTCGAAGACCTCGTGGATACGACGGTAGACGCGAACCCGCTCGGATTGACCGCGCTGGCGGGCGTGGAAGTCGGTGTCGAAGTGACCGTGGAGAGCGTTGGCTGCGTTGGGATCGGGGAGGGTCCCGTACCTGATGAGGAGGACGCCGTAGTCGTTACGCTGGAATTCGAGAGGTTTGTTGAGTTGACGCAGGGAGCGGTCTTCTGGGGTGATGACCAATTGAAGAGAGAATATAGCCAAGTCACGAAGGCAGACCACCAATCAGTCGATTTGGGAGTGCAGACGGGAATAATTGTAGAGGTGACCGATGTCGACGTCGACAAAGTCGAAGAGGCCAAGGAGTTGGAAGGAGCCCCGCCACCTCCTATTTTGCTGGCGTCGGCCGCATAGGAGATCGCCATCATCAGCAGTAGCGACATCGAGAACACGAACAGCCGATGCGAAAGTTTTCCCTTCATTCCAACGCATCCCATACACTGATAATGTATTAAAATTCACTCCTCTGTCTCTTTCTTGACTTCCCGAAGGGCAGGATTTCCAATGCACTTGGATTATTTGAGATAAGGCAGTCAGATGAGCTCCGTCCCCGCTAACGGTAATGCCTTACGGTCGTCGTAGGCGCCGTCGTGGTGCTTATTATCTTCATGACCGAATCCTCGCCCACTGTCGTGGTCGATAGCGTCGTGGAGGAGGAAGAGGTGGTCGTCGAAGTCGTTGAAGGGGCAACGCTTGTGGAAGTGGAAGTCGACGTCGAAGTGGACGTTGATGTGCTCGTGGATGTCGTCGACTCGGAAGTGGAGGTTGAGGTTGACGTGGAGGTCGTCGTGGACGAGCTCGTGCTCGTTGAGGTCGTAGGCTCGGTCGAGACCGTTGAAGTGGAAGTCGAGGAGGATGTTGTCGTAGTTGAAGGCTCCCCTACGGAGTAGGACAGCGTCGTGTTTGCCGCAGCGCAGTGGTTGTTAGTGTCCGTTATCGCTTCGCACTCTGCGGTATACGTGCCCGCTTCCATTCCGGAGCAGCGGAAGATCGCGTCGTTTCCGGTCCAGTTTATCCATTTGCACTCCTTGTGCTGGTCCTTCGCATACGCGTTGATGCAGTTGAAGCTCTGGTTAGTCGCAGGGCACGCTATGGTGAAGCTCGAATTAGGAGCAGGAGATACCGGAGACACTACAGGAGTTCCGAGTCCTGTGTTCACGGGAGGGATCGTCGTAGTCACTGTGATGCAGTCCTTGTGCTTCTGAGGGGGAAGGAACCAGTTGAAGTGGGCGAAGTGGCCGTCCTTGTTGAACTTTGACGAGAACCATCCCCAGCCCCATGAGTCATGGTCGTCAGAGCATGAAGGCACTGTGGTTGTTGGCAGGGTGATCGTTGTTGAAGTCGAAAGTGTGGATGATGTAGATGTCGAGGTCGAGGTGCTTGTAGTGGAGAGTGTGCTTGAAGTGGTGGTGTAGTTGTATGTGGCGGTTATCGTTACGCTGCTTGTCTGCGCAGATGAGACGGCCAGCATCGCAACTAACGCCATCGAGAACACCAATACCGAATACGACGATTTTTTCTCCATTCTAACACACCTTCATACCATGATCATCTATTAAAAGGATTCTTTCTATTTCCGAACTTTCGGGATCCGCGCTTGAACACAACTATACCAAGTGCCACCACTATCACTATCGCCATTCCAATACCGACGTCAGGAAGAATGTTACTGTATGTGTTGTTTTGTGGAGGCGAGGAGGATTTCGATGAACCCTGCGTGACCGCCGCCTGTGTCAATGAGGTGGTCACGGAAACTGTCGTCGACTGCTTGCTCCCGTTCACCTGTGCCAGTGGAGTGGTGCGGATCACTGTCGTTGTAGAGGGCGCCGTGGATTCTGACTGTGAAGAGCTTGATCCTTCTCCCGGTGAAGAAGCCACTACTGACGAGGGGGTAGAAGTGGTTGTCAAAGAAGTAGTAGTGGATGAAGTAGATATAGAAGGTGTAGAAGCAACGAAGTTCACATACATTTGTTTATTCATATGAAAGGCTATGTTCCCAGAGCCTTGGAACGCTGCGGAAAGGAATCCGTTGAAACTTGTTGGGGACAGATCGGTGACGCTGACTTGTATAGGGTAATCCGAATTCGCTGGAATTGTGCCGCTGGCAACGCTAGTTTGAATCAACATTGAAGAAGCATTGTATGAAGGCAACACGACATTGAAAGAGACAGGCGCGGTTCCGGTATTTACCAAGGTCCAGGTATTCGTCAGTTTTTGATTCGTTTGCGTGAAATTGAAATACAGAAATCCTGAATACTCTCCGACCGAAGCGGAGGCGATGCTTACGAGCATAACGCATACCGCAATCGAGAGGAGGGTTTTCAAGTTATCATCTAATTAAGTATGAGTGGGGATTTCTCCCCACAAGGTTGGTCTTAGCAAGACCCTGTCACTACTATCTGCTGGTCGTAAAGGCCCGCTGTTAGCTTAGGCGGTGCGGTTACGGTGAAGGTTATCGGATACCACGTATTCGATCCATCAGAAGGTAGGCTCGACTCTACTGATAGAGAGGGGTTGCTGTTCCCAGGCAGAGCGGTAGGGCTAGCGACAGTGCCATAGGCTCCTCCTGCGGTCACGTATGTCGTTATTCCGTCAATCCATGTGGCTCCCTGATACCAACCAGCGGAAGGCGCTGATTCAGCTACACCGCCTTCATCGTTGTATGCCACAGACACAGGCATGTCGCTGAAGGTGGTTCCCAGAGTATCGGGCTTGCCTGCATTCTGAACATATAGAATCCCTCCATTAACAGGATCTATTGCCAGGCTAAGCACAGGGGTTTCCACCGATCCTCCCGCTCCGGTTGCGCTAAGTACGCAGGTCGCAGGCATATAGGTAGATGTAAAGTTAGCCGTTACAGTGACAGTATCTGCCGCCACTATTCCGACTCCCATCATCCCCATCACACAGAGGACACTAAAGAGTCCTAATATTTTTCCATTTTTCATCCCATCACGCATAACGGGCTTAAGTCCGGTGATTTTCCGCCAGCGCCCTACTGGCAGAAAGCTGCATCAATTTTTACTTTATGAAACTAATTTGCAGCTTAATCCGAACCAAGCAGATAGGCAACTAGGAGGCTTAATAAGACTATCACAGGAGCCATCTGATTCCAGTATTAGGAAGAGTAGTGGCATGGAGTTTTTTGCGGATTTGACGTCGATAATTCAGAAGTTTCATAGCTATGAATTAAGACGCATTTCTTATTTCAATGTCCGTATTTTGTTGTGGTCGTAGGCACCGTCGTAGAACTCGTTGTCTTGGCAGTCGTTGTTGGCTTCGAGGTCGTGGATGACGTCGTCGACTTCGTGGAGGTGGTCGACTTTGTCGTTGAGGTCGTGGACTTGGTGGATGTTGTGGTGGAGGTGGAAGTCGACTTGGTTGTCGTTGAAGGGGCTATCACTGAATATGACAGCGTCGTGCTTGCCGCTGCGCAGTGGTCGTCGGTATTTGGTATCGCGATGCACTCCGCGGTGTACGTGCCCGCGTCCATATCAGAACAATGGAAGATAGCGTTGTTCCCGGTCCACTTCACCCAGTCGCACTCGTGCTTCAGGCCGTTCGCATATGCGTTGATGCAGTCGAAGCTCTGGTTCTTTGCAGGGCATGCTATGGTGAAGCCCGATTCTGGAGCAGGGGATGCAGGAGACACTACCGGAGTTCCGAGTCCCGTGTTCACAGGGCGTATCGTGGTCGTGACGCTGGACGTCGAGGTTGTCGATGTACTGATGCAGTGAAGGTTCTGCGGAGGTAGGAACCAGCCGAAGTTGTCCTGGATCCATCCGAAGTGGTCGGATAGCCACCACCATGGATCATGGTATACTGTGCAGTAAGGTATCGTGGTGCTGGAAGAGGTAGAGGAGAAAGTGGATGTCGATAACGTCGATGAGGTCGTTGATGAGAGGGATGTGCTTGTGGAGGTGGTCGATGTGGAGTTCAGCATCGCGGTTGCCACTATGATGTTGGGTGCCGCATACGAGAACGCCACCATTACGAATAGCGCGACAGGGAACATCAGCACTAAACGAGATAGGTTTCCCTTCATTCAAGCATACCTTACTCCAGACGTTCTCTTAAAGCTCATTCTTCTATTTTTTTGCAGTCCCTGATCCGCGCCTGGAAAACATGACTCCGATTCCCACGCCTATCGCTATGGCCAGTACGATTCCTATTGCCGGAAGGAGCAGGCTTGATGCGCTGTTGCTCGGGTTCGAACCTGACTGTTCGCCTGACTGCGAGCTCTGCTGAGGTATGGTCGTAGGAGATGAGACGGTCCCTGATGGAATAGTCGTAGATGCCGCGACCTGCTCCACTGTTGTCGTTACGGGAGGCAAAGATGTGCCGTTTATCTGGATGAGCTTCGTCGTCCCTAGCTTTATTCCAGAGCTCCCTGAATTGGTTGTGCTGTTGCTTCCTGTGAATGCGGTTATGTAGCCGGACTCTGTGTAATTAGTGTTAGATATGACGGTAACGTTTATCGGGAAGTATGAGTTCGGCGCTATTGTCCCGTTCATCACGGAAGTGGTCAGAGTTACGCCCTGGATGCTCGGCTTAATGACATAGAAAGGCAGAGTCACGTTGAAATTGTTGACCAAGGTCCACGTTTGCGTCTGGGGGATGCTTATCAGCGCATTGTAATAGAGTACTCCCGAAACCTCGCCGAAGGATCCGGAACTCGCCATGACTGTGCAGGTCAGTGAAACAAACATCATTATTAGGATAATTTCGTTTTTCATTTGATCACAAAAGATGTGGCGGGAGACTTATTATGCCTCCCGCCACTAAAGCTGTCTGTCAGACTTTCGTCAGCACCCGCTGACCAGCGATATCTGCTGCGTTATCGCTCCTGCAGTTGCCGTTCCGACAGGAACGGTCAGGGCGAAGGTCAGAGCAGACTGGCCTCCCAGAGGTGCTAGGTTCGCGTTCGTGTTCACCTGGCTCGTAGTTAGAGCAGTAGGCCCTGTGAGTCCAGGAGTGGCGCTCCAAGTAGTCCAGCTAGGGCTGCCGATCGCCAAACTCGCCGAGTTCCTCCAGTAGTCTCCGAGTATGGAGAGGGAAGAAGTCACAGTTCCCAGGTTCGTCACCGTTACAGGTGACGCAGTTGCAGAGTGTCCGGAGAGTATAGTTCCGAAGTTCAGCACCTGTGAAGACAGAGACAGTGCGCAGGTAGATGCCTGAAGGTTTGCTCCTGCTATCAGGCTCGAAGAGGCTGAAGACACGATGTCTCCAGTGTTTCCAAGACCAGAGTTTATCCACTGTCCACCATTAGGTGCGGTGTATGTCCAAGACCACGCCAAATCACCGTTAAGGTAGTGGAAGTTGTTCTCATCTGCGCTCGGGAAGTAATACTTTATCCAATCAAAGGGAGTTGGATTTCCAGATCCTCCAGTAATCACAATATCTGTCTTGCTTCCTCCAAAATTGAAGATAGCAGTTAAAGGAGACGCTGTTGTGTTCAATGCACCTGCAGAAGTTATCTGTGCGTCATAACCTCCTGTCATCAGACCGCATTCGTCAGTTGGTTCTGTTACTCCAGGTCCATACTGAGGGCTTCCCACTCCTGCAAAGGTGCAGAAGGTTCCCGAATAGGTAGAGTTTATCTCATATGTTCCAGCAACACTTGTGCTCCAGATAGTCACCGTCTTAGTGTAGTTGTCAAGAGCCCAATAGTGGCCGCTGACAGCACTATCCTCGTTATTATGCACCACCCAGCTCACATGAGCTACCGGTGCCCCCAGAGTTGCGACCGTGTTAGGGCCCGCCGCTCCTACCATTCCCATTATTCCCACCATACTCATAAGGAACACAGCAAGTGCGCCCCCCATTCGTATGCTATTTCTCGTATTCATATTATTCCTCTTATTTTTATTCAGCAGAATATTCGTGAACGTCCGACATGAAGGAAGAGAAAGGAAAAGCAGAGCTGGCTCTTGTTATTTCTCCGCTCGATATTTTCCCCATCCAATCCCCACACAGAACCTTACAGACAGCGGCTCCTCTCTGGCTGCCTTAATAAGGATTATTCCGTATTCGTTGCCCACCCGGAATACAGTCAAGTACTGCATTAGCGGCCCGTGATATTTAAAGATTCCTTTCAGGGCACTTCCTTCCGTCGTGAAAATCCGGGTTTCACGCATCTCCGGAGGAGGGATCCTAGAATAACGTCAATGGTTATATTGCCTGAAAACTCAGTAACCATGTGGAAGGATGCCTGAACTGAACAAAGAGAGCAGGAAGCAAGCGACACTCGAGATTTCCGGTAACCAGGCCCCTACGTACTACTTCAAGGAAAGGAACAAGAGGACCAGGGAGTGGGAGAACATCAAAAGGTTCAGCATAATCAAGATTCTCGACAATGACGCGAAATCGGGCAAATCCCTCGTGGACGCCCTCGCGCTCGACAGGGAGACGGAGACTCCGCTCGGGATCGTAACCGCGGTACGAACACGACCAGGAGAGGCAGAAGACAATCATCAGGCTAAGGAAGGTCAATGACGATGACCTGAAGGGCCTCAGGCGATAGGCGGTGCCGCATCCCGCAAGGGCGGGCCAGACCACTCCTCAGTTTATAAGTCTTAATCTCTTATTCGGATGGTATGGAGGGCAAAGCGCCGAACGAGGCGGAGGTCGCGGGCATCCTGCTAGTGGGAGCGATAGTCGTTTTCGCCGCTCTCCTCTTCATCCTCCCCAACCCTCCGCTCGCCGCCAACTTCACCGTTAACGAGTCGTCAACCATCTCGACGACGACCACCATCCTGGCAAACACCACGACCACATCGACCACGTCCCTCTCCACGTACGACGAACAACCCGACTACAACCGGGAGCACCACCACAGTGGCGACCACTACCGTCGCCAACGCCACGGCCAATTCCACGACCTCCTCGGTATCGACCACCTCTCCACGTCGACCACGGCGCAGACGACGACTGTCGCAGTCGGGCGCTTCTATAACAGGGGAGATCTCCGGATTCAACGCACCCGAGCGGAGTCTCGATATCCCCCAACGCGGGTATGCCTATGTCGTCAGCAACGGATCGGTGATGATAGTCAACACCGCCACGAAAAGAATCACGGGCGCGATACCAGGATTCGCCAGCCCTTATGACGTTGCGATATCGCCCGAAGGCACGTTCGCCTTCGTCACAGAATACCAGAACGGAATGGTAAGCATAGTCAACACTTCCACGACCTCCGCCTCAGGCATAATCGTCGGCTTCAACAACCCTGCCGGGGTCGCGATCGCACCCGGAGGGGCGTACGCCTACGTGGTTACGAGCGGGGACGATTCGGTGAGCATAGTGAACACGTCGTCTGACACGATAACGGGCACGATCACCGGCTTCGCCGACCCCCAGTACGTTGCCATCGCACCCAACGGAAAGTACGCCTATGTCACCAACCCCTGAGCGGATCCGTGAGCATAGTCAACACTTCTACACAATCCATAGCGAGGTCCATCACCGGCTTCCAACGTCCTGAAGGCGTCTCGTTCGCACCCGGAGGGGCGTACGCCTACGTGGCCAACGGGGGCAACAGCACCGTGAGCATAGTGAACACCACCACCGGCGGGATTGTCGGCACGGTCAAGGGCTTTGACGGTCCCGAGGGCGTATCGATCTCCCCGAGCGGGAAGTACGCCTACGTGACCAATGAGAACGTCGTGAATGTGAACTCGACGGCAGGCCTCGGCGTTGTCGTTTTCATAGTCGGCACGGCGGAGTAGTGCTCTCGTCATCCCAGGGTCGGTCACGATGCGAGATATCGGGTCTGTACACTAAGTTTAAAAGGAGGGGATTGACAAAATAACAACTCTCAGCGTTTGCTTTGAATATAACATTAATGCTTATATGTGCAGACTGGGCAGACGGACACAAGAAAAGATGTGATAAGATGCCAGCGAAAATAGGGGAGGCCCTAAAGGTCGGGAGCGTAATAGTCCCTCCGGGAAAGGTCAACGCGATATGGCAGAGTACTGGCGGGAGCACGGAAGAGATGCACGCGGTGGTGATCGGGGATTCGAGGTCGGCGAAGCTTGCATTCCTTGCTGCAAAGCGCGGCTCGCGCATCACAGAGAAGCAGATTACGGACAATCAGCTCAAACAGGGACACCTCTTGAGGATAACAGATGCCTCGGAGATACAGACCTCTGATGAGCTCTGAAGCGACAAAAACGCAGAAGTGCTGGACCTGGCCTATGTCTTGCGGAAGAAAGAACGCAGGGCATAGGTACAGGCACAGTCGGCACGGCTCGATGATAGATGCCTACTTGCGGCACGCCACGCGTCACTGCTTTGACTTCTGCCTTTCTGATTTATCAAGCCCCCTTACGGAAGCCATTGCGGTGCCGATGTCCGAGGTCACATCGTCTCTCGTTATCGCGCCTAAGTCAAACGCGTCCACAATTTCGGCGCCCCGGGATCCCATCGATACGAAGTTATCGTTGAAGCGAGGGATCGGGCTAATTTCCGTTTCGTCATGGTCCCTTATTATCTTCGCCAAAGGCGCGTCCAGCCTTTCATAATAGAGGGGATCCACAGCACTCTTCCTCGGACCCGACAGCGACGGCGCCATGTCTTTGTTCTTTATGTCACCGAGCTGCATGTAGAGATCTCTTTTTCTCCGTTTTTTAGGATCTGCCCGGCGTCGTCCGCCGTGAACGGCGTGTCCCTCAGCTTCTTCAACTTGCCCTCTATCTCAGTGCGGATTTGTTTTTCCTTCATCTCATCGTCCCAAAAACGCCAATGTCAGAGACCCTAACATCAACGCCTATTTATGCATTGGCGTTATTTTTGTCACGCATCACACCTTTCCGTTTACCGCGCGCGAAATAACGTCAACGAATATATACCTGGAAAAACAGAGACGATGGGATGAGAATGCCACGGAAACACGACTATGCTGAGCTAGGAGTCCGCTAAGAAAGGAAGGCAGGTCGCTCCGAAGAAAGAGCTGAGGGAGGTACTGGACACGGAGTTCATGGAAGGGCTGGATAGCGGCGAGAAGGATTTCTCATACATAAGGCTCAAGACGGAGAGGAGGGACGGGAAGCCTGACGTCACATGGGCGGACCTGAGGAGTCGGAACTTGAACGGCTCGAGTCTCGATTTCTCGGACATGAGGATGGCGAGGGTTGGGAAGGCCACACGAGTTCATGGCGCCAGCATGATGTGGGTGGACGCGAGGGGGGTCGAAGGCATGGAGAGCATGGACGGCGTTGAGAGCATGAAATTCTACCGTATGCTTGTGACCGAGAGGCAGAGGAACCTCATAAATGACGCGATCCTGAAGGGCTCTGGGGTCACATACGGCCTCTCGGAGCTGGAGGAGGCGAGGAGGGACACGCCAGGACGTACCCGAACAGGTTCACTATCAGGACTTTCGCCTCGGAGGACATTCCGCCTTCGAGAGAGGCCGCCAAGAAAGGAGAGGCTGCCCGTAAAGGGATAGCGGCATGCGGCAGGGATTGATCGCAACCGGCGCTTTTCGATTTGCCTTGAGAATAAAGCCAATGAATATATAGTCCGGAAAACGAAGAATGATGGGGGTAAGATGGAAATAGAGAACGAGCTTAGGCTCAATCCCAGGAAAGTGGACTGGCGAGATCAAGGACAGGACGTTCATCAAGGAGCTAAGGGAAGGCAGGAAGGAGTTTCCCAAAAATAGTGCTTGTTGCGGAGGTGAGCGGCGCGAAGGCAAGTATCGCCGGAGAGAATCTCAGGGGAGTAAATCTCAGCGGCGCCAAACTGGACAATGCCGACGCCAGCAATGCGGTTGTCGACAGGACGACGCGCATCCCGAACGCCAGCTTCAAGAACGCCAATCTCGTGGGAGTCCGCATTGAACTTCCGGAGGGTGTCGAATCCGCGATATTCTACCGGACTGAGGTGACAAGGGAGGCGAAGAACGCGACAATAGAGGAGATCCAGAGAAGGCTCAGCATAAAGCTCGACTATTACCAGACCAATTCGATGTTCACAGTCAAGGATTTGCGCCGACAGCGCCACGGCTACAAGAGAGACTGACCGGCTACCTGTCCCTGAGGAACCATTTGGCTAGCCGCTCTAGGATCGTTGGCTTAGTCTCCCTCTCGGGGGTGAACGCGCCGTCCTGCTCCCTGTCCTTTACCTTGAGGGAGTACTCCCTCGCAAGGTCCTCTATCCCGAGGCAGAAGTATGAGTTCCGATCGATCATGAAAGCGGGCTTCTGCTTGAAGATGCTCTCCGAGACTATCCTGTCCTCGGGTATCGCCTGGAACGCAACGTCGCCGTAGATCTTCTCCACGTCCGCCCTCTCGAGGTCGAACTTCCCGTATCCGACCCTGTTGATTATGAGCCTGTGCTCGAGCTTCAGCTTCTCGCAGTAGCGCGCCATCCTGTAGCCCCCCTTGGACGCCACCTTGTCGGGGGTCGTCAGTATCGCGACGTCGTCGATGTACTTGGCGATGTTCTCGGCGAACCTGCCGGGAGGGCTGTCTATGAGTATGAAGTCGTAGTTCTGCTTGGCGAGCTTCGCGTAGAACTTCTCAACCTGTTCCTGCCCTAGATCGGAGTCCATGCTGGTGCCGCTCTCAGGTATCAGGTAGAGGTCTATGGGCTCGTACGCGAAGAGGACGTCCGCAATCTCCGCGTCGCCCCTGACAACGTCGGCGTAGCCCCTACCATCCACCTTTATACCGAGCTGCTCGCTCGCGCTCGCGGACTGCGTGTCGGTGTCTACAAGGAGGACCTTGAAGTTGTGGTACCTGAGGGCGACCGCGAGGTTGAGCGCGATCGTGGTCTTCCCTACCCCTCCTTTCTGTGAAGCTATGAATATGAAGAAAGGCTTGCCCATCGGATCTCCCAATAAAGAGTAAAGTGATGGTCTTAATATTATAATCCTTCGCATCGTTCCCGTCCAAAATGCGGTTCTTTAAAAACAGTCCGGCGAAATGTTTCGGTAAATAAAAACAGATTTCTTCTGCGGCCTGAGGGCAATAGCCCACAGCCACAGAATGCCGAGACAAGACCGACTTATCTCAGAGAGGTCACATCCTCCTTGCCCGTACAAAATCCGCCCGTACAGCAGCGGCTTGTACAACAGTCTTTGCGTACTTGTACGCTTCGGATGCGTTTTCTTCAGACACTTCCCTTTTCTCTATTGCCGTGAAGAGCCTCGACACGTCAAGGTTCATCGGCGTCTTGGGGTAATAGTCCCTCCTTGTCAGAGCCCAAGGTCCGAACGTGTCTGCTCTAGCCCCTGAGAAGGCTTTGCCTTCTGCCCTCCTCTTATCCTGGTCGAGCTGGACCATTTCTTTCGCCACTCTCCAGGTCAGGCCTGCTGTCTTTGCTTTATTCTCGCTCATTCTATCACTTCCGGTGGTTTCCACCGGCGTAGTTTTAGGATCCCTGTCTATTTAAGCGTTGGCAAAATGCGCCATAGGCTATAGAAAGCATTTGCGGCGAGGCTGCCTGAGTCCAGAGAAGGCACTCACTTGAGCCACAGCCTCTTCGACCTTATCAGGAAATAGGCGGAGAGCGAAACCAGGAAGAGGAAGAAGATTCCGGAGATCGATAACGCGAGGATTGCCTTGTCGGGTCCCCAGATTGTGCCGAGGATTACGAGGACTGTTGGACCGAGAATTGCAGCTCCCATCAGCGAGACGATGCCGCATGCGAACATGATGCTGGATCGTTTCATCGTCTTGGTTGCGGTGGCTTCATCGATAATCTGAAGCCTGCCTCCGAACATTCCATTCAGGTCGGAAAGCGTCTTCCCTTTGTCATCCTTCAGGACTCCGATTGTGAGGGCACTCTTTGCTATCTCCGCTCCCCTGCCGTTGCGGTAGATCGCAATCACATAAGCAGGATCCGAGTCGGGGAGCGGTTGTATATAGTTTGGGTTTGAAGAAGGGGTCGTCTGTAGCGTGTTTAGAATTGGAGACCTCAGGTTCGGAGAGATCCTTATCGCGAATACTCCGGACATCGGGGTGAACCTCGCGCCCTTCATGTTCTTGAGCTCCTCGAAAGAGCGATTCATGAGACGGCCCTCCCTTCCGTTCCTTGTGTGCTGGTACAGGAGGACCAGCATTATCACGGGAAGGATCAGCGCCGGTCCGACTCCGTTTACCGGCATGTATTCCCTAGGAATCGATGTGAGCAAGAACAGCCACTCCCCCATGGATACGACAAGGATGGCAGCGAAAAGCGTCCAGAACATATCGGAGAATATGGTCACCTTCAATATCCCTTCGGACGAGAGGTAGTAGTCCGCAGATGCATTCCTGAACCTGATGGCTTCAGGGGCCTTCGCTTCGGTAGCATCCATCCCGACATCTCTGAATTCTCTTTCCAGTATTGTTTTTTAATCTTATCTGAAGCAGGGAAGGCCGGCGAGCAGGAAGGAAATCACTTCTCGGCCATCGACTTCGCCTTCTTGAGGACGCGAACGAACATCTCCTTCGTGAGCTTGCCCGTGTTCGTATTCCTTGGGGAGACGTGGTAGGATGAGAGTATCGTGTACCTGCCTGCCTTGTGGACCGTCCCGTGGCCGAAGTCGTTGAACCCGGAGACGTCCACGCCCTCTAGCTCGAGAGTGTGCTTGAGCCACTTGAGTGCGAAGCCTCCCAGGGGCACTATGACCTTCGCGCCCTTGAGGGCGGCTAGCTCTGGCTGCAGGAAGTTGGTGATGCATCTGTACGCCTCCACCCTCTCGGGGGTGTCTCCCGGCGGGGCGCACTTGACCACCGCTGTCACGTAAAGGTTCCTGAGAGTCAGGCCGTCGTCGATGCTCTTCGACTCCGGCTGGTTTGACATCCCCGCCCTGTAGACCCCGTCGAACAGGAAGTCCCCGGACGAGTCGCCGGTGAAGATCCTTCCGGTCCTGTTGCCACCGTGCGCGGAGGGCGCGAGCCCAAGGATCAGCATCTTTGCCTTCGGGTCGCCGAATCCAGGCACGGGCCTGTGCCAGTACTTCCAGGAGGCGAACCTCTTCGCCGGAGCCACGGATTCCCTGTACGTTACGAGCCTCGGGCATCTCCTGCAGGCCGAGATGTCGTCCTTTAGGATGCGCTGCATGAGCTACACTTTGCCAATTGGGCTATATATTGCTTAGCCCGCTAGCGGACGAAGTGCAGGCTTTTCCTCACGGCGTACAGCAACTGGTTGTCCACCATCCCCTGCCCGTATGAGTGGGCGTCCTTCCTCACGATGTCAAGCAGCGGATCGCTATAGGTTGTTCCGTTGATCTCGCCGACCGTCTTGCGCAGCTGCTCCACTGCTTCCTTGTCCCTGCGGGGATTGTAGCCGCCGATGCCTATCACCACGGTGGACCTCTCCGGATCCGACGAGATGCGGAGCTTCCAGTCATACACGACGGGGATGGATTCCTTGAACGCATCGGAGTCAAGGGCGTCGCTTGGGAGGGGGGATCTTACCTTCACTGGAAACGCGGCTTGGTTCCATGCCTCGGGCATTGCCGCGGGCAGCGCCTTCGCGAGGGCGGCCGGATTCCACGAGTCCCACAGCAGCGACTCGGAATTGCGAAAGTCGGACATGTTGGTCAGCTCGCGGACGGGATGCACGGGGGATTCCTCAGCATACACCCTGACCAATCCGCTATTGGACTTGATCAGGTTACCCGAACCGTACCTTTGCAGTATCCTGTCCATGGTATCGCCATCGGGCTCGAAGGTGAACAGGAGCCATCCTACCTTCCCTTCCTTGTATCCGTGCGCCATCCCTGCCCTGCTCGGGATGCAGCCATCCTTATTCACCTCTTCGAACACCGCCCTCGGATTCAAATCGCCTTGCTGGGTCAGTGGGCACTTCTCCAGCATGGTCTCCAACAGCTCCGGAAGAGGAACGGTCTTTGGGACGGTCCTGCTTGATCCGAAGAAGGAACCTTGGTGCGAGTGCTGTCCTGATTTATCACTGACGCTCACTGTCATCCTACCACCGGGTAGATTGTGCTTTTGGATTGTTTATATTCGTTGTGTACGAATTTTCGCCGGAGCGGCTTCCTGTCCGCGCTTGAAAAGCGGAAGCTAAGGGGAAATAAGGGTGCGGGCATTCGGAGCCTATATGCTACTCAGCCTGAGCTTGATCTCCTCGCCCGTTAGCTTTGTCGTTAGGAGAGGTATCTTCTCTATCTGCGCTATCTTGACCGCCAGCTTGTCGATCGTGTCGACGTTCTGTATGACCACGAGCCTCGGCTTAATTGTCGCGACCCTGATGACGACCATAGGGGACCTCCCGGTGCTGACCTGGTCGAAGATGAACGCCCTCTCCGTCGTGTTCCCGAAGAGCTTCGGGTACTCGTTGGGGGACATCTCAAGTATGATCTTCAGGCTGTCTATCATGGTGTATCCGAAGAGCTTGATGGTGTCAAGGAAATTCGGGTTGGCCGCGATCTTCGCGTCTATGATCCTCGAGAAGTCCATTCCGCTGATCGGGGTCGAGAAGTCCTTTATGGAGTATGCGCTGCCCGCGTCCTCCTTGACCAGCGTTAGCTTCTGGAGGTTCCTCGTGACCTCGGATCCCTTCTGCTCGTCCAGGACTATGAGGGACTTGACGAACCTCTTGATTATTCCGACGCCGGGGCTGACCCTCCTGTTTCCCTCGTAGTCGCTTATGGTTGATGCTGATATCTTGAGGTACTTGGCGAGCTCGACCTGCGAGATACCGAAGAGCTCCCTCCACTTCTTCATTGTGCTCCCGGCGCTCTCCGCCATCGCTATCTCTCCGGCTATTTTCTCCTCTAAATCGTCCATAGATGGTTTCCTCAGTAAGGATTTAATAAGCTATTTGACGAAGTCGGATTCGGCAGTCCGAGATCCGGATGAAATAGGAAGGGGCGTGCGTGGTTGGTCGAGACGCTGCAGAGGCGCGCGGGCAAGGGATGGGTTATAGGATGGGCTCCTAAAATAGTAGCCCGCGCACTTGCAGGATCTTCGTGTCCAACCATGTACACGACCCCGGTTCCTAAGATATGGTATGGATTCCGTGATTAATATACATGCCTAAAAATTACAAAATGCACCACTATTTCTGTCATTTTGTAAAGTGGCAGGATTTGCAGGGAAAGCAGCGGGTCAGCGCTCCCTCCTCGTCCTGGACTTGTCGACCATCGTGGCGAAGACCATGCCGAATACCCAAGAGAGGAGTATGCCGTAGGGGTACGCCCCGAGGTAGAACATGTATATCGCTGCGGCGAGCAGCGCGGCCTCAAGCACGCCGAGCTCCTCCAAGTACCTCCTGACTCCCTTGCTCCTTACGCGCTTCACCTTCCTCGTGTGGACGAAGCTCGCCACGTGGTCGAGGAAGTAGACGTTGGCTATGCCGAACGCGAACGCGGAGATCGCGCTCTCGATGAAGAATCCGTAGATGAAGAAGACGACCACGACGTAGAGGGCGGCCATGTCTATTATGCCCGTCTCCTCCAGCCTCGACAGCCCGGCCTTCGGGTTCTTCCCGTGGGGGCCCCTGTGCAGCCTCCTCCTCAGCTTCGAAGAGACCGCGACGAGCACGAAGAGCGCCACCAGTATCGAGATGGGGATTATGAGCGCCTCCACCGGGGGCGGAGGGAGGCTGACAGGTCCGGATGCAGAGAGGAGCGGCATCGCTGGGATTAGCGAAAGCAATGCGCCGTCTCCCATGCAGTACATGCTACTCTCTCAGCCTTGCAGTATTTATTTCTTGCTTTTCCCCTTCTGGGTCTTCTTTGCCGCCTTTGCGGTCTTTGCTGCCTTTGCAGTTTTTGCCGCGGGAGCGGGTTTCGCCCTGGCTGCGGGTTTCGCCTCCGGCCTCTTTCTCATCGCAAGGAAGTAGTACGCCGCGAGGAACACCACCAGCGCCGCGATTCCTATCGGCAGGACTGGAGGGACGGACCTGGGGGCCGATGACGCCTCGGTTCCGCCTCCCTTCACGCTAGTCGGCGCGTTCGCGGCTGGCGCTGTGGTCGTCGCGATTGAAGTGGCGGAGGACACTGCGGCGATATCGGCTGTTTGCTGCAGGGGCATTATGAACACCGCTATGTCGGAGGTGTGGAGTATCGGCAGATAGGATATCTTGGTTAGGTTGACGAAGTAGCCGTATCCCTCCATTCGCTCTATCACCTGGTCCTCCCCGAGGGACAGCGTGAAGTTCTGGCCGTTTATCGTGACCCCGACGGATGTAGGGGAGATGAAGTTGAGCGTGAGCCTGAAGACCTTCCCGTCGACCTCGAACCAGGTCGTGTTCATCTGCGAGAAGTTCAGCACCTCGTAGCCGGTCGCGTTGAGCGCGGGATCGTAGTAGCGGATCAGGTTCGTGACGTTTCCGCCACCGCCACCTCCGCCGCCTCCACCGCCGCCGTTGCTGGCAGGGACGTATGGGATGGTGCTCATCGATGTCGTGACCGTAGTGGACGTGCTGGTGGAGCTGATGCCGGTGCTGTTGGTCACCGTCACTGTGGTGGTTGCGGTTCCCGTGTCTCCCTCGCTGTCGTTGACTTTCACCTCGTATGAGAGGGTCTGTGACACATGGGTCGTGAAGACCGTGAACTGAGGGCACGCAGGAGACGTACTGGTGCATATGAGGCCCGCCGTACCCAAGGTCACGTTGTAGAAGGAGTATGTGTAGGCGCCAGCTCCTGTTTCGGCGGAGAGCGTAATCCCGTCCCCGCTGATGACGTTATTCGCACTGACGGAATTCGCAGGGGTTGCGTACAGCGTTACGCTAATCGAGGAAGTGATCGTCGTTGTGGTCGAACTCGTGGTGGTCGATGTCGTGCTTGTGGAGGTTGACGAGGAAGTGGTCGGGATGGAAGTGGACGTGCTTGTAGAGGTGGAGATGAGGGTAGTTGAAGATGAGGTCGTCGAGGTGCATGTGCTTGTAGAGGTCGATGTTGACGTGGTACTCGTGGAGGTCGAAGTGGAAGTGTGATGTTGTGGACGTGCTTGATGTAGATGTGCTCTCGACAGTCGAGGTGGAGGTGGATGTCGTGGAGAGGGTCGTGGTGCTAGTCGTCGTAGGGACGTTGAGCGTTATGGATGGCGTGGCGGAGGAGGTGTAATTCGTGCCTGTGTCTGTGACAACGACGTTGATGACGCAGTCCGAAGTGCCGTCGGTGGGAAAGTAGGTGAAGGAGGAGACGTCTCCGGGGTCGACGAAGCCGTTGCAGTTGCCGCCGGCTATTGTCCAGACGTATGTGTACACGCCCGTCCCTCCGACGACAGCGGCAGATATCGATACGGCGTCGCCGGGATTCGGGGATGTCGGGATCGCGGAGATGGATGAAACAGAGAGGGATCCGGAATCGGCCCTAGCAACGCTAGCGAATACCAAGAAGAAAAGCAAAGCTAACGACAGAAGTCGTGGTCGCCGACAGTCCATGCTCCTATCTTTAATCACGCACTTTTATAAGACATATGCATGATAAGCTGCGAGCACATGACGGGAAAGGATAGGGGAAGGGTAGCATAAGGCGGACCCGCGCGATTGACGCGCGGGTAGCCCCATGCAAGTCAGGCGTCTCTCCTATCTCTTTCTCTTTGAGCCTCTCCTGGGCCTCGTCGCCATGTAGCCGACTATTATGGCGGCGGCCACTCCCACCATCGCGGGCACCACGAGGGGCAGCGAGGATCCGCCGCTTCCCGAGGTGCTTGCGGGCGCCGCGGCAGTGCTTGCGGGCGCCGCCGTCGATGCGGGCGCCACTGTCGTGGTCACCTGCGTCGGGGACGACTCCGAACCGCAAACGAGCAGCGTCACCGTGTGCAGCGCCGGCAGGTAGGACACGTTTGTTATGTCGGCGTAGTAGTTGCCCTTGAAGGTCTGTGTCTCGTTGACCTTCAGGTTGAGCTGCTGGCCGTTTATCAGCACCATGGCGCCGGTCGGGGAGATCGATCCCTCAGAGATGTTAAGGGTGTTGCCGTAGATCCGCATCGAGACGGTGTTGTTCTCGCTTAAGTTCCTCACCTGGTAGCAGGACTGCGTTCGCAGGTGGTTCGTGCTCGCGTAAGGCAGGACCACAGGGAGCTGCCTAAGCTCGGTCGCGTTGCCGTTCGGCTGACCGTAGACCTGCAGCGTTATCGTGTGCAGTATCGGCAGGTAGGAGATGTTCATGAGCTCCACGTAGTAGCTGTAGTTCACCGGGTCTATGAAGGCCACGGGGCTTCCCGGAGTCAGGGTGAACGTCTGGTTGTTGACGGTCACGCCCGCGTCGGTGTCCGATATGAAGTTCACTACGACGGTGATTGTCTTGTTGCCGAGGTGCAGGGTCTGGGCGTTCGTCTGCGCCAGGTCGGATACGCTGTAGCCTGTCTGGGTCCCGTTGTTGTAGACTACGACTGTCGGAAGGAAAGTGCCTCCGCCGCCACCTCCGCCACCGCCACCTCCGCCGCCTCCGCCCCCGCCGGAATTGCCGCTTCCGCCGGTGCTTCCGCTTCCTCCGCTGGAGGTTGTCACGTTGACGATCGTAACGGTGAATGCCGCGTTGGCGGTGTCATTGTACGCGTCTTTCGCGGTGCACGTCACAATGGTGTTGCCTATCGGGAAGGTCGAGCCTGAAACCAGCGTTCCTGATGCGCATGCAACAGGGACGGGAACTCCGTAGAGGTCGTTCGCCGTAGGTGCCGTCCATGACGCTGTCGCTCCCGAAGAGCTGGTCGAGTTCTCGACTATGTTCGCGGGCATGCCCGAAATGGTAGGAGGCATCTTTGCGTTTACGGCTATCAGCCCAGTGTCCACTGTGTTGGTCGCGTACCCGTCGTTCACGGTGAATGCGAATATGCAGTTAGCCGTTGTCGCGGTCGGGGCGTATGTGAACGTGTTGGACGTCACCGTCGGCGAGAATCCGGGGCACGATGCTCCTGAGGCGACGGCCCACGAGTAGATGTAAGTTCCGGATCCCCCTGTCGCAACCGCGTTTACAGGTATGCCCTGCACGGAGTTGGATGAGAACGCGCCTGCCGGCTGCGTGACCGTCGCGGTCAGCGCAGGGTTGACTGTCACGGACCCTGTGGGCGAGTACGCTACGAAAGGACCAGAGTTCACCCTGTAGTAGTAGAAGGTGTTCGCGGCGGGCGCCACGTTCAGGCTCGGGCCCGCGGTGGTCCCCATCGCGTGCAGCACAGTCCCGTTGAGGGCTGCGTAGTAGGAGCTAAGGTTAGTCACCTGAAGCATTCCTGCCGCCTGGTCCTGCTCGAGCATGTTGGACACCGACGCGAAGTCGGCCTTCGAGTACGCTATGGAGGTCGACGGATCTCCCGGGGACACGTTGATTATGTGGAACGTCAGTATCAGCAGTCCGTTCTCAGGTATCACGTACTTGCTCAGGTAGTTCGACAGGTTCGCCGGAGTGACGCTGGGCGTCATCACGAGGGACTGCACCCTCATCGAGAGGTTGTACGGGTCGTCAGGATACATGTTAGGCTGTGTGATTCCGTAGCCGAGGGCCCTCGCCATCACGTAGTTGCCCTGCTTCTCTATCTGGCTTATCACAAGGCTGTTGTAGACCTGGTTTATGACGGCGCTGTCGTAGGCCCCGTTGGGATAGGCGAAGAACATGTCGCCGCCCCCGAGGCTGTTGCTCTGAAGCACGCTGTAGCTCGCCGCGAGCTCGTAGTTGTTGTTGACGTTGATCGTCGCGTTGTCCGCTGTCTCCTCCACCAGGTTCGCGTGGTTCATGGTGTGGCTGGATATGTCCCAGCCGTCGGCGTACAGCTGCCTGAGCTCGGTCATGTTGATGCACCTGACCACTCCGCATCCGTCCCCTGCGCCGTCCCCTATCTGGTTGGCGACCAGGTATGCGACCCCCGTCTGGTGGTTGATCTTCATTATGGGGGTTGCGTTTATCAGAATGCTATTCCACGAGCCGTCGAAGGTGAGCACGACCTGCGCCCTGTTGAACGCGCCTCCGGCGTAGTTCTCCTTCAGCGGTCCGAAGTTTATCTCGGTGCTGTGCTCGATCGTTGCGTTCTTAAGGGATGCAGCGAACTGCACCCCGGTTATGCTGCCCCACGAAGGGGTTCCCACAACGGTGCAGGCGGATTTCGCTATGACCACGGGGTTCCATCCGTTCTCGAGCCCTCCCGACTGGATGCCGCACTGGTAGTAGCTTCCGCCGTCGAGCAGGTAGAGCGTGATGCCGAAGCTCCCCACGGGGGCGAGCTGGCTGACGTTCCTTATGTAAGTCCAGAAGTAGAAGTTCGCCGCGCTGCTCAGGTCGAGGCTCTCGGTCCTTGAGATGGCCCCGCTTGCGGTCTCAGGTGCTATGCTGAGGGCTATCGAACTTCCGCCCTCAACGAAGGTGGTCGTATCCACGGCCACCGTGCTGCCTTTCCAGGTCGTCGTCCACGCGGCGGAGTTCATCGCGTCAAGCATCGTCCCCTGGCCGTATGCGCTGGAAGTGTTCCAGGGCCTTGAGACCGCGCTCGATGTGCTGCTGTACCACTGGTAGGTGTAGGCGCCGCTGCCTCCGGAAGGAGTCGCGGTGAGAGTGACGCTGTGCCCGAGATCCGTGATCACGCTGGTGGGCGCGCCTGCGCTCAGCGAGTTCACGGCCACAGAGGTCTCTGCGGAGCTGAACGAAAAGGGCCCGTGCGTTCCCTTGTCTGTGGCCGATGCGATGAAGTAGTAGATTCCCGGCGCGTCGTTAACGCTGACGACGAGAGTGTTGGAAGATCCGGGAGAGTATATCATCACGTTGCCGAGGGGGACCGCAGAACCTGTGCTGTTTATCTGCACGTCGAAAGGCCCTATGCCTCCGCTCTCGGAGACGGTGAACGTCTCGCTGGTGCTGCCGATCTGCAGGTCAGGGTTAGAAGGCGTCATCGCAACCGAAGGCGCGGGATACACCGTCAGGCCCTGGGTGGACGAGTTCGCGATCTGGGAGTCGCTCGCGACTCCGGCTCCGTATGCGTACGAGCCCGCGGGCTCTACGAAAGTGCACGTCGCGGTTCCAGCGACCCCGAGCAGGTTGGCGCATATGCCAGACCTGCCCCAGATCGCGCTGCCTCCGTCGAAATAGAAGGTGAACAGCTCGTTTGCCGTGTTCCCGTTAACCGCGGTCGCGGTCAGCGTTTCGACCTGCCCCGCGTCTATCGTGGCGTTGCTCAGGGTGAAGGACACGGTCATCGGGTTAAGGATTGTCGTCACCAGAGAGGTTGTGGTGGACGAGGTGGTCGAGGATGACGTCGTAAGTGCGGTGGTGGAGGTGGACGTGGTCGAGGATGAAGTCGTCGGAGTGGTGGTGGAGGTCGAAGTGGACGTGGAGGTCGATGTCGTCGTGGAGGTGGTTGTCGTGGCGACGTTGACTGTTATCGCCCCCGTGCTCGCGGAGGCGGTGTTGGTGCCGTCGTACACCTGGACGTTTATCACACAGCCAGAGGTGCCGTCACTAGGGACATAGTTGAACGAGTAGACGGTTGTTGCAGGGGCGGTGAAGTTATTGCACGTGCCGCTGCCTGCCGTCCAAGTGTAGGCGTAGGTTCCCGAACCTCCGCTCGGTGATGCCAGCACGGGGACTGCCACTCCTGAATTTACAGGGAAAGGCGCGGAAGGCGAAACACTCACCGAAAGCCCAGGGGCGATCGTCGTCGAGGTTGAAGTGCTGGTAGAGGTGGACGTTGTTGAAGCGATGGTGGATGTCGAAGTGGTGGTTGAGGTGGATGTGGTCGTGGTGGCGGCAGCTACGGTCACAAGATCGGTGGCGGAGGTGACAGAATAGTGCGCCGAATCGGTAACCTTGTAACAGTAATAGGTGCTCTTCGTAGGGCTGGGGGAATAAGTCTGGGAGGTCTGGCCGCTGACGGGGCCATAGCAGTTGGAAGAGGACGTTCCCGAGTACCAGACGTATGTGTAGGTAGGCACGCCTCCCGAAGGGTTCGCCGTTAGCGTCACGGGCTGCCCGCTAGGCGTAGTGGGATTTGCAGGCATTATTGCGCCTGCAACCAGCGCCGATGCCACAGTCACGGTGGGGGATGCGGCCGAAGTCGCTGTCACAGCAGGGGACTCGCTATCAGTAACCTCCAGCTCGAAAGAGTAAGTGTCATCCGCTGTCAGTTTATTCTGGCTTATGCTGCAGGTCACAGTGGATCCGGCGGTCTGGGTCGAACCGCTGTTGGTGCTGCACTGTGTCGTGCCAACGTAGGCGCCCGCGTTGGTAGATACCAGCCAGTTGTAGGTATATGGGGGCACACCGTCGCTCGGAATCTTTCCGGTCACGGTCTCCTGTTGGTTCACTTCAAGAGTCGTTGTGCTGACGGTAGGAGCGGAAGGCGCAGTGAGAGGCGTTGTCACGGTGATCCTTGAATCGGCCGATGCGTGAGATGTGGATCTCGTAACATAAACGCAGTAGGTCGTGGTGGCTGAAGGAGCGGCGTTGTAGGACCACGATGTTGCGCCGGTTATGGTCTGGCCGCTGCAGGATTGTCCGCCTGAAGAGCTGCCTACATACCAATTGTATGTGTATGGTCCAGAACCGCTGAATCCGTTAAGGGAGTTTGATGTTATGAGCACCGACTGTCCGGAAAGGATAGTTGCAGTACTCGGAGATGCGGTGACCGAAGCCGCATGAACGCCAGTAACCATCGCCAGCAGCGTCATCATCAAGACAGCGAACGAATTGTATTTTGCCATTTTTACACTCCTTTTAGCATGAACCTTTTGAACTTCCGGAACGGGCCGCGGATGGCTCGTTCTCATCTATTCTAATTCCTCCGACGCAACAATTCCCCCAGTTGCTTGAATCCCCGCGCGAATCGGAATTTTGACTTCCCATTAATTCTTTTTTCCTGGTATATAAGCATTCCTCCGTTTTTTGAAAATATTTTTGCATTTTATCCCCGTTTCTTCTGCCTTGAAGCCATTCTCGGATACGCTACCCCTATCCCTATCGCGATCGCGATCGCGACCCCCTCGCCTATCCAAGGCATCAGCGGGAAGAGGGTCGAATTCGACTGGGGTGACTCAGACAAGGACCCTGTTGCGTTCTGTCCAAAAGGCACCGCAATCGTCGTAGATACGATGGTAGGAGCGGTGGTCACAGGGATCGTGGTCACGCGCGGCGCCGACATCACGTTGGGCTGCCTGTAGATGAGAACTGTGACTGTGTGCTGTATCGGAAGATACGAGATGCCGGAGAGCTCGGCGAAGTAGGAGTAACGGGTCGTGTTCATGAACATGACGGGAGCGCCCGGGGAGAGGGTGAACGAATAGCCGTTCAGGCTTATGCCCGCGCTCGTCGGGGTGATGAAGTTCTCGGACACAAGGAGGGTCGTGTTGTAAGATACCGTCTCCGAGTCGAACTGCGAGAAGTTGAGTATCTCATAGCCCGTCTCGTTCCCGTTAAGGTACGGCACGACGGCGGGAACGCTGGTGACAGCAGCTACGCTACCTCCTCCCTCGCCCGAGCTCGGGATCACCTGGAAGACGGAGGGCTCGATCGTCGTGGTCGGAACAACCGATGGGGCCGAGACGTTGGCATCGGAGTTGGAGGATATGACGAATGAATTGGTCGCGAGCATGTCGTACCTGCCGAAGTCCACCACGTTCCCGGTCACTATGACGTTGCCTATCGCGTTGGCCTCCATCGGCACGGTGAAGCTCGTCGAGTTCAGGTTGAACGCGCTTCCCTGCGTCGACGAGAAGATCACGTTCGAGGTCGCGGCGTTGGTTACTATGAATGTGTATGAGAAGGGAGGGAAGGAATCGATTATGTTAATCGTCAATACCTGCGTGCTCAACTGGTTTGCGTTCTGGTTCGCTGACGTTATATAGCTTATATAAGGGACTGTGGTGGAGGAAGAGGTGCTGCTTGTTGATGTGCTTGAGGTGGAGGTGGTGCTGGAAGCGGTGGTGGTCGGATGGTTAGCGCATGCGGTGGTGGTTGAGGCTGCCGTTGAAGAGGAGGTCGTGGTGGACGAGAAGAAACCGGGTATCGAGGTGGATGTGGATGAGGTGGAGGTGGATGTCGAGCTCGAGGTCGATGTTGAGGAGGACGTTGTTGGGGCGGCTACGGCGTAGGGCGTCTGGGTTGTCGCAGACTGGCAGTTGCTCGTAGTTCCCGCTACTGTCTGGCAGGTGGCGGTGTACGAGCCCGCAGGCATGCCCGCGCATGAGAACCGCACGTCGTTTCCGGACCATCCGGTGAAGGAGCATTTGTTGGCGAGGGAGTTCGCGTAAGCGATTACGCAGTTATAGCTCCCGCGTTTGTTGACGGGGCAGGACAGGGTGAATGCGTTGCTCGACATGGGGGATGATGGAGACACTATGGGCGAGCTTAGGCCAGTATCCGCGCCTGAGCCGACCGTCGTCGAAGACGATGTGGTGGACGTTGATGTGGAGGTTGACGTTGTAGAAGATGTGGTGGTGGAGGCGGGTGCCGCGGGCACTGGATTGAAAGCCGCGACCGACTCCGCGTACTGCTCATATGTGCCGGAGGTCCATGTAACAGGAAATGCGCTTGAGCCCGAAGGCGCGATGATCGCATACTCGATGAAGTAATAGTCGCTGCCCACTCCCAGCGAAGGGATGAACCAGGGTGTCGCCTTGGGATCTCCTCCGGATTGCTGGGACCCGACGTCGCCAAGAAGGAATGCGCCCGCGTTGTACGAGAGAGGTCCGGCCGAAGCGTTGATTCCGGATTCCGAGAGCGCTTTCGCCCCGGTGGGGGCCTGCGCCCCGGAGAGCTCGTAGAGACACATGCCATTCCTGATGTAGCCGCTGAATACCGCAGTTACGGAATCCGCGCCCGGACCCTTCGCGGTGGCGTACCAGATGTCGGACGCGCTGTAGTATCCGGATCTGCCGTCGGCTTCGAGGAGCGTCCACGAGTTGCCCTGCGTGTCGGAGAGCGTGGGCGATATCGTGCCTCCCCCGTAGGTTCCCGCTGCCGCAGCGACGACGAGCGTGTCGCCTGCCTTCACGGATGAAGAATAGGCGAGGCCGAGGGGTCCACCGGTGCTGTTGGATGCGCATGCGCTCTGCACCAGCACCACCTGCCCTATAATGGAAGTGGTGGGGGCTATGCTAGTCGAAGCTGAAGTTGACGCGGATGTGGACGTCGATGTCGAGGTTGAAGTAGTAGAGGATGACGTCGAGAGTGATGTCGTGCCGAAGGGGGTGGAGTTGGAAGGGGACAGCATTAGCGCAATAGGGGCCTGCAGGATGAAAGGAAACATGCCGCCGGAGTAGGAATGCGGCAGATTCCGCACGCTGGAACCTGAAGGCGTCAATACCAGCGACGCCATGAAAAGCAGCGCTACCGGAGAAATTCCATTCCTATCCAAAAACATACCCCCGTACGTCGTATGTCGCTCGCAGAAAGATACAACTAAAGTCTATTTTCGCCCCTTAAATACATTGGCTTGAAAAATGAATCGCCCCAAAAGCCAGGAACGGTTTGACGGCGGTCCTGAAACCGCTTTTCAGCTGCTTTTTTCCATAACGATAGCAATGTATAAATACGTGGAAAACGTAATTCCGTGGGGGAGATGGACAGCAAACCCCACTACTCAGGAGCGGGTTCTGTTGTTCGGACATCTCTTGTTGCGAAGCACTTGAAGCGATGCGTGGTCTTGAATGAACGAGTTTACAATAATATCTATCGCGGGCTGGTTCTTTCTCTACCTGCTTACTGTGAAGACGATACTATTCCTGATGTTCTCGCGGCTCCATTACATCAACACTTCCTTCAAGGTATCGAAGGACTACAACCCGAAGGTATCGATAATCGTGCCCTGCTACAACGAGAGCCTTACGCTTGCGAACTGCATAGAGGGCCTCATCACCCAGAACTACAAGAACTTCGAGGTGCTGATAGTCGACGACGGGAGCAAGGACAACACCAAGGAGGTAGCGTACGGGCTCGTGAACAAGTACCCGAAGAAGCTGAAGCTGCTGGCCAAGGAGAACGGCGGCAAGGGCAGCGCACTCAACTACGGCATAGCCTTCGCGACGGGGGAGATAGTGGTCACGGTCGACGCGGACTCCGTCTTCACGAAGACCACACTCGAGAACATAGTCGCATCATTCAACGGCACCGACATCGTGGCTGTCGGGGGCAACGTCAAGGTCTCCAACAGGGGCAACCTGCTGACCATCCACCAGACGCTCGAGTACATATCGGGCCTTACTCTTCTCAGGAGGTGCTTCGCTTACCTCGGGTGCATGCAGGTCATAGCGGGCGCGATAGGCGCCTTCAAGAGGGACAAGCTTATTGAGGTCGGGGGCTACTCCCCTGACACCATCGTGGAGGACATGGACATAACGGTCGAGCTCGTGAAGAGGGGCTACAGGGTGGACTACAACAGCGCGGCCGTGGCGTACACGGAGGCGCCCGAGACGCTGAATGACTTCATAAAGCAGAGGTACCGCTGGGTGTACGGCGGGTTCCAGGTGATGCAGAAGCACAGGGAGGTCTTCTTCAACCCGAAATACGGAGAGCTCGGAATGATAGGCATGCCCTACTTCCTGATCTTCCCGTGGCTCGAGGTAGCGACCTCCTTCCTGTTCCTGTTCGTCATGGGGGAGGTGCTCCTGTTCGGCAGGTTCGCGGCCTTCCTCGCGATATTCGCGCTCACCACAGGCCTGCAGTTCGCACTGCTTCTCTACATACTTCACATAGACCATGAGGACAAGAAGCTCTCGCTGGTCTCGGTGATACAGGGCTTCTGGTATTCGCACCTGATCAATCTCATAACGATGTCTGCGGCAATCGCATACGTCAGGGGAACGAAGACATCATGGAACAAGGTGGCGAGACTTGGGAAGAATACGGTGATCTCACCCGCGTAGGGTTCCCGGAACCGCCGGCTGGCTAATAAAATGTTCAACAAGATCGCGAATGGCGCAGATTCCAAAGGGAGGATGCATCTCGACAGCAAGCTGCTGATCGCTTCCGCAGCCGTGCTTTTCGTTGCGGCGGCGATGATGCTTTTTTCTGCGATCTCGCCTGTTGGCGGAAGAGCAGGAACTGCAAACCCGACCACTATGAGCACGACGAGCATTGCCTCCACCGCAGCGCTGGATGGCGACGAGCTCTCGTTCTCGGGAAGGACGTGGGAGATCGAGAAGTCATCAGAGATAACGCAACCAGGGGACAATTACTTCTACTACAACGCGCTCTCGGACTACGTGGACGCGAACGGATACCTGCACCTGAGCCTGCTGAACGTCAACGGCAGCAGGTACGCATCAGAAGTGAACCTTGTTGACAGCCTGGGATACGGCACGTACACGTTCGTGGTGCAGGGAGACCTGAGGAACCTGGACGCGAACGCGGTCCTCGGGCTGTTCACGTGGGACAACAGCGGGAACGACACCCCAGGGAACCAGTACAACAGGGAGATAGACATGGAGATAAGCAGGTGGGGGAATGCAAGCGACGTCTACAACGCGCAGGTTGGGGTGCAGCCCGAGACGGGCGACGCGATAGCGAACTACAGCATCAGTTACCCGGGCAACATAGAGGAGAGCATGGACTGGAAGCCGGGAGAGGTCGACATCCTCATCAGGGAGGCGGAGGCTCCCTACGCGACAATAGAGAGATGGAACTACACAGGACCCTTCGTGCCAACTCCGGGGCTTGAGAAGATTGCTGTAAACCTCTGGGCCTTCGGCGCCCCTACGGAAAGCAACGTTACGGTGGTGGTCCAGAGGTTCAATTTCTCAAGGAACTGAGAGCGGATGTAGGTTACGGAAGTTTCCGAAGGATTGTATTGTCTTTAAAAATCAAGAATCGCACATATAACAAGCAGGTTTGCTTCGGATGACCACAAACAGCAAGAAAAAGGCAAAGGCAGCCACAGACAGTAGCATACGCGAGATCGAGGAGAAGCACTACAAGAGAATATACCTGCTCGTATCGGCGATCACCTTCCTGTTCGCCGCTAGCATGATAGTGTATTTCATGGCACCGGCCAACGGGGGATACGTATCCTCGTGCCTGTTCGCCTCGGGGGCCACGTGCAACTCGCTGATCCTGAGCTCCAACGCTTCATCGGGCAAGATGAGCGTGATCATAAAGAACTCGCGTCCATACACCATCCTGGCGCCCCAGATGCAGATAAGCATAAACAACACCGTTTTCAACAGCACCGCTTGCTCGCCTTATGTGGTATCCGAAGGCGGCTCCATAATCTGCAACGTCACGATCTCGCAGAATGCGATCCTGAGCGGATCCCTGCTCTCGGGAACGATATATCTCAGCGACAAGCCGTGCCAGGACGGTAACGTCCTGGACTGCCAGAACACGACGACTGAAACGGATACGGGAAACTTCACCACGGAGGTCGCATCGACACCTTCCCTGACCAATGTCGTCCTCTCGCTCAACGCCGAGAACATCACACAGAGCACAGGACTCGGCAAGGACCCGATAACCGCGAACGTGAAGTTCCTCGGCGTCCCCTTGGCGATGGATGTCGTCAATTTCACAGTCAACGGTACTGCAACGATAAGCCCCGGATCAGTCACGTCAGATGCCAATGGGACGGCGATGGCATATCTCTCTAGCCAGACTCCGGGACGGGTAAAGGTGACCGCGAGCTTCGGGAACGTCACGGAGAACGTGACTGTGGAGTTCGTCAATGCGTCAAAGGGGGCTTCGCAGGCCAACGCGACGGGAACGCAATCTGCCCCGGCGACCACCGCGACGACGACCGTAGCGACCACGACCACAATCAGCGAGGGCAACGGGACGATAGACGGCTACTCCCTGCCGAGGTACATCAACGGAAACCAGATGGGCTATGAGATAATCAACTTCTCCCAGGCGGAGTCCGCCACCATAAGCTTCAACAACACGATGGAGATGGTGGTTGTCGAGAACTTCATAACCCCCACGACCGCGGGCATAAGCATAAACGGGGAGGCGCAGACGCTTTACATAGGCGAGCCCGTCGAGCTGCTTAGCGACAGCAACTACGCGTACTACGTCAACCTCACCAGCATCTACTATCTTCCGATACAGCACACAGCCACGATCATCATATACAGGCAGTCGAAACTGCCGTTCCAGCAGACCGATTCCACAAACAGCACGGCCACCACCACGGTGACGACCGCGACCACGACCGTCTTTGTCGGAGGCGGTGGAAGCGGGGGCGGAGTGGCGGCCACGACGTCAGTGCCCTCTTCCACGACATCCGCGACCACGTCCCAGGCGATGACATCCAGGTCCACGACCACGGTCACCGCGACAACGACGGCCGGAGCGTCCGTAGACACGGGCCTTGGATCCCCCGCGCTGTCCCCGTCGTCCCCGCTGCCAAACACGGCGTTCACGGTGTCGTGCCCAACCAATTCGCAGACCTACGACTGCATCAACGCTTACTCCAACGGGCTGAACGGCGCATGCTCGTTCGCGGACTGGTCCGGGAACACCGCGCAGTTCTCGTGCTCGGGAATTTCGGCGGGAACATACACGGCGACCTGCCAGGCTCTGGCGGGAAGCTCGAGCAACTGCCAGAACGCGACGACACACGTGAGCTACAGCGTCGCTTCGTCAACTTCCTCATCGTCCAGCAGCACGAGCAGCTCCACTTCGACAAGGACCACCACCTCGGCATCGAGCTCTTCCACGACCGCGGGATCGACATCGACGTCCACATCGACGACGCGCAGCTCGACATCGTCCACGACGTCGACCTCGACGACATCGACGTCCACGACGTCTCCGACGACGTCCTCATCCACCGCGACCACCTCGGCGTCCACGACGTCGACCTCTGTCGCAACGACTGCCGCGTCGACAAGCATGACATCATCCTCCACCTCGACGACATCGACGAAGACGACGACGTCCACTTCGACATCGACGTCCACCTCAACGTCAACCGCCTCGACCTCGTTGAGCACTTCCACTTCGACTAAGACCACGACGTCCACTACATCGACGAAGACTACGACTTCGACGACGTCCACAAAGAGCACGACGGTGCCGACCACCACGGTGGGAGGCCTCGGGCCGGACGAGCTCTCCTTCTCGGGGAGGACGTGGGAGATAGAGAAGTCGACGACCACGATAATAGGGCCGGGCGACAACTACTTCTACTACAACGCGCTCTCGGACAGCGTGGACGCGAACGGGTACCTGCACATGAGCGCGCTCAACGTCAACGGAAACAGGTACGCGTCGGAGATCAACCTCACGGGCAGCCTCGGATACGGAACCTACTCGCTCACGATACAGGGAGACGCGAGCAAGCTTGACAAGAACGTCGTGCTGGGATTCTTCACGTGGGACGGCAGCAGCAACAGCAACCCCGGGAACACTTACAACAGGGAGATAGACATGGAGATGTCGAGATGGGGATGCGCCACCTGCACAAACGACGAAGTGGGAGTGCAGCCCGAGCCCCCTGAGGCGGTGAGGGACTTCTGGATGAACTACACGGGGGACATAGTGGAGAGCATGCACTGGAAGGCGGGGGAGGTCGACTTCCTCGTCAAGGAGGCCGCTTCGCCGTACACGACGCTCTACCAGTGGAACTACACGGGTTCGCTCGTCCCGGCCCCTGGCTACGAGACGATGACTCTCAACGTCTGGCAGGACGAGGCGCCGACGACGAACAACGTCACGATAGTGATGAAGAGCTTCTCGTTCACCCCGGGCTGATGAGGTCCAGGGCTCTACTTCCTGAGCGAGACCTCAAGGGCGCTTTCCCCGATGGCCGAATCGAGGTAGACGCCGTCCACGGGAGGCACGCCGATCTTCGACCTCTTCGCCTCCCCCTTCTCCCTCAGCATCCTGAGGAACGCCCTGGGGGTGTCGTTGCCCACCTTCTCGTTGAACACCACCTTGTCCGCGCCCTCCTTCCGCGCTGCATCCAGTATGTATGAGTACATGCGCTCCATGAGCTCCGCGCTCTCCCTCACCTTCCGTCCGCCCTCCAAGGAATCAACCACGAGCGAGCCGCCGGAGCTGAATGCGATGGCGCAGCCCACCGGAACGCCCCCGATCGTGAAGTCCATCAGGTGCATCTCGCTGTTGCTGACGTACCTCATTATCCCCTTGCCGCGCTTGACCCCGGAAGGCAGGAACACGCACGCCACCTGCTTGCTGTTGTCGAAGTCTAGCGGGTTGTTCGTCTCGAACCCTACCAGCACGCCGCTGTCGCGGGATAGGTCCCCTCCCGCGGCGTAGTCCAGAATGCCGAGAAGTGTTTCCTTCTTCTCGGAGAGTGCATACTCGCGGAGCAGTTCGTACTTCTCGTGGTAGTCGTGCGCCCTGTGAACGGCGACCTTCATCGCGCTGCCTCCTATGTGGAACTCGTTGTTCGCCCTGTTCACGCGCTTGTCTCCCACAGCATCGATCATCGCGGACCTCTCACTGCTCGGCGCGCCAGGGGACATCCTTTCGGTCACGGCGACCACCGCGCTGCGCATCAGCTCCTCCTTGCTGTACTTGGCAGGCGAGCCTGCGGCGGATGAGAGGGAGTACATGACAACGCCCTTCCTTTCCCCCGACGCGTTCACGAGGTCCACTATCCTGTTCAGTTCGTCGTCCTGCGCCTTGACGGATGAGAAGAACATGTTGATGTTGCTGATGTCCAGCCTCTTCCTGAATCCGTACTCGGACGCGAGATGGCGGTTCGCATCCTCCTCGTACCTGCGGATGTTTCCGATGTTCGGGGCGGGCAGCTTCCTCTCGGAGTTCAGGTAGGACTCGACGAGGTCGATGACGCGCTGGTCCGCCTCCGCCTTTGCCCCGAGGCCGAGGTTCAGTATCTCCACTGTGGTGTCGATCGTCATCCTCTGGCCCTTCCCTCCTATGTCCGCGAACTTGAAGAACCCGGGACTTGAGAGGACGCTCCCGTTGGTGTACCTCCCGCATTCGCTCCCCAGCCTCTCGACTATCGTGAAGTAGAATGGCGAGATGTCAGGGCCCAGCGCCCTTGAGAAGAGAAGCATCTCGTCGCTCATCATCGGGCCCTGGCTTCCGGTCGCTGCGAGGGCCCTCAGGTACCTGTAGGTCGCGTTGGGCTCTTCCCTCTTCAGGAAGGAGGCCAGCCTAGCGTTTGAGGTCACCGACTCGCTAGTCAGGAACTCGACCTTCCCGGTGCTTTCCACCGCGTCAAGGTACTTGCAGGATTTTTCGGGGCCTATCTCCCTTTCGAAAGACAGCACCCCTTCGCGGGTGAGCAGCTCCACCCTCCCGATCTCATCCACCGTTTCAAGAAAGTGCAGCGACAGCGCTTTGCCTCCCCATTCCATGTAGGAGAGCACGGATGGCTTGGTCAGCAGGTCCGCCCTGCCCGTCTTCTCCATCGTCCTCGAGTGGTGCAGTACCACCTCTGCGTCGGCTTCCCTCACGAAGGAGACGGTGCTCTCGCCAATCACGCTGGGAGGGTGCTGCGTCGGCGAGGCCGTCTTTTGCATAAGCCTACTGTAGTTTACCCGTATTTAAGGATTGATGAAAACTCATGGGGCGCCGACGGCGCCTCAGCCCATTTCCTCCACCAGCTCGCCGACCCTCTGCTGTATCCTGTCGACCCATCCGAGATGGTAGTGGTAAGTCGAGGGCGGGAACGACTTGTAGACGTGAAGAGGCATGAATCCCGCGTTCCAGAACACCGTCTTCGGTGACCGTTTCACGTAGTCGGGAAGGAAGGCCTCCATCTCGTCTTTCCCGAGTATCGCAACCACCTTGTCCGCGCGCCGCACCATCTCCCTGGTGAGCTGCTTCCTCCTCATGCGGAGTATCTCGTGGCGTCCCATGCTGAGCATCAGCTCGGACATTATCGCTCCGGCTGCTGCCCCTGGCCCTTCTCCTTCTCAACGAAGATGCCCGGAACGCCCTGTGCTTCTTCGACGACGCGTTGAACAACGCCTCGGCGACCTGGCTCCTCTCCGCGTTGCTCCTGCATATGAAAAGTATGTCCATGCGACCACATCCATTGATCCGAGCGTACTGCCTACCTGTAGGTCGTGCTGCCGGACGGCTCTATGGCGGAGGGCTGCTTGGGTATCTCCTTGCTCGCGATCTCCTTCTCGAGCTTGGTTAGGTTCTGGGCCAGGCCGCTCGAGAGCTCCTTCGCGGTCATCCTCCCCATCACGAACCTCCCCACCGGCTGCTGTGTGAGCATGTCGAGGAAGATGATCTCTATCTGCCCCTCCTTCTCGACCTCGCCCTTCGCGCCCTTCGCCGCCTTTACCCTCGCCGCTATCGCGGTGTTGTCCACAAATATCGCCCTGAGCTTTGAAGTGGCTATGTTCGCGTTCAGCTGTTCGTTGGCCATCCGATCACATTATTCGTTCTGATGCAAAATCCTTAAACCTGCCGCAGCCCGCCGGTCAGGCAGACCTGACCAGCAGCCTTGAGAGGAATCCGGAGACCCTACTGTCGTCCAGCCTCGAGTTCAGGAGCACCTGCTTGTCCAGGAGAGGCGTCACCACTATGATGAATCCGCATGTGGTCACAAGGTGCATAAGAGTGAACGGTATCTGGCCCACCAGCGCCTGCATGAAGGTCATAGGGGGGAAGAGGAGAGGCGTCGCTATCACTCCAGTCACGAGGTCGAACGCCAGGACTCCCGATCCCGCATCCCAGATAGGTTTTTATACCGGCCTTCTCCCTGCCCTTCAGGAAATAGTGGAACCCCAGCCCTATCAGGCCGTAGGTCGCGGCGGTGACCGCGGTCCAGGGGCCTACCGAGTTGGTCACTATGTCGAAGGAGGCCATCGTTATCAGGGGGAAAAGCAGAGATGTAAGGGCGGAGCTCCTCCTCGAGAAGGGGAGGGCCATCGACATTATCGGGTCGTTGTTGGGTATTATCCTGATGAGCCTTATCGCGTTCGCGATGACCATGGACAGAACCAGCTTGAACCTGTTGCTCTTTGTAAACTTCATGCTCTCACTCTATTCGATTGCCAGAAGAGAACGAAAGCCAAGACTTTAAATGGTTCGGAAAGGGATGTGTACCGAGCTATTAGTCGCGGCCGATTTCGCCTCGGAATGGTTCGGGAGCCTGCTTGCGCTATGGCGTGTTGTCCGCCACAGGGCGGAATCGGGAAGGGCGCGGAACGCTGTGTGCGCTCACTCCTCCTTCTTCCTCCTGGTGGCCGCGAGGAACCCGACTATCACCACTATGAGGCTTCCGATGCAGATTGAGATCAGCGCCGGCAGCTCGCTGGCAGAAGGAGTCCCGGACGACGAGTTCGTTGATGTCGGCACGGTGGTCGTTGCAGGCACCGTTGTCGCGGTGGTAGGCACGGTGGTGGTAGTGCTCGTCTTCTGCGGAGGTCTCATCGCGTAGAGCTGTATCTTCGCGCTCATGCCTATAGGCAGGGACGTTATGCTGTCAAGCTTGAGAGTGTAGTTCCCGGGAATTATCATCGAGGACCCTACGCTGAGGGTGTGGTCCACCCCGTTTATGGCGACTCCCACCTGGCTGCTGTCAGATACTATGTAGAGCATCATGGCGAACGTCTGGTTCCCTATGATGAGCGTGACAGTCTCAGGGACTATGAAGTTCGAGACCGCCCATCCGTCCATCGTGGTGGTGTTTATCCTGACTATCGTGGGGACGCTGGTCTGGTTGACTGAGCCTCCGCTGCCTCCGCCTCCGTAGAAGCCTCCTTCCCCTGTGCTCTCTATCAGGCCTCCGCCTCCCCCGCCTCCTCCGCTAGGAGGCTGGTTGACGGTCACGGTGGCCGTCCCGGTGGCGTTGTCTATCCCGTCGCTTACGAGCACGCAGTACGTGGTCGTCGAGGTGGGAGAGACAACGGTCCCTGCGACGGCAGTGCCGGTGCAGGCGCCATCTGGATACCAAGCGTAGGTGTAGTTTCTGGAGCCTCCCGAAGCGGACGCGCTGAGGTTTGCGGAGCCTCCCAAGTCTATGGTTGAAGGCGTCGCATTGACAGTGGGCACGGTGAGCTCAGTGTTGATCGTTATCTTTGCGGTCGAGGCGGGGGTCGTGTTGAACCCGTCGCTGACGGTCGCGGTGAACGCGCATCCGGATGTAGTGCCTCCGAGCGAGTTGTACGTGAACGATGAGACGTTTCCAGGAGCAGTGAAGTTAGGGCACGACTCGTTGGACGCGACCGCCCAGGAGTAGGTGTATATTCCGGTCCCCCCGTTCGCGAGTGCGGAGACGAGCACGCTCTGAGGCACGTCAAGCGCCACCTTCGATGAAGGGCTGGCAGCCACGGCGAGCGCGCCGCCGATGGTCACGGTGGTCGTCACGGAGGTCGTTGAAGTGGATGTGGATGATGTGGATGTCGAAGAGGTCGATGTGCTTGAGGTGGAAGTGGTGCTGGTGGTAGTGGTTGTCGTTCCTGTGCTGTTCGAGACGTTGAGTATCGCCTTCTCGCTACCGCTTCCGTGGACGCAAGCGTAGTAGCCGTACAGGCCGACTGCCCACGGGCTCACGAATGTAGCGCTGCCTCCGGTCGCGTTGGCGGTGAAGGTGGCTATTGTGAAGCCCCATCTGCAGCCCCTGTAGTCCGCTATTACGACACTGGAACCGCTGCAGTTTGACAGCCCGGAGACGACCGCATCGACGTTCGATGAGATTCCCACGGGGTTGGGTACCAGATCCAATGACGGAGTTCCGGAGCATGAGTATGAGATTGTAGTGGTGGGTACGATGGTGGTAGGAGTGGTGGTTGTGCTGGTGGTGGAGGTGGTGGTCGTTGCTACTGGATTCACGATCACGTATGCCATGTTCGAGCGGTAGGTGTCGTTATCGTGGTGTGAAGAGTATGAGACCTTGACAGAGTAGGAGAATATCCCCGTGGCGCCTCCGATGACGGCGTATGCCGCCTGGTTCGCGCCGAGTATGGGGCTTGACTTGTTGTACCACTGGTACGCCACCGTCCCGTTGGACATCCCTTCTATCGAAGACGTGAGTGTCACCGACTGCCCTATGCTTATCGAAGAGCTGAAAGGAGACACGGTGACCGCCTGGCCGCATTCTGCGAATGCAATGCTTGAGAGCTGTACCATGAACAGCAATGAAATGAGACAGTAAACTATCTTCGATCCGTGCACCTGCGTATTGTCAGCTCCTATCTTCTTCGACATTTGGATTACCTCTCGTATACCGGTCTTTTTCTGAAATCATCGCGGAAAATCGTACCGCAGTTCGCTATCAGTGAGATCCGAAAATCGCAGCACCTTTCTTCCCCCCGGCTGCAACTCCTTTTGACATTTCAGGGTATATTAAAATATGCTTTTGATTTGTATCGGAGACCTTAGAGCGGATTCTGAACCTTTGACGCCTTGTCCCGTTCCCTCATTCTTGTGGCGACATATCCCATCAGCGCCACTATGATGCACCCGATGCCGATCGAGATGAGCGCCACCGAAGGGCTCCCGGGAACGGTCGAGGTCGATGAGTTGCTCGTGTAGGGAGTCCCGGTCGAAGTGGTGGTCACTGGAATGATCGTAGTCAGGGTAGTGGGAATGGTGGTGGTAGTTGTCGTGCTCGTCCGATTTCCTCCCCCAGTTCCTGAAGGCCCCGAGGAGCGCATGGCGTACAGGCTCATTGTAACGGCGTAAGGGAAGGAGGAGATGCTCGCTACATTCAAGTAGTAGCCGCCGGGCAGCGCGGTGGTAGATCCGATGGGCAGCGAGTAAGGCACGCCGTCCACGGAGACCCCGACGTCGCTCCGGGTTATGAAGTTAAGTACGATCAAGAAGGTGGCGTTGCCTATCTGGGGAACCAGCGTCTCCGGAGCGGTGTAGTTGGAGAAGAGCCAGCCCTCCTCAGCTGTGGTGTTTATCGCAGCCAGCACAGGATGTATCGGCGCGGTGACTCCGCCGCCTCCTGCGGCCCCGCCCAGTCCGCCCTCGCCGGTGCTCTCGATTATTCCGCCGGAGGGCGCGGTGGTCGGTGCCGATGTCGTTGAAGAGGAAGTCGAGGAGGAGGTGTTGAGGGATGTGGTTGACAGGGAGGACGATGTCGTGGAAGAGGTGGTGGAACTGCTTCCAGTGGTCGTCACTGAGGTCGTAGATGTCGAGGTGCTGGTGGTAGAGGTCGATGTCGATGAAGCGGAGAACTTGTAAACAGAAACAGCCGCGTAGCCGACGCCGCTCCCGGAGAAGGTGCCGTTTATGAGATGGTTCCCGGCGGGCTGGCTGGAGCAGACTGCCGCGGCTGTAGCTTCATAGCCGTCAGGCCCTATGGAGTAAAACAGCATAGAACATCCGGGAGGGAGGAGTCCCGAGCACGAGTTATATCCGCAGCTTATCGAGATTATCACGTTAGACACGCCGGCAGTGATGTAATTGGCGCTGAAGCTTGCCTCCTGGGCAGATGAGGAATAATCGGAGACTGAATAAGGCAGGGTCGAGGACACTGCGACTCCTCCTACGACTATGGCAGAGGAAGCGGAGGCGTCGCTGCATACGCTGTCAGATTGGTGGCCAGCGCCCGCATATGCGGCGCCCGCATCGGAAATCCATGAGTGGGAAGTCAGTGCACCGTTCCCATCGGCACCGTTGCACAGGTATACTGCAGCGCCGGCTGGCAGCGTGTTGGAGGTCGAAGTCCCGGATGATGCGGCGGATCCGGAGCCCAATACAGAGAAGTATGCGCCTCCGACTGTGGTCGGCGCGGAAGTGGAGGTGGATGTGCTGGTGGATGTCGAGCTCGATGTCGTGGAAGTCGAGGTGCCTGCGATCGAGGTGGAAGCGGATGTCGTGGTGGAGGAGGTTGTTGAGGTCGATGTCGAACCGGAAGTCGTTGTGGCGGAAGTTGATGTCGATGTGGATGAGGTCGTCGAAGTTGAAGTGGATGCTATCGTGCTTGTCGAAGTGGTGGACACCGAGGTGGATGTCGACGTGGTGGAACTGGTGGTTGTCGATGTGGAGGTGGTTGCGACTGGATTGAACACTGCGGCGGACTCGGCGTAGTCCTCCCATGTTCCGGCGGTCCAGGTCATCGGGAAGCTGCTGGATCCCGGAGAGGAGGCAAGCTCGTGCTCGAACAGAAAATAGTTGTTGGAAGTCTGATCATCTGTGAATCCGGAGGTTCCGGACACAGTTCCCGACTCGAACGATCCCACCACCCCGAGGAGGAAGGCGCCCGCCTGGTAATTGAGAGAAGTCACTGAGGCGCTCAGGCTCGAGACTGATGCGATTTCCGCTCCGGTCGGGGCGGATGCGCCCGAAAGCTCGTAGAGGCAGAACCCGTTCCTGATGTAGTTGTTGAAGTTGACGGTGACCTTGTCCGCGCCCGTGCTAATGGCGTTCGCGTACCAGATGTCGGATGAGCTGTTGTATGCGATTCCGCCGGACTCGTCGAGATGGGTCCAGGAGTTGCCCTGCGTGTCGGTGGGAGGTGACGCTATCGTCGACCCGCCGTATGTCCCGGCGGCAGCGGCCACTACGAGCATGTCGCCCGAGGTCACGGACGATGAGTACGCGAGTGTGCTGCTTCCGGCTGTCGAGTTCGTGGCGCATGCGCTCTGCACCAGTACGACAGTGGACGAGGCGGAGAGGGAAGCGCCCGAAATCAGGATCAGGAAGATGAATGAGAGGGGGAATAGGATACGCCCGGAGCTAAGCCTTCGCCCGCTTTCCGTCGTCTCTCTATTGTGCATTTCCTCATGCTCATACGGGATAGTTCCCGGATTACTGCGGAGAGTCCGAAGTGCGCAACGCCCGTCCCCCGACAAAGCGCGGCGCGGATCCTTCCGCAACAGCGTTCACAATTGAGATTTCTCGGTATATAAGAATATCCTTGGCTTTCGTATCAAAACGATGACGTCGCGGATGCGCGCGGCGTCTCGCACCAGCTAGAGGAATACGATCTGCTCACGCCGGTGCCTGCGGGCGCGCGTCCGCAGGCTGATGGCGGCAGCAGGAAGCTGCGTTTCCGCCGACTACCCGCTGTATGGCGTGAAGTTGAAGTTCAGGTATGTCGCAGTGACGTTCTTGTTTATCGCCATCGCGTTGAACTCCCAGTTCGACAGCACCACGTTGGCGTTCCCGGGGGTGGGTATGCTCCCGGATACGGTGTAGCTGAAGGTGTGGAACACGGTCCCGTTCGTGTACTTCTCAGTCATCGAAACGAGGGACGGGGTCCAGACGTCGGTCAGGAGGAACGTGCTCGGGGTCGAGAGCAGGTCGGTCCACGCCTGGTTCGATACAGTGTCGGGCTGGACCATTCCGTCCACGTTCTCCGGGCTGTCTATCCCGCCCGATGATCCCGGTGCCGCACCATGTGGCGTACTCGAGGAAGTCGATCTCCCTGTTGTAAGACGCCTCCCGTCTGGTCCCATATGTACGGGTGACAGGACCGCGCACGGGTCTATGTTGCTCATGTCTCCCGACGATCTTGAACTGGTAGATTCCGTACCCGAGGGCATTGGTATTCACGAGGTACGCGCCGTAGGGCGTGCCCTTGATCTTGAGCAGGTTGACGTGCATTGCGCCGTTGCTGTCGACATACGGTTCCTGGGGCCCGGAACAGAAGGAGTCGCGGGGTCTCCGACTTCTGCGCTGTCGTAGACGGTCCACTGGTACCCCGCCCAAGTTCATAGTAGTCGATCCGCATATGCACGAGGCTGGCGGAAGAGACAGGTGGTCGATGCGGAGTAGGCGGACGTCGAACTGGCCGAGCTTGCGTCGGTTAGCGCGACGCTCGCGACCAGCGGAGAGCTGGAGCGCCATGGCGCTGGTCACTGTCAGCGAATACGGGCACACTCCCCTTCCGACCGAAGAGTTCGTGAAGGTGTAGCCACAGGACCGGTAAGGGCGTTGGACACCGTCCAGACCAGCTTAACGGGGCCTTTCCTCCCTTGATCGTCGCGGTCCACGTGATTAGCTGTTTATCCCGCGAACGCGGTCGACGTTGCTAGGCTTGGAGACGAGACTGCGGGAGCGGTGTAGCTCGCGGTCACCGGTTGTATCGGACCGAGGTAGGAGGCAGGGTTCGTACCGCCCGCGGGCATGCACTCCGCCCTCAAGCGCATATGAAATGATGTTCGCACCCGAGCGATTTCGCCGCGTATCCCGCGGATCCGGTGGCCGTCATCGGGTTCGTAGGTGTCTGGCAGAACAGCGCATTAGTTCCGTAGTTGAACTGCGAGTTGAAGCACATGCTGTTGAACGGATACAGCGAGAATATCGCCGCGCCCTGGTTCCAGTTTCCGAGCATCGTATTCGCTGCCATGCAGTTATAGCTCGATGCGGTAGAGGAGTACCAAGGGACGTATATCGGCCCTCCTCCGCAGAAGCCCGACTTGTCCCCGATTCCCCACTTAGTGGCGCCGGAGGAGCCCGCATTGGCGAACATCGTCGCCAGACTGAGCCCGTGGGTCAGCGAAGTCGTTATGGACACCGTCTGTATGAGTCCCGCCGCGATGGCCGCGTGAAGGCGTCGTGTTCAGCTTTCCTCCGCTTGAAGGCGTGTAGTAGAGCACGTTGTCAACAGACACGGTTCCTCCGGAGAGGTGCAGGATCGAAGGGAGAGATGTTCCCGCGAAGTTTGCATAGGCGAGGGTGAATACGTTTCCGCCCGCCCCGTTGTCATACTTCGCGTAGTTCGACGTGCACACCTTCACCCCTCCCATGTCTGCGTTCGCGGTCTTTGCGGTGCAGGAGAGCCATGCGGACTCTCCCTGGTTGACTGAGTCAAACAGCGTGTTCGAAACGGATGCGACGTTACCTGCCATAGCGAAGATGAAAGTGTTCGTTCCGCCTGCGGGAAGGAATATGGGCGCCACGCTCCCGAAGTTCACGTAGTAATTACCGTCGTGTTCGCAAGCGCGAACGGGGAAGAAGTGCTAGTGCAGAGCGCGTTGTACATCCATCGGGTTCGTGACGTTCCCGTCGAGCATGGATGAAATCCCGGTAGTCGTGCCGTTGTCCCAGGCGAACCCCGCGTTGCTGAGGTCGCATGCCAGGTACTGCTTGTAAAGGTATGCGGGAATAGTTACCCTCACCACCGCATTCACGGGAATGGCGGCGGTGGACGAAGGGTTCGACACGGTTATGTAAGCGTAGTTCACTATGTTCGGGTTGGAGAACGTCCCGGGGCTGTTTCCGCCCTGGTTCACTGTGGTCGTTGTCGAACTTGTAGAGGTGCTTGTGGACGTGGTGGTCGAGCTTGTGCTTATGGAGGTGGACGTTGACGTTGTAGTGGATGAGGTTATAGTGTAAGGTGCCTGCATTGTTGCGGCATTGCAGTTGCTGGAGGTCCCTGTTATCGCCTGGCAGGTCGCCGAGTATGAGCCTGCGTCAAGGCCGGCACACGAAAACTGCACATTTGCGCCCAACCAATCGGCGAATGTGCACTGGTTGCTAAGTCCGCTCGAATAAGCAATGATGCAGTCGTAGCCCTGTTGGTTCACAGGACAGGATACCGTGAACGCTGTGTCAGGAAGCGGCGATGGAGGAGAGACTACGGGGGTTCCGAGACCCGTGTCGACTCCGGCGATGGTTGTGGTAGCCGTTGAAGTGGATGTTGATGACGTAGATGTGGACGTAGATGTCGTGGTGGTAGACGTTGAGGTGCTTGAAATAGATGTGGATATCGAAGTAGTTGAGGTTGAGGTGGAGGTCGAAGTGGACGTGGAAGTCGTGGTAGATCCGACTGTGTAGCTCGTATGTGTTGTCGCTGCCTTGCAGTTGCTCGATGTTCCAGTTACCGCCTGGCAGGTCGCGGTGTAGGAACCCTTTGCCATTCCCACGCAGGAGAATTGGGCATTGTCGCTGATCCAGGCGGTGAAGGTACACTCGTACGCGAGATTGTTGGCATACGCATTTATGCAGTCGTAGCTGTTGGCATTTGCAGGACATGCTATCGTGAACGCAGTGTTCGCCAGCGGAGAGGTGGGAGTCACGATCGGAGCCCCGAGACCCGTGTTGACTGTCGCCAAAGGCTTTGCGGCTGAAGCGGGGTTGGTTATCATCGCAGAGAGAATGAGAAAAATGAATGTGAAGAGATAGCAGAAGTTTCCGGAAGAAAGTTTCTTGTTTCCGAAATCACGCCAGTCATCATCGACAGTTCGTTCAGAATCGATCCTTGTTTTTGTTACATTTGACATAAAGCATCCCCCATTTCCGCACGTTTTCCCTCGAAATCGTTGCGGAATCATTCTTGTTACCGACGGTATATAAGTATTCGCGTGAGATTTGTAACTAAATCTCCCTCATCATGTCGTTACATCATAAGGATATTACATAGTAATGAAGGAAATGCAGGGCAATGCGCGCAAACGCGCATCGCGCGCAAATCTCCCTCCTTCCCTTACCGATTTTTAAGCCTTACCTGCATTGCAGATAGCGAAGGCGCCGCTTAATGATAAAGATCATAGACAAGCGCGACATCGTGGACATCTTCATAATGTTCGCGCTCGTGCAGGGGGTAGGCATGTTCCTAGTGTACATGATGGCCAGCACGTCTACCATCGAGCTGGTGAGGGCGACGATAGTCAGCCCGAACTCGGTCTACCTCTCCTACGCTCTCGACGGGGTACTTGTCGCGGTCGTGCTCCTCATGCTCCTCAACAGGCACAGGAGGCACCCGATAGCGAACAACGGCTCATTCATGGTCTTCGAGGCGGCGGTAGTGATCGCCACCTCGGTGTTCTTCTTCATAGCCCTCTTCGACATGATACTCCCGATCGGCATCGTCGGCTACAGCGTCGGGCTCTCGGTCGTCGCGAGCCTGCTGCTAGTCGCGCTCAAGGACGCCCACCAGAGGCTGAGGAACCTGGTGACCATGGTCTCTAGCATAGGGGTCGGGCTCTTCATGGGCCTCTACGTCGGCTTCGGATGGTCGATGGTCATACTCTCCGTCATCGCGGTCTACGACTACCTCGCGGTCTTCGTCACGAAATCGATGCTCAAGCTCGCGGGAGTCATAGACGAGGAGAACATGTCGCTCGTGATAAGCTCCTCGCACATAGACATAGTGCCGGAGAGCAACTACAGCAGGAAGGAGGTCGCGGAATACCTGAGGGACCTGCACGATGACGAGGAGGACAAGAATCCCGCATTCATGAAGATACTGAGCATGGGGGAGCTCCCCGTAATCTCGCAGGTGCAGCTAGGCGAGGGTGACATAGGCCTGCCCCTCATGGCTATAGTCAGCTCATACTTCACGTTCAACAACTTCTTTATCTCATACATCATACTCGCGGGATCGCTCCTTGGGCTCTTCGCAGCCACCTACACTCTTCAGAGATACAGGAAACCGCTTCCTGCGATACCGCCAATATTCTTCTTCATCTACCTCTCCTCCCTCGCGGCCCTCATCGCCTTCGGGCAGCTGCAGCCGGAGATCTGGCTCATGGAGATCACGGGGATCGTCGCGTTCGCCGCGTTCTCGCTCTCGCTCGTATTCGTGGATAGGCACACCGCGAAGGCCCTAGTCAAGAAGTGAACGGCGATCAGATCGTCGAATCCTCCGTGGCAGTGCAGAGGCCGCGTCGCCTTGCTATGCGGCAGGGTGCTTGCCCTTCTTCCTGATCGACTTGTCTATCTTCTCGTACTCCTTCTTCGCCTGCTCGTCCATCAGCTCATCGGCAGGAGGCTGCTTCGTCTTTTCCTTCGTCAGGAAGGATGCGACCATGAGCGCGATTCCCGCCAGGATCAGCACCAGCGATGCTGTGCCGTACAGGCCGACGGTCCCCATTACGGAGTTCACGCTGGTCTCGTTTGACGAGGCGTAGATAAGAGTTACGTTCGCCGCGCTGGCGTTCACGTCATCGAAAATCGCGTAGTAGGTTCCCCTGCCGAACAGCGCGGTCAGGTTCTGCAGGTATACGGGCAGGGTGGTGTTGGACACCATGATCGGGAACGCTGCGTTCTTCGAGCCCTCGTAGATAGCGTAGACGCCCTTCCCCTCAAGGGACACTGCCCTCTCCCTTGTGCTTGTGGGGCCGGGGCTCTCTATGGCGCCGAAAGCGCTGGAGTTGGCGAAGTAGAAGTCAACGGGGGAGCTTGAGGAGAAAATCGCCTCGATTATCCCAGTTTTGTTCATCGGTATCGCAACATAGTTTACCGAGCCCGAGCTCAGCAGCAGCTGCTTCTGGATCGGGTTGAGATGCTGGGAAGCCTGTGAAGGAAGCAGTACGAATGCGGTGGCGAGGCCAAGCACGAACAGCATCAGGCCGATATAAAGGAAATTCTTCCTCATGAGATCGGGCGTTATCGGAAGCCGATGAATAAAAAACCTTCCTCCGCCAGGGAATCCGGTGCTCTCCCCGCCGCGAAGGGATTTAAAGTGATGCGATGCAAATAAGCATTGATAACGGGGAAGTGGTATAGTGGCTGGAATTGCGAAGACGGGCGTGGAAGGCCTTGATGCGATGCTTTATGGCGGGATCCCGGAGGGGAACCAGGTGATACTCGCCGGAGGCCCTGGAGCTGGAAAGACCCTGCTGTCGTTCGAGTACCCATACAGGAACGCCAAGGCGGGGAAAACGTCTGTCTTCTTCGCGCTCGAGGAGACACCGGAGAGGATGCTGACAACGCCAAGGACGGCGTTCAGCGAGTTCAAGGACATAGACGAGCTGATAAAGAGCAAGAAGCTCATAATCGACGGCGAGGACCCGACGCGATACTGCGGCGCTGCGCTGCGGGCAGCGGCCTCGCAGTACGAGTTCGGCAAGGTCGTGTCCGACATAGAGTCGATGGTAGTCTCGACCGGGGCCAAGAGGGTGGTCATAGACTCGCTGTCCGTCTTCGACATGCTCATAAGCTGACCCGTCGTCTACAGGCGCTCGATCCTCGCGCTCGTCGAACAACCTCAGGAGGATGGGCGTAACCTCGCTGCTCACCTCGGAGATGCCACGCCGGAGAGGAAGAAGCTCGACGTTCAAGGACGGAGTACTTCATGTTCGACGGGATAATAGTGATGTACGCGAAGGGCGATCGAGGAGAAGAGGATGCTCGGCATGGAGGTGATAAAGATGCGCGGCGCCAAGCACAGCTTCCTGACAACCCCCTACGAGATGACCCCGACGGGTTCAACATCAGTCTCTGCAGAGGAGATCTCCTAATTGGCGGCGAAAGTTCCAAGCGATTCCATGCGAGATGCTCCCGATGTTGCGGACAAGGACGTCAAGCTCAGGATATACGCTGCGGTCGCGCTGATTCTCGTGGCGATCGCTGCCATCTCGTTCCTGATACAGCCAAACACCAGCACGCTGAAGCGGATGCAGGAGCCTGCCTCGTGGCGAACAGCAAGTACGAGTGCATAAGCGCCCTCGCGCTCAAGAGCTACAACGCGAGCATGTGCGGAAGCCTATCGTGGCAGTACGCGAACAGGTGCTACGACAAGGTCGCGCTTGCAAGCAAGAACGCGACGGTCTGCGGCGGGATAACGGACCGTGTGGAGGGGAGCGTTTGCGCGGCCTCGATAGCGGAGGCGACAGAGACTATGCGACATGCGAAAGGCGGAGGAGCCACGTGTCGGCGTGCGAGGAGAGGGTGGCGCTGGCGTCCGAACCTCGCCTCTGCCGGGAATAGCGAACGCGAACTACGCGGTCGAGTGCTCCTCGATAATAAGCGCGCGGAAATCGCCGACGGCGACCGGTCATTCGCTCCGTGCATGAACGTGACAGGCCACCCTCGACAGGAACTCACAGTCAGCATAATAGAGAACATCAGCGGCGGCCGGCGCTGACTGGCTATTCGCTCGCGGACACCGAGATCGAGTCTATACCCTTCATACCCAACATCACCTATACCGCAAGGGACTTCTGCTACATCTGTCGCGAACAGGACGGCGAACTCGACGGTCTGCACTTCGTCACGCTGGGACCGCCAGGGAGACCTGCTCATGCAGCCTCTTCAGCCGCGACGAACTCCACCCTGAGAACTACGGCAGCCCTCGCCGACTGCGGCAGGCGGGAAGCCTACGGGCAGCAGTGCCTCCACTCTGTGGACATGGTCCAGGCGATCAAGACGATGAACGCGAGCATCTGCGGACAGCTGTGCGCGCAGCAGAGTCCCTGCTACACGGTGCTCGCCAGCACCTATAAGAACGCGAGCTACTGCAACTACATCTCCGACGCCTCCCAGAAGGGCGCGTGCGTGAACGGCTCGTGAGTGTTTCAATGAAGGCATTAGTATCTTGCATAAGGCAGAACGGCGAAGGCGGCTCTGCCGACTATTTCATCGTCGCCGAGGGCACGGAGGGGACCTGGAGACGCGCAGGAGGAAGAGCGGCGTCGTCCTGAACGTGGGCGAGCTCGCGGACATCTCGGTGAGGGAAGGCACCGTTGAAAGCGCGATGCCGGTCGATGACAAGAAGGCGATGGCCGCATTCAGGAAGAGGATGGACGAGGCCGCGGGGAGATCCCACAGGGCAATGAGTACAAGACCGGAATCGAAAGGGTCGATTCGGTGACGTCAAAGCTCTGGAAGGGGCTCGAGGATGCGATGCTGCTCTTGTCAGGAAAGCTCGTCTCCGCGTCGCCGATCCTGGTAAGATTCCACAACGATGTCGACGGCCTCAGCGGCGCGTACGCGCTGCACAACGCCCTGCTGCAGACGAGGAAACGCGGAGGCACCGTCGACTACGAGCCGAACGTTACGTGGCGCATGCACGGCGGCGTCACATACAACAGGGAGGACGCGACCACGGACATAATGACATGCAACAACTTCGAGAGCGCGGAGAAGCCGCTGCTCATAATACTCGACTTCGGTACTTCGCTCGACAGCAACCCCGGGATAGAGCTGATAAGGGAGAGGTTCGACGTCATCTGGCTCGACCACCATCCCATAATGGAGAAGTTCGAGGGGGTCAAGCTGGCGCACTACATGAGCCCGTGGATCGCGGGAGGCGACTCGAACTACACCGCCGGTTTCCTGACCTGCATGTTCGCGAGGACGCTGACGGACTACGACATCAAGGATCTGGAGGAGGCGTCGTTCATCGGCGACTACAGCGAGTTCATGAGGCCCACTCCAGAGAGCAGGAGGATCGCCGTGCTGATGGATCTTCTGACCAGCGACACCCGCCTTGTGGCGGGATCGAGGGGGAACCTGAACCCTGGCGAGGTGAGGGAGATAATCGAGGACAAGAAGAGGAGCGACGACCTCATCTCCTACGCGGAGAACCGCGTCTCCGAGATGTTAGACACCGCGATAAACTCAGTGAAGGAGTACAAGGCCAAGGGCGCGAACATATACGTCGCGGACTTCGAGGACCTGAGGGGGGACGAGGAGTCAAGGTATCCGCTTCCCGGCAGGTTCGCGTCGAAGCTGCTCGACAGGATAGAGGAGCTCAACAAGGTCCCGTGCGTTCTCTTCCTTCACTTCGGCTACTACATCTCGGTGAGGATGAGCAAGAAGCTCAACGACAAGGTCGCGCTCCTCAAGAAGCTCGAGGAGGTCAAGGCGTACTACTCAGGATACGTCGAGTCCACCGGCGGGCACAGCAACGCCGCGAGCATAAAGCTCAAGACGGGCGAGATGAAGAAGGAAGTGATAAAGTACGCCGTGGACAGGGTGAAGGACTCATTCGTCTGAGGCTACGGAAATGAAAAATCTCTTCTCTTTTTACTGAAAAAAAACGTTTTTGCGGGGAAGGAATATATACGTGGAAACCCAATGTTCTCCGATAACATGGCGAACCAGCAAGAAACACTGATCAAGAGCGCCGATTTCGGCAAGTACCGCCCGAAGGGAATGCCCGAAGGAGTCACGCTAAAGGACGTGCGCCTGGATTTTTTCATCAGAAAGGAAGTTACCGACCTCAGCGGGAAATCAGTAGGCAGGATAGCGGATCTGCGGATAGACCAGGACATAGGAAAGGTAAACGGAGTGCTTATCGAGGAGATTAAGCCAAGCAAGAGAGGCTGATCCCCTGTTGCGCATACGGAAGCGGATTCGCGAGGTTCGGCTCATTTCTTAGAATCCGAGGATAGCTCGGCCGCCAGGTCGGGGTGGCCCTTCAGGTATTCCGCCTGCCACTCGTGGAACTTCTCCCTGTTCTTCACGTCCCACTCCGCCTTCTTGCGCTGGTACTCCTTCTTCATCTTCTGCCACTCGGCAGATGTGTAGCCGTAGGGCTGTGCCTCCCTCACGCTCGGAGGGTTGAACTGCGCAAGGTACACGTCGTTGTAGTAGTCGAGCTCAGTCTCCTTCGTGTCCTTCGAGGAGACGTGCACGCCCTCGCTGGCGATGAAATCGGCGAGCTCCTGAAGCGTGGTCTTCGCCATCCTGTTCGTCGCCTTGTCGGGTTGTAAGTTATGAATATCTTCCGCTGGATGAAGTCGACGTTGGCCTTTATGACCTCATCCTTGACGAGCAGGCGGTACTGCAGCCTTGCCGGAGTGCTCGGGGTCTATCAGCTCCTCGCCACTTATGCCGCTGAAGACCACCTCGTTCACCTTCTGGTAGGGTATTGTGAGGTTCAGCCCGCTGGCGATGTTATCGCTTTCCTGCTTCTGGTTGCTCTCTTCCATTCACACTCCTCCTTTGGATCCGCTCGCTTCCGCCTTCCCCGTGTTTATCGGGAGCGAGAAGAAGTCGGTCATTCCGTCGTAGGTCTTCGCGTACTCCGGCCTCGCCTCGAGCGCCTTGACGTCCCTCATGTACTTGTCCTTCGCGTAGCTCCAGTCCGGGATGCGTCTTCTCCCACTCCTTTGCGGGTATGCTGTACTGCTTCTGGATCTTGTCCCTGTATACCTCCGGGAATGACGTTGAACGTGCAGAACGGCAGCACCCTGCCGTCGGGCATCGCGTAGTGATGTCGCACTTCTCGACCCTCTTTATGTCGTAGGTGTACTCGTCCTGGAAGTGCATCATGCCGAGGAACAGCGTCTTCATCTGGAACGTGCCCATCGCTCGCGAAGTCGTGCTTCAGGAAGACCGACATGAGCAGCTTCGCGAAGTTGACGGACTTCGGCTGCTTCTCCTTGTCTATGAACTTGTTTATGCCCAGCAGCGCCTTGACCGCTATGAGCCTTCTCTCGCATCTTGCTCTTCCCCTCCATCTCGTTCACCGCGTTCTGCAGGTGCTCGAAGAGCCCCGCCGCGTCGACGAACCTCGTGAGCGGTATTATCTTGTTGTCCGTGTCCAGGAAGATGTAGCTGCCCGCGCCGCATGCGAAGTGGATCGAGAGGTCGTACTTGTACTCCCCGGTCAGCGCCTCTATGAACTTGTTTATGCCGCCGACATACGGCACTGAGAACCAGTCCTCCTTCGTTATCACGCCGTTCGTCTGCTCCTCTATGAGCTTTATCGCTCCGGGTATCGTTATCCTCTGCTTCTCCCTCATGCCTCGCGGGCATCCTTCCCACGAGCGAGACCGGCTGGAAGTTGACGGCCCTTACTATGTCTATGTTGTTAAGCGCGAAGTTTATCATCGCGCCGAGCTCGTGGTCGTTTATCGTCCTTATCACCGTCGGGCACAAGCACTATTCCGAGCCTCGCCTTCCTGCACGCGTCGAGGGTCATCGGCGCCTCCCAGTGGTTCTTCGGGTTCGCCCTCTTGCTCACTCCGTCGAAGCTCATGTAGAGCGTGCTCACTCCGGCGTGCCTCAGCTTGCATGCCAGCTCCGGGTTGAGCCCGATGTTTATGCCAGTGGTGTTGAGCTGTATCTGGTCGAAGCCCGCCTCCTTTGCCATCCTCACTATCTCGACTATCTGCGGGTGCATCGTCGGCTCGCCGCCGGTTATCTGTATGGCGTTGGCCGGGATCGGCTTCTGGCTCCTCAGGTTCATGAATATCTTCCTTATCTCGTCGAGGGTGGGCTCGTATATCGGCTCGCCCTCCTTTGCGTAGAAGAAGCAGTACCAGCAGCTGAGGTGGCACCTGTTGGTTACGACGACGTTGCCAAGCCCGGTGTGCGACTTGTGCCTCTCGCACATGCCGCAGTCGAACGGGCAGTTCTCGCCCTTGTTCGGTATGTAGTTGGGGTTGTCGAATCCCCTTCCGAAGTAGTTGTAGTTCCTCATCTTCATGTACATGTCGTAGTCCTCCCAGTACTTCTCTATGGTCCAGTCCGTGCTCCGGGCAGTGCTTCCTTATCATGACGTTGTCTCCGTCCTTGTAGATTATGCCGTCTATTATGAGCTTGCACTCCGGGCATACGGTCTTGGTCTTGTCTATGACCGGCATCGCCTTATCTCCTCGATGGTCCTGTGGTAGGGGGCCTGGAGGGGTCCGAATTCCGCACTCTCATTCTCGCTTCGTGCTGAGGTGGAACTGTTGTCGCTTTCCAAAACAAAACACCGTATCACTCTGTTATATTCTGATAAGTATTTAAGCCTTGACAAATTCTTTTGATAACGAAAAACAGAAGCGGGAATCACCTCTTTCCGGATGTGGGTGTTTTCGCGCTTTCTGCCTTTTCTTGGGCCTCCTTCTGCCACCTGACGAGGTTCGCCTCGGGTATGTCGCTCGCGGGCAGGCAGGGCACGTACCTCTCGGACATCTGCTTCTCGTTGAGGCCCAGCCTCAGCCCTATCTCTTTCGACATCTTGCTTGAGCTCGAGTTGTAGTTGATGGAAAGACCAGTCCCCTCAAGCGCAAAAGTGAGGATCACGAAATCGAAGAATCCGTCGTCCCTTGGTATCCAGCCGTATATGAATCCGCTGTCGTTGTCCCTTATCCCGTACCTGTCCCACTGGACTATGTCGTTGAGAGGCGCTATGATGTCGAGCCTTAGCCTCAGCGCGAGCAGCCTGTTTATGTCTTCCTTGAACGTGATTACGCCTTTCGCATTCAGCATTTCTGCTATGTAGCGCAATGCGTATAAGGTTAACCGAACGATTCGGATTTTACGAGAGGACGGCTATCTCCTTTCGGGCCTGAACGGCCTGCGGGGTCCCTGCGGCCTCCCGCCTCCGCCCTGTCCCGGCCTTCCGCCGTGCCCCTGCGGCCTGCCCCTCCATCTCGGCTCGAATCGCGGATTCGAGGAGGGCTTCCTCGGGTGCGCCTTCATCTTCTCGATGCTCTCGTCGATCGACTCCTTGAGCTCCTTCGCTATGAACCTCTTCGAGAACGCGTCCGCCCTCGCCGCTATGCTGAGCTTGGTCGCGAACATCCTAGCAACCCTTCCCTTGTCCCTCCTGTCGGCGACAACGACTTCCTTGAGCTTGAACAGCACCCCGTACTTGGGCGGCCTCGCCCCGGACCTGAGGTGCCTGAAGAGCGCCTTCTCCGCCCCGAGCAGCTGCAGCGTTCCCGAAGGCATGTTCGCCAGCTTCTCGAGCGATCCCGCCCTGCTGAGCAGCTCGGCGGCTATCTTGTAATCCACAAGGTATGAAATGTTCGGCATCAGCTTCGGCACGTTCTCCTTGAGGTATGCGTCGATCCCGTTCTCGGACCTGACTAGCTCGAGCTCGAGGTTCGCGATCGCGCTTATCGCCCTGTACTCCTCGGCGTCCGGCTCCCTGCCTATGCTCGCCTGTATCTTCTGCATCACTCCGTCGGCGCCGTCCCCGAGTATCCTCTGTACGGCGTCCCTGCTGGCGGACTTCTTGTTGCTTCCGAGTTCAACCACGAATCGGGCATAGTTCTCCGGGCTCCCGAGGACGAGCTCCGGGAAGTATATCCCGTACCACTCCTCGACCCTCTCGTGGATCAGGTTCCTCGACTTCTCGATCTCGTTGTAAGCGTTTATCGCCTGAGAGATTGAATGCTCGCCAGTCGAGTAGGCCTTGCCTACCGCCTCCCTAGCGAGATTCATTATCCTTCTTCTTTTTTCCTCAGGGGTCTCTACCAAAAAAGCACCAGTGTTCTCTTGGGATTCAATCTATAAATACCTTCTTGGCTCAGGGTTGCGCTCATTTTCCGGTGGCGCACTCATCACTCCCCCTCTTCACGCTTCTGGCGAGCGAGGCGTCTTCGGAATACCTGATGACCATTTTGCCCTCCTCGATCGAGAAGCCGGTGATGTGCTTGCCAGGCTGCCATCCCGACTTGCCGTCGCCCTCGTTTGCGGAGATGGGATTTTCCTGCTCAAATCCGCGTTTCGGTCCCTGGGTCCTCTTTTCTACGGTTTTCTCGTTGTTCATATTATCACTTTAGCGTAAATGGTGAGACTGAGGAAGAGCATGGCGGGAGCTGGGAAGTCAGTTCCACTGCTTGCGCTGATGGGATTATTGTGCACTCTAGGAGGAGCTCTACGATAGTTGCAGAAGTGAAAGCCCCTTGCTCGCTGTCGAGGCGTTGCTACTGTTCTCTAATGTTAGAGGGGCTGCTAACGTTAGCTTCAAAGACTGCATAGGTTTGTCTTTGCCCCTATATATATAAAAACTTTTTCTCTTGAGAAGCAGATGTGCCTCGGAGTGCCACTTAAGGCACTCCGGAAGCCTTTTACCTCTGGGCTTATCTTATCCCCACCCACAGGTTAATGATGAATTAGCGCATCCTTGGTATTTATGGTTTGGGAGGGGGTTCGTCGTGCCTCACGGAAGGAACACCCTCACTATTAATAATTTCATTACACAATAACCATTGTTTTCATGGCGGCAAAAGCGGAGAGCAGGGCGAGCGACATAGTCTCGAGGAGGGGGATCTACTTCCAGGCGTTCGGGATCTATGAGGGGATCGCCGGCTTCTACGACTACGGGCCGATAGGCCTCAGGATAAGGAAGAATCTCGAGGCGCAGTGGAGGAACATCGTGGTTAGGCGCACCGGATCGCTGGAGATAGACGCCACCAAGATAGTCTCCGAGATAGTGCTCAAGGCGAGCGGCCACGTGGCGACATTCACAGACTTCATCACCGTCTGCGGCACCTGCAAGACGCCTTTCAGGGCGGACAAGGTCGTGGAGGAGTACTACGAGAAGAAGGGAATGAAGGAGGAGCTGAACGGCGTCAAGAAGCTTGGCGCGGAGCAGCTGGAGGCGGACATCGCGAAGTTTGGGCTCAAGTGCGAGAAGTGCGGGAACAAGCTCGGCAAGGTGGAGAAGTTCAACCTGCTCTTCAAGACGCAGGTCGGGCCTTACGGCAGGGACTCGGCGTACCTCAGGCCGGAGACACCGCAGGGCATATTCATCGACTTCTCATATATTTACAAGACTAACAGCGTGAAGCTCCCTGTCGGGATCGCGCAGATAGGCGTCGTCTTCAGGAACGAGATCTCTCCGAGGCAGCAGCTTGTCAGGCTTCGTGAGATAACGCAGATGGACCTCGAGCTCTTCTTCGACCCGAGCGAGGATCCCAAGGAGCTGCTCGGCTACGAGTGCTCAGAGTTCCTCAAGACGAAGGTGCCGTTCATAAGGAGGGGCACCGAAGAGGAGGAGAGCATATCGCTGCAGGAGCTGCTCGACAGGAAGTCGCTCCCGAACAAGCACATCGCGTTCCTCATGTTTCTCGAGAACAACCTCCTCACTTCGCTGGGGCTCGACCAGTCGGTCTTCAGGTTCAGGGAGGTGGAGCTCGAGGAGCTCCCTCACTACTCGAAGGGCAACGTTGACCTTGAGATAAAGACGAGCTACGGCTACATAGAGCTCGCGGGCAACGCCTACCGAACGGACTACGACCTCTCGTCCCACTCCAAGATGTCAGGCAAGGACCTCAGCGTCGTAAGCAACGAGAAGAAGATAATACCGCACATCGTCGAGGCCTCGATGGGGCTCGACAGGCTCTTCTTCTCCGTCCTCGACAACAGCGTCGTGGAGGACAAGGAGAGGGGATGGAACTGGCTCAGGCTCAACGAGAAGGTGGCGCCGTACAGGTATGCCATACTGCCCCTGCAGAACGACGACAAGCTCATAGCGAAGGCGAAGGAGTTCTTCAGGGCACTGCAGGATCGTAACATAGACTGCTACTACGCCGAGGGCTCCAGCGTCGGCAAGCGCTACGCCAGGGCGGACGAGGTGGGAGTGCCCTACTGCATAACCGTCGACTACACCACTCTCGAGGACGGCACTGTGACGGTGAGGGAGAGGGATTCCACCAAGCAGGTAAGGAAGCAAATCGGCGATATCGGATGATACTAAGGACCAGGGACTTCAGCATAAAGCACACGGTCGAAAGCGCTCAGCCCCTCACGTTCTTCGGGGACATAAGGAAGGACGGGAACGGAATATGCTACTCCTCAGGGGGCAGCATGGTCGACGTGGAACAGAACGGCACCGAGCTCAAGTGCAAGGCGTTCGGAAGGCTCGCGGAGAGCGACCTGCGCAAGGAGGTCGTCGCCAGGTTCGGGCTCGACGACGACATGAATAAAATCTATAAGAAAATAGGAACAGATGCATTTCTCGTAGAAGCGATTAGCAGGTACAGAGGTCTCCGAATCACCAGGAACGACCCTTGGGAGACGGCCCTCTGCTTCGTGATCTCGCAGTTCAACAACGTGAAGAGGATAAAGGGGATAGTGGGAAGGCTCATGGCCGCGTACGGCGAGGAGCGGGTCTTCGACTCGGGTAACGTCGAGCTAAGGTTCAGGGAGTTCCCTACGCCCGAGGCGATAGCGAAACAGAACGCGAAGAGCCTGATGGTCCACGGCGCCGGATACAGGGCGGAGTACATAAGGGCTGTCGCGAAGGCATGCAGCGGGGACTTCGACCTGAAAAAGCTGTATAAAAAGAATTACGCTGAAGCCAAGGAGGATCTGCTCGAGCTCCATGGCGTCGGGGACAAGGTCGCCGACTGCATACTCCTGTTCGGTTACGGGAAGCTCGAGGCTTTCCCGATCGACACCTGGATAAAGAGGGTGGTGGAGAACGCCTACTTCGGCGGGAAGAGGCAGAACATCAGGGCCATACACGAGTTCGCGGACGAGAGGTGGGGCGCCTATGCGGGATACGCGCAGCAGTACCTGTTCCACTTCGGAAGGCACGGAGGGATGGAAGGGATTGAGGTTTTGAAATGATCGGAATACCAAAAGTCAACGAGATAGAGAAGAAGCTGATGGACATGCAGGAGAGGAAGGACAAGGTTCTTGAGATCTCCAGGGAGCTCATCAGGACCGCGGGAAGGGCGATAACGCTAATACACGCGAGGGAGCTGGACAAGGCGGGCTCTAGCATGAAGACGCTCGTCACTCTCGAGAAGAAATTGAGGGGCGCGGAGAAGGGGTTCGAGTACTTCTCGGTGCAGGCGCACCAGGAGTACGTCGAGGCGATGGCGTTCTACACCGTCTTCAAGGAGCGCAGGCTCGTCTCGCCCTCCGAGGTCGGAGTGGACGAGGTCCCGTACCTTCTGGGGATGATGGACCTGGTGGGCGAGCTCAAGAGGGAGATAATAGAGAGCATGAGGGCGGAGCGTCTCGATGACGCCAACGCCTACTACGGCTTCATGAAGGGCATATACGACTCCACGAGGTCGATGAGGTTCGCAAGCTCGCTCGTTCCCGACTTCAGGCACAAGCAGGACACCGCGAGGATACAGCTCGAAAACGCTGGAAGCGAGCTCCTCTCCTATGAGGCAAAACGAAGATAGCTTTAAATTCTTTTGTTTTGAATAGGTTACGAAGGCGATATTGATGAGCATTAGAAGAATACTGAAAGGAAATAGGAAGGCGCAAAGCGCAATGGAATACTTGATGACCTACGGGTGGGCAATACTCATCATAGCAGTCGTCCTCGGAGCACTGTTCAGCCTCGGGGTCTTCAGCGGGTCGAGCCTGATAGGGACCGCCTGCATCGCGGGACCTGGATTCCTCTGCCAGAGCGTGACGCTGCTGCACAGCGTCGGAGGCATGTCCGCCTCGATTGGGCAGAGCACCGGAACGAACTGGGGCAACTCAATACTTGTATTCTCGGTGCAGGGAAGCTCTCTGGGAAGCAACGGGTTCCCGGTAGTATACGGCACAAGCAACTACATGGTCACGAACCAGATGGTCTCGGGACAGACTGTGTCTGCGGTCTTTAACGTGCTTCCGGCATCACAGGCAGTGGGAACTGCTCTGGCCGGCGCGATCTGGGCCTGCTACACCACGACAAGCTCTACATCATATATCGCCTACGTCACGGGAGCCACAGGAGGCTGCGTCTCCGGAACGAACACGATCTACTACACGCAGATCGCGACTCTGACGACAAAGGCAGTATAGAGCCAACTTTTTAGCTTCAGGCTGGGCTCCCTGCCCATGCGGGCGGGGGGCTTTGCCTGACTAAAAGGCGAATACTCCGGACTTTTCCCCGGAAAGATATGTTTAAATTAGTTAGCATGCAGTGTATACTGGAAAATATAGGGCGAATCTATGAATATGAAAATCGGAAAGTTTAGGGCGCAAAGCGCAATGGAATACTTGATGACCTATGGATGGGCAATACTCATCATAGCAGTCGTCCTCGGAGCACTGTTCAGCCTCGGGGTCTTCAGCGGGTCGAGCCTGATAGGGACCGCCTGCATCGCGGGACCTGGATTCCTCTGCCAGAGTATGACTGTGTCACACACGACAGGACAGCTTTCTGTTTCGATAGGGCAGAGCACGGGAGCCAACTGGGGCAGTTCCATTCTGGTCTTCGCAGTTCAGGGATCTTCAATGGGAAGCAACGGGTTCCCTGTAGTGTACAGCTCAGGTAACTATTACGCGCAGGGCGCGATGGTTTCAGGGCAGACTGCGACCGCGACGTTCTCCAACGCGATGACCGCGGGATCTGCGGTCGGAACCTCATTGGCGGGTTCGCTGTGGGCTTGCTACACCGCTTCCGGATACTCGGGAGCGATGACATACGCCACAGGAACGACGGGAGGGTGCACGCAGCAGGCCAACACGATCTACTACACGCAGATCGCGACCTTGACTGCAAAGGCAACCTGAAGAAGTCAGGTTCTGCATTTTAGGGCCTCTGCCCCCTCTCGGGGGCAGAGTTTCTCCTAACTCTTTTTTGTGTTTTTATCCTTCAGCGAAAGCAGGATAGGCAAGCTCCCGATATAGTGCGGGGACGGCCCTCTCGGGCTAAACCTTCTTCTCCTTCAGCTCAAGCACTTCGGCCAGCTCCTTCGGGCTGAGCAGGGGCTTTCGCATCCGCTCCCCGTCGTCAGTGGCGAGCCTCGGGCATGCGGTGTTGACGAAGGCGTCGAACTCCATCATGTTGTTGATCGAGTCGAAGTCGAACGTGTTGGCCACAAGTATCGCGGCTGTCAGACCCTTCTCCTCTATTCTCTTCTTGAGGGAGTTTCCGAGCTCGAGGTTGTACTGCCCGCTCTTTGTGCTGACGAGTATGCCGAAGTTCCTTGCGCCAAGGGAGGTCATCACCCTGCCCCTGCTCCTCTTCCTGAGGGTCTCCCTCATCTCGTCTATGTTCTGGAACTTCCCGGAGAAGGGGTCCGCGACGAAGAAGGGCTTGGTGGTCTGCATGAGGGCGCCCATCGGATGGAAGATGCCGCCGCCGAAGTAGACGAAGGCGTCCACCTCCCCGTCCAGCGCCGAGACGTTCCCGGGGTCGCAGCCCAGGATCTGCCCGTCATTCTTCGTGAAGCCGACGGGCCTGTTGAGAACTACGGACTTCCCGTTTTCCTCGTAGAATTTCCTTATCTCCCCGAGCTGGTGCACGTGCTGTATGGTGGTCACCAGGCAGAGCCTCCGATAGCCCTCGAGCGCCTTGAGGGATCCGTTGATCACGGCGAGGGGCGCGTCTATGTGGTACTCTATGTACTCGACGTTGAAGTCCGACCTCTTGTACTCTGCATGGCCGAAGTGGACCAGCTTCTCCGCCCCCACCCTCCTCGCCTCGTCCACCGCGAGGTCGCACGCGCCGAAGCTGGGCGATGCGGATATTATGACCTCGTTCCCCTCGGCCTCAAGCTCCTTCGCGTGCTTGAGCGCTTCCTTCTTCAGCCCCTCGGGGAACTGCAGCAGTACCTTCAAAATCATCACAGGAATAGTGCTATCTATCGGGATCGGAGATATTAAAACGTTGATGTTGTCCCAGTTCCTGGCTGTGGCGCCTACTTCGCCGCCTTGAGAAGCTCGGGCATCCTCGTCTTCGGCTCCGGCCACTTCTTCGGATATCCGAATATGAGGGTGCAGTAAAGGTCCTGATTATCTTCGGCCCCCATGCCCCTCATGAGCTCCCTGTCTTTTCCCAGTGAGGCGGCGAGCCCTATGTAGCAGCTCCCCAGCCCGATATCGTACGCCATGAGCATCATGTTCTGCGCCGCGAGGGCGCAGTCAGTCTCCTTGAACCTTCCCCTCTCGGCGAATATGAGGATGAGAAGCGGAGCTCCGTAGAAGATGGTGTCCTCCCTTAGCTTCGCAAGCTCAGCGAGCCTGGCACCGACGCCGAGCGCTCCCAGGCCATCCTTCGCCTTGTCCGAGAGCCGCTTTATCTCCTCCCTGTCGGTTATGATGGCGAAACGGCAGGGCCGGACGTCCATCGCGGACGGCGCCATCGCGCCCGCGTCGAGAATCTCTTTTATGATCCGCTCCGGAACAGGCTTCGCCTCATACTCCCTGACCGCCCTCCTTCCGAATATCGCCTTCCTCGTCTCCAAATCAAAACCCCTTGAAGCTAGCGTCCGCCCATCGCGAAACTAGCATAGACTGGTTGAATTCTCAGATATAAAAACAGCATGTCAGCGTTCGGAAACTCAGCATGTTCCTTATCAGGAGCCGATCCGCTTGGCGCTGTGGGCAATATATAAACATTTTCGCGCATTATCTGTAAAGTTGATCGGATGGCCGCTTCTGACACGCAGAAGGTAATACTCGTAGACGAGAATGACAACCAGAAAGGGCTGGAGGAGAAGCTCAAGGCCCACCAGAACGGGGGGAAGCTGCACAGGGCGATATCCATATTCGTGTTCAACAGGAAGGGGGAGACCATGCTGCAGCAGAGGGCGATGGGCAAGTACCACGCGGCGGGGATGTGGTCGAACACTTGCTGCAGCCATCCGATGCCCGGCGAGACGGTCGATGCCGCAGCCCACAGGAGGCTGGTCGAGGAGATGGGGTTCGACTGCGATATGCGGGAGGCGTTCTCCTTCGTGTACAAGGCGGATGTCGGGAAGGACCTGACGGAGTACGAGTACGACCACGTCATCTTCGGGTCCTACGAGGGGAAGCCGAAGCTGAACAGGGACGAGGCGATGGGATTCAGATGGGTCTCCCTTGACAAGCTGAAGGAGGAGATCAAGGCGCATCCGGAGGGTTTCAGCCCGTGGCTGCGCATAATCCTGGACAGGGTAGTCGAATACAGGAAAAAGACCGCCTAAGCTAACCCTTGTTCTTTAACTGAAGAGCGCGAACGGATCTCAGGCTGCGGTCGCTATCTTCTGCACTGCGGCCCTGCTGTCCTCCGACATCAGTATCGAGTACTGGCCGGAGAGCTTCGAGGATGCCCTCTGCAGAGCCTCCTTGACGAATACCTTGTTCTTCGCCATCGTCTTGATCTCGATCACGGTGTTGCCCTTGAAGACCCTTGCCGCGACTGAGGACGGCTTCCCGAACGAGAGCGTCATTCCCTGCGAGACTCTGTCTGCTCCTGCGCCGCTGGCGAACTTCTTCTCCCTTATCACGTTGTGCGGGAAGGGACTACCCTCATGAAGAATCCGCTCGGTACGTGCTTCTCCAGGTACTTGTTCGCCGCCTGCCTGGCCGCCTCGAGCGCGTTTGACCTGAGCTGGACGTCCGCCTTCGTCCTTAGGTAGAAGTGGAGGTCGTAGCCGGGCTTGTCCTCGCCCATGTTGAATATGAGCAGGCTTGTCCTCGGCATCGCCTTTATGAAGTTCTTTCTCGGCTTCTTAACGGAGTACCTCGACCATGCCTGGCTGTTTATCTTGCTGACGCATCTTCCCGGTCTAAGCTTCATGCTGGGGCACCTAATTTCACGTATGTCATTGGTTGTAGCAGCTATTTATTGCTTTCTACTTCATCGGCTTTGTAGGTTTAATGTGATTAAACGACAAAGCCTACTTCATCGCTGCTCAAGCGCGTGCGCGACGTACTCCCAGTTGACCAGGTTCCACCAGGCGTCTATGAACTTCGCCCTGTCGTTGAGGTACTGGAGGTAGTAGGCGTGCTCCCACACGTCCAGGCACATGATTATCGGCAGGTCCGCAAGGGGCAGCAGGCTGTGCTTCTCGATCTGGCCGATCAGCAGCTGGTCGCTGGCCTTGTCGTACTGTAGAATCGCCCACCCGCTCCCCTCGACGGTCTTCGCCGCCTCGGTGAACTGTAGCTTGAACTTGTCCATCCCTCCGAAATCTGCCATTATCTTAGAGCCCAGCTTGACGTTCATCATCGACGCCTTGGCGTTCGCAGGCGCCATGCAGTTCCAGAACAGGGTGTGCAGGAAGTGGCCGCTGTAGTTGAAGCTCAGGTCTCTCAGGACCGCCCTTGTGTCTATCTGGATCTCGCCGTTCCTCGACTTCTCCAGCTTCTCGAGCGCGGTGTTTGCGCCGTTCACGTATGCCGCGTGGTGCTTGTCGTGGTGGAGCTTCATTATCTGCTCCGAGATGTAGGGTTCCAGCGCATTGTACGCGTAAGGAAGAGCGGGAAGTTCGTACTTCTTTGCCATGTTCACACCGAAATATTGTGAATGTTAAAGGTATTTAACTTTAGTCTCCTCTCTTCCGGGACCTGAAGCCGAAAGCGGATTCACTCTATGAGGAGCGCCTTCCCGTAATGGTCGCTGAAGAGCTTCTCGAGCGCGGATTTCGCTAAATCCCTCCACTTCTCCGTCTCCCTCATCCTGGCCTCCAGCTCCTCGGCGTCCCTCGCCCGCCTCTCGGACGAGAGCTTGCCCTCCCGAAGCCCGTCCAGTATGATGTCGAGCGCCCTTATCTCCTTTTCAAGCGCGGATATCCTAGATCCGGCCGAGTTCGCGGCCATTATCTTCGAACGCAGATCTGACTTGAGCAGATCCGACGTCTGCCCGACGACCTCAGACTTGTTCTTCACGTCCACCGCCCCCGACTCCACCGATGACTCCAGCTCCTTCACAAGAGACATGAACTCCCCGTAGTCGGAATCCCCCGAGGCATTGCCTATAGGGTCCTCTATGAAGGGGTGCAGCTGCCTCTTGCCCGCGGAAACGTGGTCGAACTTCTTCGAGGCCCTGTCGAGCGGGTTGGTTAGCGAGGCGATGCCGCCGCGCAGGAAGGAAAGCTCCTCCCGGTTCTTCGTGAGTTCCGCCATCTTCTCCGCGAGAGCCTCGGATGCCCTGAGCTCCTCATCCGCACCGTTTCCAGGCGAGGGCGACTTCATCGCGGACTCCATCTTGACGCGCAGGGCGAGCAGCTCCTCGGTATCGCGCTCGTATCTCTCTATCGCCTCCTTGACCTTCCTGTACTCCGAGAACGCGTCCGCCCTCTTGTCGAGTTCCGCTCTCGCCTCCTTGGCGAGCTTCTCTATCGCGGAGAAGTTCTTCTTGAAGTTCGAAAGGTGGTTTGAGTAGCAGACCACAACCTGCTTGAAGGATGCGTTGGCCTTGAGCACCCTGTTCAGCATCTCCTCGACGTTTGCCGTCATGATGGCGCACTCGTCGTAGGCGTTCGCCGCGCTCTCGGGCCTGAGCACAAGTTCGGACGCGAGCCGCTTGAGCGTCTGAGCGTACGGGACCTTCTGGCTCTTTATGAAGCTGACGTTGGCGAAATAGAGGTTCTCTGTGTTCGGCTCGGCGTTAAGCCTCTCGAAATCGTCGCACGTCCTCATGAACTGGGACCTGACTGATTGCAGCTCGTTCGCGATGCTCGCCGTCCTGCTCTTCAAGGACCCGACCTTCCTGTCGAACGATGAGTTCAGCAGGGAAACGAGCGCATCGGGACTTACCTTCTCAGCCTTGCCTTTTCCGAAAAACATCGCTCATTCACCGTGGAAGAGATAACCCTTAAGTCCTTCGAGGTCGAAGGTGGGCTTCTTGTCCGCCATCACGATCTCCCCGTTTATGATGGTGGTGTCGGTGTTCATGCCCTCGAGGGAATAGACGACGTTTGAGACCAGGGTGTCCCTGCGAAGGGGCATACCTGCCGGGAACGGGTCTATGAGTATTAGGTCGGCGAGCTTCCCCTCCTCCACGCTCCCTAGATCCTTCTCCTTCCCGAGTGCCCTGGCCCCTCCGAGGGTGGCGAAATCGAGCGCCTGCTGCGCGGTAAGTATCGATGCGTCCCCGTACGCCGATTTCTGCAGGAGCGCCGCGCACTTCATCACCTGGAACATGTCGAGGTTGTTGTTGCTCGCCACGCTGTCGGTGCCAAGCGAGACGGTCATGCCCATCTTGTGGAAGTCCATGACGGGGGACGCCCTGCCGCTGCCCAGCTTCATGTTGCTTATCGGGTTGTGCGACGCCTTCACCCCGCAGCTGCCCAGAAGAAGCGCATCGTCGTTGTTCACCTGGACCAGGTGCGCGGCTATGAGAAGCGGGTCGAGGAAGCCTATTGAGTTGAGGTGTGCTATCGGTCCCTCCTTGGACTTTGCCTTGAAGTTGTCGACCTCCGCGAGCGTCTCGCACAGGTGCATCGTGATCGGCTTGTCGAGCTTCCTTGCTATGTCCATCGCCCCGAGCATCGTCTCGTCTGAGCAGACGTAGACTCCCTGAAGCCCAAGAGTGGGCTCGACGAGCTTGTCGGAGCCGAACTTTGTTATGAACGACTTCGCGTTCTCCAGGGGCACACCCTTCTGCGTGGTGAACTCCTTGTCGAGAACCGCCCAGGCGAGCATCGCCCTGATCCCCACCTTCTTCGCCGCCTTTGCGATTATGTCCTCGCTGTAGTAGAGGTCGAGTATCGAGGTCGTGCCGAATCGCACCGACTCCAGCATCCCGAGAAGGGAGCTGTCGTATATATCCTCATCGGACCTGTTCGCGTCAAGCTTGAAGGTGGTCTCAAGGAACTTCGAGAGGTCCATGTCGTCCGCGAGCCCGCGCATGCCGCTCATGGCTATGTGCGTATGCGTGTTTATCAGGCCTGGCATCAGTATCTTGCCGGTGCCTTCTATCTTGAAGTCGGCCTCCACGTTTATGCCGGCGGCCACCTCGACGATCCTGTCCTCGTCTATGAATACGTCCTTCCTGTATACCTCACGCTTCGCGTTCTGCGTTATTATCCAGGGATTCCTTATCAGTATGCTCATGCAACAATACTGCCCGACGAAGCTATATAATTCTTGCACAAATGGCAGGCTGCGGCATCAAAGATCCAGTTCAGCCCTTGCCCTGCTTCACCAGGAAGGCGTTCCCCCAGTGGGACGCCACGCTGTAGTTGTGGGTGTTGAGGTATGCATACAGGTAGTTGCTGGTTGCGTTTACGTCGAACAGGCCGTACGAGAGGTTCCCGTCCCAGAGTATGTACTCCGGCTGGAAGTAGTAGGTGCTGTTCTCGGTCGTCTCTATACGCTGCCTGTTGGTGAAATAGGGCAATAGGTTCATCTGGGTCATGAGCGACGCGTTGTCCGGAACCAGCTCGGCTATGGAGGAGAACTGGTGGTAGTTCTGCAGCTCGCTCTGGTTGAACTGGGAGAGGAACATCTCCTGGTTCGGGACAATCTGCGGCTGAGTGAGAAGGGGCGGCACCAGAAGAAGGAACGCGAGGATCGCGAGAGCCGCCACCGCCTCAGAGGCGGGAAACTTGGGCCTGATCCGCATCAGCGCACCGTAGCCCAGAATTGCGCACATCAGCGCGCCGGGCAGCACGTAGGAGTTTCGCCAGGCGTATAGGAACAGGGAGTTATGCAGTATGAAGACTCCGCCGAGCCACGGGCCAGAGAAGATCAGGAGCACGACAGGCACCAGCGCCGTTATCATGCCGAAGCCTATTGCCATTACGCCCGCCGCGTAGACCGCATAGCTCGCCACGTTGGACGCCGAGAAGTTGCCGATAGTATAGTTGTAAGACGCGCTGTTGAAGAGGGGGACGAACGGATACGGCGGCAGCGCGAGCATCGGGGGAAACGTCGCGGAGGAGGTGCCCTGGACCTGGTAATACGCGAAGTTGTAGAACAGCAGTGCAATGACTGTGCATGCAACTATCGTAAGGCCGAGACGCATCCTCTCCGCCTTTACGGCGGGATCCTTGTCATAGAGGTGCTCGTAAGCCACGATCCCAAGGCCAAGGCAGGCAACTATCGAGAGCCCAGACTCGAAGACGCCGAGGAGGAGGAAAAGCGAGACGTAGAACCACTTCTTCTCGAGCTTCATGCAGAAGTAGAACGTCAGCAGGTAGAACGGAATCAGGAACAGGTCGACGTGGTACTCGTTGAACAGTATGTTTATCGTCCCGGGATTGATGAAGTAGGCGAAGAGCAGCGCCAGCGAGAACTTCGGGCTCTTGGTCATGTCCCTCGCGATGAAGAACGAGAGCAGGCCGGACAATGAGACGACCAGCACTTTCAGGATCATCAGCGTCAGCGCCGAGGGGAATAGGTAGAACAGGGGCAAGACGAGCAGCTGGTCGGGCGCGATGTGGGTGGCGATCACGAGGAACTGGAAGCCGTGAATGAGGCTTGGGAAGTGCGCCAGGTAGTACAGGGAGAATGTGGACAGGGCGGTCTCGACCGTCAGGTGGAACGAGTTGTAGGCGTTGAACTGGACGATGGTCCAGTAGACTATGTTTATCAGTGTCAGCGCTATCGCCGCGTAGAGATACCTTTCGTCGGGGCCTAGAGTAATCCCGAATTTGCTTGGCCCTTCATTGCCGGATCCGGACGGGCCCTCCGTCGGGGCGCCTTTCGAATCTGCGCTTACTTCAGGGAGTGGATCTTCGGCCATCTAGTCAGATTCTATAGGTCATGCGATATTTAATTCGTGCGGTATGGGGCCTGTTAAAGAGAATGTGCTGCCTGCTTCGGCTGCATGCGCGGATTAAGGGTTCGCCAGGGTAGGACGGACTACTGAGTGTTACAATCCCTAAACACACAGAAGTACATGACCTTATAGAAAAGAGGTCATTGGTTTTAATGGTTTTTACATTTGCAGACTCTTGGTTTGTAAGCGTCGACTTTCAGGCTTTCGAGCGGAAGACCTTCATACTGGGGCTTATCTACGTTCTTTTGTTCCGAAAGCATGTTTATCTCGAACCCTGCAGCTTCTATCAATCCAACATACTGCTCCCTGAGCAGCGCACCTCCCACACAGCCCACTATCAAGTCCCTGTCTTTCTTCTGCTCTTCGGTGAGTTTTTCAAGGAGGACGATGTCAGAGACCAGCAGCCTGCCGCCCTGCTTAAGAACCCTGAAAGCCTCTTCGAACACTTTTTTCTTGTCAGGGGCCAAATTTATCACGCAATTGCTGATCACGACATCAATGGAGGCGTCTTCGATGGGCAGCTTTTCTATGTCTCCGAGCTTGAATTCGACATTTGAAAAACCGTACTTCTTGGCATTCTCAGTTGCTTTCTCGATCATCTTTGGAGTGAAATCCACTCCGAAAACCTTTCCTTTATTTCCGACCTTCTTCGCTGCGATGAAAGCGTCGAATCCCGCCCCGGAACCCATATCAAGAACGGTCATGCCTTCCTGCATCTCTGCAAACGCAAGCGGGTTCCCACATCCCAGCCCCAGATTGGCATCGGGAGCCAGTTTTATGTCACTAGGCGAGTAGCCAATCTCCATCGCAAGCTCTTCCTTGCTCGGCTCTCCGCAGGAACATCCGCAACCACTGCTTGAACGTCCTTTGGCAATCTTTCCATAGCCCTCTTTCACAATTTTCTTGATATCGTTTTCCATTGGAAACACCGGATCTTAACCCTCTTTGAGAAGCTTCTTGACACGGGCATCGGAGATCATGTAGATGACTTTCTTTCCCTCTTTCCTTGCAGAGAGTATGCCTGCCTTGGTCAAGTGCTTGAGCTGAAGTGAAACTGTCGGCTGGGCTCTATCCACCAATAAAGGAAGCTCGCACGCACAACGCTCTCCCGAGAGGAGAGTCTGGACTATTCTGTAACGAGTCGGATCCCCAAGCTCCTCGAATACGGCGCACATGCAGCTCTTAGCCATGGGACATATTTACAAATGTAAATATATAATAAGATATCGGCGGAACTCTGACTCTTTGGTAAGAAACCGAGATGCCGTGAACTAAAGCAGTCTGAGGCTTGAACTCTGAGCCATGCGCTCAGTTAAGGGGCCGGACCGTCTCGAAAACAGGACTAAGGGTTCGCCAGGGTAGAGATTTGAACTCTAACTCCCCCGAAGAGGAACCGGCTTTCTTCGCATCACGAATCAGCTCTTGAATTGTGCATTCAAGACCGGCGCATTTACCAGATTCTGCCACCCTGGCTCAAGCTTATGTTGGCAGGAGTTAATATTAAAATGATTAGGATAAGTGAGAGAGAAGGAGAACAGGCGGATTCATGGCTAAGATAGCGGCTCGGGGGGATGCCAAGGCTCTGGCAAAAAGGAAGAATGAGCGGAGCATCGCATGCCTGGTGCTACTACTCATAATCGCATTCGGCGTGGCCATAAGCATACGCACAACGCTGGGCCCGAACATGCTCCTCGGAAACTCGGATGACTTCTATACGCTTGCAGATGCGAACATCATAGCGCACCACGGCTTCAGCCAGGACTACCTCGGGCTCGCGCCGTTCTCGGTCTCCTACCTGTTCGAGGGAGTTCCCGCATTCTTCATGGCCGTCTTCGGGAGCGGCCTGATAAGCGAAAGCATGCTAGGCATAATCTCCCTCATCGGCACCATGGTCGCGATCTTCCTTATCGGGAAGAACCTCAAGGACGAGAGGGCGGGACTCATAGCCGCGCTTGCATTCGTGCTGGTTCCCCTCATAGCGGCCCAGGGGGCGACCCCAGGCAACGGGATTCCAAACGCTTTCATGACCACCCTGGCGGTGCTGTTCCTCCTGCTCGGAATAAAGAAGAAGGAATACACATACTATGCCGCTTCGGGGTTCGTGGGATTCGTGGGCGCCATAGTCGGAAGCGTGGAGGTGCTCATCGTCCTCGTGTTTCTGGTGCCCGTGCTGATGTACCTTCTGCTCAAGGACAGAGGAAGGGAACAGATCATAAGGACTGCATCGTTCTTTGCAGGAATATTGCTGGGAATCCTCTTCGTCGCGGTCCTAAGCTACGTCCTGCAGTCAAATCCGTCGCTATACTTCATCCACACCTTCGGCCTTGGAACGTATCTGATCTCCAAGCAGCCCGAGATAGGCATAATCCTTCCGCAACTGCTTCCCACAAACTCCACATACCTGTACAACGCGCTGACCTTCTCGGGAAACACGTTCAACGTCGTATCGGGCGCCATCCCGACCTTTTACGAGGGGGAGCTCTTCAGCCTGTGGGGGTATGCCCTGATCGCGGGCAGCCTCTACCTTCTGGTAAAAAGGAGGAGATACGCAGCGTTCGCATTTTCGTGGTTCATGATGATCTTCCTGTTCCTGTCGTTCGGGAAGGACGACCTGTCCCTGATGGGGTACATGGCGTATAACACCAAGTTCCTGCCTATCATGGTGCCTCCCATGGCGGTGATGGTTGGACTCGCGCTGAGCGATTTCATCGATGCGAAGATACTGCAGAAAGCCAAGTCAGGCAAGTCAAAATCGCCACTACTCTGGGGAATTCCGGTGCTTCTCGTGTCCCTGGCATGCCTGATGATAATCGCCAACTCGTTCAACATGATGGGCTATCTCCACGAGGTGAACAACGTCGAGCTGTACACTACGACGCAGATGGCGAATTTCCTTAGCGGCCTTCCAAAGAGCGCATCTGTGTATGTGGTATCCGGTCTTGAGAACAACGGCGGGAACGTCGGCGCCTCGGGAAGCAGCGGCGGCATAGATCCGGGGACGATACGGATGATAAACTACCTTGCCTGGACCTCGATAGAGCCCTACGGCAGATTCGATCTGAACCTGAACTACTCTTCGGTCTTTGAGGACTGCGAGGACCTGAACGGAAACTACTTCCTGTCATTCGGCTACGCCACCACGGAGAAGGAACTCGAAAAGTGCAACAACCTTGCGGATGTATTTACTCCGGAATTCAACTCCTCGCTCGTAGCGACCGCCACCGAAAGCAACCTGAGCCTGGTCAGCGGGATGATCCTTTACAAGAAGGCATGAAGCGTCAGGTATCGCGCCGGAAGACTCAGAAGATTCTCCTATCCATGTAGGAGTCGAATATCTTCCTGTAGGTGTCGACAGTTCCTATGTCGAACCAGTCCCCTGTGTAGGTTATCCCGTCCACCTCTGTGTTCCTCACGAGCCAAGAGAGGAAGCTGCCTATGTTGTCGGACTTGTTGGCGTTGTCGGCTATGTAGGCGTCTATCTTCTCCAGCACGTCCTTCGGGAACAGGTAGATGCCTGTGCTTACTAGCGTCGACTTCGCCTCCTGGGGCTTCTCCTCCACGCTGACCACCCTGTCGCCCTCCACGGTCACCACGCCGAACTTCTTCGCCTCCTCCTTCGACTTGGTGTCGTAGATCGCTATCGTCGTCCTGCCCTGCTCCTTGAAGTGGGACATCATGCTGGCCAGGTTGAAGTTGTAGAAGTTGTCCCCGGCGACCACCATGAAGTCGCCAGTTATGTTCGCCTTCTTTATAGCGTACTGTATGCCCTTGATCGCGCCGAGCTTCTCGCCCTGCGACCTGGTCTGCTCTATTATCAGCTCTACCTTCTTGTCGTAGCCGGACGCCTTCTTAAGCTTGAGCCAGTAGTCGAACTGGTCGGCGAACTTGCTGTTGGTGGATATGATTATCCTGTCGACGTCGAGCGACGCGACGCTCTCGAATATGTAGTCTATGACCGGCCTGCCGCTGAGCGGCAGGAGCTGCTTAGGCGTGAAGTAGGCGATGTCGCCAAGCCTGGTGGCGTAGCCCCCGCACAGTATTATCATGTCCATTTAGTCTCCGTTATCCTCTGGGAGTCTCAAACATTTAAACTCTTTCCTTCTACCGTCGCAGACGCAAGTCTACAATTGACGAAGCCGATTGCAATGTTAAAATAGGGGCGAAACACACACTTATCTGATAAAATGACCCTGAGCAATACAGTTATCAAAGAGGGACAAGGAGAGAACGCGAAGACGGTCGCGAAGCTGCAGGAGCACATCGCCACGGTCGGCAGAATAGACGGCGTACACGGCAAGTCCTACGACCCGAAGATGAACGGGGTGGCACTGGTAGTCGGAGAATGGGAAGTGCCCGCTCCGAGGGCGATAGAGCTGCTCAAGAGGGGAGACATCCGCTCCGAGGTTTTGCTCGCTGAGCTTGTGAGGGGGGACAATGAGTCGAGGAAGTCGCCCATGAGCGCAGGGGAGATGATAGCCGAACGGGTTAAGAGCTTCCCTTACATAAATGGAGACTGCAGCGGAGACATGGTAGAGACGAGGACGCGCGCTCCCGCTACGGGAACCGCCGTGGAAATCAAGTACGCGATAGACGGAATCAGCGGCGGAGACATGGTGAATGAAAAGGCGCCTTCCGCACGGTCTTCAGTTACCGCAGAACAGGAGTTCAGTTATTAGTTAAAAGGACGATAGGATGGGAAAGAAGGAGGTCTACTTCATCAAGATAGGCGGCAGCATAATCACCGACATAGAGAAGCCGATGGTGGCGAGGCCTGAAGTGATAAGAAGGGTCTTCAAGGAGATAGAGGATGCAAGAAAAGAGAAGGATTTCGACCTATTGGTCGGACACGGGCAGGGATCCTTCGCACACATACCCGCCGCTAAATACAAGGTAAACGACGGCCTGAAATACGATTACAGTAAGAAGGGGGCGGCGGTAACGCACATGGCCGCGAAGGACATCGATGACATTGTGATAAAGGAGGCGCTTGAGGTTGGATCTGACGTCTTCCCTTTCTCACCTTCAAGCTTCGGGATATGGGGAGGAAGCGAGCCTTCGGGCTTTTTCGAGCACATAAGGGTCGCACTTGACTCCGGGCTTATCCCAGTAACATACGGAGACGTTGTGATGGACAGGGACAAGGGGGTCGGCATAGCGGGCACGGAGAAGGTCTTCAAGATGCTCAGCAGGGGGCTGAAGCCGGACAAGATAATACTGGCCACCGACGTCGATGGAGTTTTCGACAAGAACCCAAAGACGAACAGCGACGCTAAACTCATAGGCGAAATAAACGGCCAGAACATCGATGAGATATTGGGATACGCGGGCGCATCGACCAAAATCGACGTCACGGGAGGCATGCACACCAAGCTTCTGATACTCCATGAGATGGTGAAGGAGACGCAGGGAGAAGGCATCATAATGAACGGGCTCAAGGAGGGCAACATAAAGGATGTTCTCTTAGGAAGAAACTACGGTGGAATGACGGTAATTAAGCCGTGAATTCACTTTCTTATACCGCTTAACCAAAGGTTATTTTTTCTCCTTCTATCTTCAGTCTGCTTCCGTTCTTGATCTTGCCTATCTCTATCCTGTCGACGCAGGGTATGTCGGAGATTATCGCACCCACCGCGACTATCGGCTCGCACTCCTCGTTTATCATCGCCAGGGGCGCGGTGCCGTTCTTCTTCATCCTGTACAGAACGTATGAGCCCACAGTGGAGCCCTTGCCCGTGGGAAAGACCAGTATCTTACCCTTGATGCTCTTCCCCTCGAGGGGATGACCCTTCTCGATGAATACTCCCGTGTCTGGATCGACCCCTCCAAGGAATCCTATCGGCTGGGTCGAGACTATCGCCTCCCCCTCAATCTTTCCATACTTTATTATTCGTCCTTCGAGAATCATTCCCATCTTCCCTTTATCGCGGCGTTTATGCATTGCTCAAGCGAGCCGAACCTTACCTTCAGTTTTGAGTGTGACGGTGCATAGAAAGCGGCCTTGCCGGAGTTCGTCGCGAGATTCTTGAATCCGAAATCCTCGATCGGCGCCACCACAAGACAAGTGTCGTTCAGAACCTTCCCTCCGCTTTCCTCTATCACCTTGACATCGTCCTTCGCCCTCTCGCTCGTGTATCGCGACGCAGTTATCCACAGCTCTGCTTTTACCTTCTTGCCCTTGAGCAGCCCCGCGATCTTCTTCAGCTCTGCCACAGACGCATGAGGGCATCCTATGCTCACGAAATCGATCTCGCTTATCTCAGAGTTTAGCGCCTTGTATCCGGGTTCCAGGCTATCTATCTCTATTTTTTCCGCGGAGTCCCTCAGCATGTCCTTCGACTTGGCCTCGGGGGTGACTCCGCCTATGTGGAAGAGTGCTACTGCTCCACTGGCTGCCATCGATGCACCAAGCACTTTGAGGTTATCAGGATCTGAGTCAGTGATTCCGGATATGTAAGGAACCTTGTTCTTGACGATTTTGCCGATCATGTGGCCGAGGGCCCCGAAGTCGGAGAATCCTTCGACCTTGCAGCTGACATTGAAATTGAAATCCGCCTTGCGGTTATCGTCGAGATGGAAGCCGTACGCAGCTGTCCTCCCCGAAATTGCAGCTGCCAGAGCTGACGGTCCGCCCTCCCTGTTCGTCCTTGCCCCTATGACGGAATTGGCGAACGCGACCGCGGATGACTCTCCCCATGCTATGTGCTCTCCGAACTTCGGCGCGTTGCCAATGAGGTACGGGGTGCACGAGCACACGGGCGGTATTCCCATCTTCTTGAAAGCATCGACGACCTTGAGCTGCTTCTTCGCGAACTCCTCCTTGAATCCGAGCTTCTCCCAGTTCCTGAGGTCCATCCCTGCCGGATTGAGTGTGGTTGAGACGGATACTTTTCCTCCCTTTGCCGCCCAGTCCTCGAGGAACTCTATGCCAGCGTCTCCGAGGTTCTTGTAGCTGACTCCGGAGACCTGCACGCTCTCTACCTTCACGAGCTTCTCGGCTCCGTAGATGTTGCCGAGCGCGACCACAATCTCCATCGCCTTGCGTGTGCCCTCGCCCATCTCGCCGGCAAGCATATGTTCCTCTTCTTTCGTCAGAAACACGAGACCACTACCTGTATTTTCCCAGATCCACCGTTCCGTATCTCTCTTTCTTGAACCCCTTGTCCTTCTTGCCCCAGGGAATCGTGGCGTCGACACCCGCCTTGCATGTCGTCGCCTTCTTGCCTTCGGTCAGGTCACCCGAAGGGTCGAGCGACGATCCCGGCTGGTTCGGCATCACCATGAAGTTCTTGTCCGCCTGGAACCTCGTGGCGATCGCCCATTCGACCTCGTTCGGGTCGTAGATGTTTATGTCATCGTCGACCACCACGCAGTGCTTGAGCGAGCTGTGCCCCTTGAATGCTGCCTCGGCCGCCTTCCTGCCGTCGTCATCGTTCTGCTTGGTTATCTGGACGACCGCGTGCAGCCATGATGTGCCTCCCGGAGTTACCAGGACGTTCCTGCAAGTGCACACCTTGCTGACCTCGTTGAATATCGTCGGCTCCCTGGGCATTCCCATGAGCACCTTGTGCTCCCCCTTGCCCGGGAGAAGCGCGTGGAATATCGCGTCCTTCCTGTGGGTGATTTTCTTTATCTCTATTACTGGCTGCTCCCTCGTCCTGTCGTAGGTCTCAGTCAGGTCCAGGAACGGGCCCTCAGTGGTCGTCTCCTTTGTTATCCTTCCCTCCAGCACGAACTCCGTCTCCGCGGGAACCTCTATGTCTACTGTCTTGCACTTGACGAGCTTGGTCTCCTCAAGAGAGTTGGCCATCGAAAGCTCGTCCGCCCCTATCGGGAACGAAGTGGCGCCAGCGAGCAGCACGGGAATCGAGTTTCCTATGCAGATCGCGATGTCAAGTTCCCCCTTCTTCTTTAGGGCGGTGTCTGTTCCCCTGTTCTCCACTATCCTCGCCGCGAAGTGGTTCTTGTCAATAAGCATGAGCCTGTGGAAGCTGGCGTTCCTAAGCCCTGTCTCGGGATCCTTTATCATGCAGACCGCGGACGCGACGTACTTCCCGCCGTCCTTGGGCATGTATCGCAAGATAGGGAGCGAGTTGAGATCTGCATTCTCCACTATCTCATGGCAAGGCGCCCTGTCGACGACCTCCGGCTTCACCGGGTTGTTTATGGCGTCGGAAAGCCTGCCGAGGAGCCGCTCCTTCTCGATGCCAAGAGCCTTGGCAACGAGGTCCCTCGAGCCGATGAGGTTGCCAACGACGGGATACTTCGAGTCCTTCACGTTCACGAACTGGGCCACTTGCCCGTCCAGCGCGGCTATGATGTTCGCTATCTCGAATTCCGTCGAGACCTCCTTTCTTATCTTGACCAGCAGGTTCTCCCGTTCCAGAGCGCTGATGAATTGCCTAAGGCTCATCTCTTACCTCATCTGATTAGCACCCCATAGCAATATATTTGTTATCACAGCATCATATATTGACGAATAAGGCGCACTTGGCGTCTTTAAAAAGCGGATTTTCATGGCGGCACAAAACAAGAAGGAACTGCTGAGCAGGGGGGTCAAGGACATAGTTCTCAGGAAGGGCATGACAGTCAGGGAGCTAATTAGCGACATGCACGAGATAGGAGGATTCTCGGCGCAGCACATGGTCGACGGGATAGAGATCGTCGACAGGATGCTCAAGGACAAGGACAGCTTCAACTTCCTCTCTTTCCCAGCGGACATAGTCTCGACGGGGCTGAGGGGCATACTCGCGCAGTCAGTCAAGCATTTCGATGCGATAATAACCACGGGAGGCACTGTGGACCACGACCTGGCAAGGGCCTACGGAGGCAAGTACAGCCTCGGCAGTTTCTACGCCGACGATGCGAAGCTCCACCAGATGAGCATTTACAGGCTCGGGAACATATTCATAGAGCAGAAGGAGTACGGGCTCGCTGTCGAGAAATACTTCAGCGAGATCATGCTGGACATATACAAATCGAAGGACTACAAGGAGGAGTACAGCGCGAGCGAGATCCTCTGGGAGTTCGGGAAGAGAATGACCGACGAGAACTCGATACTGAGGCAGGCGTACCTGAACAACGTGCCCATCTTCAACCCGGGAATACTCGACGGCGCGTTCGGGACGCAGCTCACGATCTTCTCGCAGGACCACAAGTTCAAGCTCAACCTGATAAAGGACGAGCTCAAGCTCAGCGACATATCGTTCGACAACAAGAAGACGGGAGCGCTCATGATAGGGGGCGGGATAAGCAAGCACCACGTCATCTGGTGGAACCAGTTCAAGGGAGGGCTGGACTACGCGGTCTACATAACGACGGCCACGCAGTTCGACGGCAGCCTCTCGGGGGCGAGGCTCACGGAGGCGATCTCGTGGGGAAAGATAAAGGAGGAGGCGAAGCAGGTGACGATAGACGGCGATGCGACCATCATACTGCCGTTCATGCTTGCCGCGCTTGACATCACTTGAGATTATTTTTAGGAGGATTGTATGAGCAAATACATGATAACATCGGAGAGCGTTACAGAAGGACACCCGGACAAGGTAGCGGACATAGTCTCGGATTCCGTGCTTGACGCTATAATCGCCAAGGATCCGAGCGCGCACGTGGCCTGCGAGACGCTGGTTATGCAGGGAGTGGTGATGCTGACGGGGCAGATAACCACGAGTACATACGTGAACCTTCCGAAGATAACGAGGGACGCGCTGAGGGACATAGGACTTGACAACGCAAGGGACGGCCTTGACTGGCAGACCTGCGGTGTCGTTGTTTCAATAGAGGAGCAGTCCCCTGACATAGCGCAGGGAGTGGACGAGAAGAAGGGGCTCGAGATAGGGGCGGGAGACCAGGGATTCGTGTTCGGCTACGCCTGCAAGGAGACCAAGGAGCTCATGCCCATGTCCATAGTCTTCGCGCACAAGATCACGATGAGGCTGACGGAGTGCAGGAAGAAGGGGATACTCCCCTACCTCAGGCCTGACGGCAAGTCACAGGTGACCGTCGAGTACGTGGACGGGAAGCCGACGAGGGTCGACGCGGTCGTAGTGGCTGCGCAGCACGGGAACGACGTGAGCATGGAGAAGGTCAGGAAGGACATAATGGAGAAGGTCATAAAGAAGGTGATTCCTGCCAAGCTCCTTGACGCGAACACGAAGTTCGTGATAAACGGCACGGGCAAGTTCACAATCGGCGGAACGCTCGCTGACTCGGGTCTCACGGGAAGGAAGATCGTCGTCGACTCCTACGGAGGCATAGGCAAGTCGGGAGGAGGCGCCTTCAGCGGAAAGGACCCGACGAAGGTCGACAGGTCCGGGGCGTACCTCGCAAGGTACATAGCGAAGAACGTGGTCGCATCAGGCCTTGCAGACGAGTGCGAGGTTCAGATCGCGTATGCGATAGGGGTCGCAAAGCCGGTCTCGTTCTACGTCAACACGCACGGCACGGGAAGGCTCAGCGATGAGGAGATAACGGACATTGTCCGCATTCACTTCGACATGAGGCCGGGAGCGATAATAAGGGATCTAAGGCTTCGAAGGCCGATATACAGGGACACAGCGGCATACGGCCACTTCGGCAGGACCGGACCTGGCTTCACATGGGAGAGGACGGACAAGGCGCCTCTGCTCAGGGGCTACTTGAAGAGGAAGAAGCCTGTCTTTTCCAGAAAGAAGTAGTAAAGTATTTTAGGCAGGGGCGCCCATCGGGGCGCCTCCGCCACATATTATCAATGATCAGCGGAGCTCGGGTTCATGATCGCTTTTTCCTCTTATATGCGGCCTTGAATCCAGGCAGCTTTATTTCATCGTCAGCAAGCCTGTCGACCGCTTCGCTGACGCGGCACTGGGGATAAGGGAATGTTTCAATCAGCCTCATCTTCGCTGCAAGGTACAGAGGCATCTCCTTCCTTGCTATCGCCAGGACCACCTTCTTACCGTTCTCCTCGGAGCGGAGCTCCACCATGAGCCTCGCCGCGGCCTCCTCCCCTACCTGCTCGGCGCTTGAAAAATCAGACTCGTTGAGTTTATTGAAGAGGGCATCTTTCGCCCTGACCATCGCACGATCTAAAGCCCTTGAACCTGTTTCTACGTACTTCATTCGGATTCCCCTGATTTGATCCTGGAGATTGAAGTGTCTCGCCTCTTATAAACATAGACTTGAAATCCGTCGTACCTATTCTTTCCTTTGGACGGATCTCGCCTTGGACGCTCTTTCGTTTGCGGCGCTGCTGACGGCATTCCAGACGCTTTCGCCTTCGGGGATGCTGGTAAACCTGAGTCGCACGGAAAGGTAGGTCGCATCGGGACCTGGTTTCACGATGCTGCCCAGCTTTCTTCCTCCCTCTTCTGTCTTTGCTAGCTCCTCGACGAAACGGGATGCGAATGTGTTGATGTTGACTTTCGGGAACCCTATCGCGTTTTGGAAGTCAGAATCCCCGGACGAAGTCCTAACTGCCTCCCTGATTGCGTTCGATACGACGTCGTGATCGACGCTGCTCTCGCTCTTACCTATCATCGACATGAGAGTGTTTCCTTGTATCATTTCCATACACCGAATAGGGATAGAGATGCGTCTCTTCGTATATAAGGATGCCCTGGGGATTTGTTTCAGAGAGAGGACAGGGTCTATCTTGTCCTCTTATATAGCTTGAAATGGGGCTCTATCTCGGCGATTGACTTCACCGCCTCCTTCTTCACAGCCTCACCCACTCCGTATTCCTTCGGGAACACCCTTGCGCACTTAACTCCCATCCCGACGTTCATCGGGGGAATATCGCATGCGACCGAGTGGAGTATCATTATTCCTCCGGGGTTGGTCTTCAGCCTGTTCAGATCCGATCTCGATCGCGATCTCCTTGCCGAGGGCGGCTTCCCCCTTCCCCTCAGTGAAGAGAAGATGCCCGCAGTCGCCGATTACCTTTCTCTCCACCCCCTCCAGCGCTTCGTCAAGGGAGTTGCTCATGTTCGTAAATGCGAGAGGCATGGTATGGCGAGGCTTCTCTATCTCTATTGACATTACCTGTGAATGGCCTCTTGCGTGCGTCCTCACGGTGACAAGTTCCTTGGCAGCCATCAAATCAACCAGGAGTAGATAGAAGTGTCTCGTATTTTATAAAGATACTCCCTGGATTTGTTTCAGGGAGGACAGAACGGGATCAAGACAGGGTTATCTCGATCTGGACCGCGTCGGGCACAGGGATCCTCATGATCTGCCTGAGCGCCTGGTCGGATCCCTCGATCTCGACGACCCACTTGTGGATCCTCATCTCCCAGTGGTCCACCGTGTGCGATCCGTTCGCGCACGGCGTCTTCCTGGTCGCTATGATCAGCCTTCTCGTAGGCAGGGGGATGGGCCCCTTGCACTTCACCTGCAGGCCCTTCGCTATGTCTATGATCTGCTTGGCTATGTCCCTTGAGGACTCCATCTTCCTGCTGATCAGCTTGATCCTTGCTGTAGGCATCAAACCTTCCTCTTTACCACGTCAAGGACGACTCCGGCAGCCACTGTGGCCCCCATGTCCCTTATCGCGAACCTTCCAAGCTGAGGGAACTCGCTGTACTTCTCGACTACCACAGGCTTGATCGGCTTTATCTTGACTATCGCGACGTCCCCGGTCTTGATGAACGCAGGGTTCTTCTCGGAGGTCAGGCCGGTCTTGGGGTCCTTCTTCTCCATTATCTCGGTTATGGTCGCTGCGACCTGCGCCGTGTGTATGTGGAAGACTGGGGAGTATCCCGGCGCTATAGCGGTCGGGTGGTTGATCACGACGATCTGCGCCGTGAACTCCTCCGCCACCGAAGGCGGGTTGCTCGCGGGCCCTATCACGTCGCCCCTCTTGATGTCCTTCTTGTCGACACCCTTTATGTTGAAGCCTATGTTGTCGCCAGGCTCTGCCTTGGCGAGCTGCTGGTGGTGCATCTCGATGCTCTTAACGTCTGTCTTGACGCCGCTAGGCATTATTATGATCTGGTCTCCAGGCTTCATGACTCCGGTCTCGACCCTTCCTACAGGGACGGTCCCGAATCCCGAGACGCTGTATACGTCCTGGATAGGGAGCCTGAGAGGCTTCTCTGTCGGCTTGTTAGGCACGGTCAGTGAGTCGAGGGCCGCCAGCAGGGTAGGGCCGGTGTACCACGCCATCTTGTCTGACTTGACCTTGACGTTGTCCCCTCCGAGGGCAGTGTAAGGAATTATCAGGACCTTGCTGACGTCGTAGCCTATCGCCTTCAGGAAGGTCGTTATGGCGGTCTTCGTCTCCGTGAACTTGTTCACGTCGAAGTTCACCATGTCCATCTTGTTGACCGCGACTATGAGCTGGCTGATCCCGAGGATCTTGGCGAGCTGCGCGTGCTCCCTCGTCTGCGTCTGCACTCCTTCCGGAGCGGCGACGACAAGCACAGCGGCGTCGGCCTGGCTGGCTCCTGTAATCATGTTCTTGACGAAGTCCCTGTGGCCAGGGGCATCGATTACGGTGAAGTAGTACTTAGGCGTCTGGAAGGTCTTTGTCGCTATGTCTATAGTGACTCCCCTCTCCCTCTCTTCCTTTAGCTCGTCCATGACGTATGCGAACTCGAAAGTTGCCTTCCCGAGCTTCGCCGCCTCTTCCTTGAGCTTGTTAAGATCCTGCTCGCTAACTGCCCCGGTCTCGTACATCACTCTTCCGACAGTGGTGGACTTGCCGTGGTCTACGTGTCCTATGAAGATCAGGTTCATGTGCGGTTTCTCTGCCATATTCATCTACCAATTAAATGTTATTTTCATGGATAAAGGTGTAGCGCTGACGTCTAGAAAAAGCGCCTCCGTTAAACTATAGTAATTAGCTAAAAACCTATTTAAACCTTTCCTTGAAAATCGTCGGTATAAGGGGGTTTTGGGCTCTCTGACGGGGCAATGAGGCGTCGGAGACGGGAACCGTTGGCTATCTCCTTATCCTGGCATAGCCAAGCGGGTGCTCTTCGACTTCCTTTCCCAGTTCTTCGTACCAGCAATCCCTGTGCACGGATCCGTTTTCTATCGTTTTCGGCTTGCCATTCGGATCCGGGGGGATCGGCTTTTCGCATACGGCACAGATCCCCTCCTTGGGCAGTGCCTTTGTTGCGCTCTTGGAATCCATTCCAATCATTGCAAGAATGTGCAATCGATAATTCATTAAATCGCATGGCAAGGGCTTATTTGACTACAAGACAGCAGCTTGGAGGGATACAGAATATAAAGTTTGTTAATTTATCATAAGGCATGGCGAAGCCTCACAGACACCATTCCAAGGAGGACAAGAAGTTCCTCATAAACCTCTCGGTCTACAACCGCGACTTCCTGCTGGGCATAAACAGCGTGAGGCTCTCCCTGGCGGTAGCCCTTACCGCGGTATTGACCTCCCTCTTCTCCATACTGCTCTCGCTCAGGCTGATAGACGCCGGCTACGCAAGCCTCCTGTCCCTGATTGTGCTTGCGGTGATATGGATAGGCTGGTGGCGCTCCAACAAGAGGCTGAGGGAGAGGCTGGAGAAGATACACAGCCAGTACACCGACTACATCGAGGATCTCTACCCGGAACTTAAGGACAGCGATTTCCATTACTAGATGCAAAGCCCCGCTGTCGGAAAGGTATTTATATTTTTACGGGCAATCTAATCCTACTTGTTCTCCCGCAAGTACTGCAAATAGTGCAGGAGGGATTTAAGTGTTGGAAGCGAAATACGAAGAGTTCGAAAAGTTCGTCGAGGAAAATAAGAACAAAAGGAAGTTCGAGCAGAGAGTCGAGCTCGCGATAAACTTCAAGGGCGTGGACTTCACCAAGCAGCCCAACAGGCTGAACCTTGACATACTCCTGCCCAACGGCAAGGGCAAGGTCAACAAGATGGCCTTTTCGCCTCGGACAAGAACTTCATAGAGAGCGCTAAGAAGAACGGGATAGAGGTCATAGACGGAAACACGCTCACCACGCTCGCAAGCGACAAGGCGAAGATGGACTCGCTGCTCGGATACGACCTGGTCGCGCAGCAGAGCCTCATGCCGATAATCGCGAAGCAGCTAGGACAGTTCCTGGGACCCAGGAACAAGATGCCTAAGCCTGTGATGAGCCCGCAGGAGCTCGCGAAGGTATCCGCCGAGGTCAGCAAGAGGATCGCGGTAAAGAACAAGGGAAGGTTCCTGCCCACGGTGCACTGCGTCGTCGGAAGCGAGAAGATGGAGGCGAAGAAGATATTATGAGAACATTCAGGAAGTGGTCGGTGGCGTGGACAAGGCCGTGGGGTCCAGCAGGATAAGGTCGGTCTACGTCAAGCTCAGCATGAGCAAGCCTTTGAGGCTGGTCTAATGCGCATGATCAAAGCACAGAAGATGGAGTACGTGAACAGCCTGAAGAAGGAGATTGCCGCTTACAAGACAGTCGCGATAATGCCGATAGACGCGCGTGCCGGACAGGCTTCTCCAGAAGATAAGGAACAAGCTTAAGCCGGAGGCGAAGCTGGTCATCGGAAGGAAGTCGCTGGTGGTAAGGGCTCTCGGGGAGGAGAGGCTGAAGCCGCTCGAGAAGCACATGGACAAGAACTTCGCGCTTGTGCTCTCGAACAAGGAGCCGTTCGAGCTCTACAAGATGATAAACGGGAGCAAGCTCAAGCTCGGCGCAAAGCCGAAGCAGGTCTCGCCGAGCGACATAGACGATAGAGGCGGGGGACACGAGCATAGCGCCGGGACAGACGGTCACGGAGCTGAAGAACGCGGGCATAGACGTGCAGATACAGAAGGGCAAGGTAGTCATATCGAAGGACAAGGTGCTCGTCGCGAAGGGCGCGAAGATAAGCGGAGCAGTCGCGAATGCGCTCAAGATACTCGACATAAAGCCGTTCGAGGTCGCGCCAAGGCTCGACGTCGCGGTCTTCGGAGGGACTGCTCTACAACGCGGACGTCCTCAGGGTCGACGAGGAGTTCGTCAAGGCGGAGATAGCCAAGGACTTCATGGAGGCCTACTTCATGAGCCTCGAGCTCGGGATACCGACCGAGTACAACGCGGAGATGCTGATAGTGCGCGCCTACAGGGGCGCCGATGGCGGTCGGGATAGAGGCGAAGATAAAGGAGCCGAGATCGTGAAGATACTCGTGGCGAAGGGCGCGCAGCAGGCAGTCGAGCTGGCCGCGGAGGCTGGCGTCGACGAGGCCGGGAGCCAAGAAGGTAGACAGTAATAATGCTTTATAGAAGGTGAAAAAATGGAATACATATACGCAGCTCTCTTGCTCGATGCAGCTGGAAAAGAGGTCAACGAGCAGAACATAAAGAACGTGGTCAAGGCGGCGGGCGAGGAGCCTGACGAGGCGATGGCAAAGTCTGTAGTCAGCGCTCTGAAGGGAGTGAACATAAAGGACGTCATAAAGAACGCGCAGGCGATGCAGGCTGCTGCACCGGCCGCGGCCCCGGCTCCGAGAAGGGAGCGAAGAAGGAAGACAAGGCCGAAGAGAAGAAGAGCGAAGAGGAAGCAGCGAGCGGACTGGCAAGCCTCTTCGGCTGATAATGCAAAAGGCATCGAAGAAGCGCGGTACGCTCTCAAGGTAGCGCAAGAGCTCGGCATCGATTATGCCGAGGCGTACCTTGAGAGCAGCTACGGCTCCTCATATGCCCTCGAGCAGGGAGTACTTAACGGTAGCGGCTATTTCGAGAAGACCGGCCTGCGAATCAGGCTCCTCAGGGATTCGAAGACTCTATTCCTTTTCCACGAACATAATAGACAAGCAGAGGATACGCGGCGAGATCGAGAGGTTCAAGGGCTTCAGGGGCAAGGAGACCGGCCTATCTAGGGAGAAGGTGGTGAAGGCCCACTACAAGGTCGCCGAGAAGGAGAGCGTCGACGACCACGACTTCCTCAAGGACATGACCAGGATAGACAAGGCGCTGGCGGGCAGGGAGTACGTGAAGTTCAGGAGCATCTACGGGGGAGGCGGAAGGTCCAGGAGCTATTTCATAAATTCCGAAGGCAGCGAGATAACCGCGGACATACCGATGGTGAACTCGTTCGCCAGCATAATAGTGAGCAACGGGAGCGAGACGAGGCAGAGGGTCCTGCAGTTCGGGGCTGCGGGAGGCTTCGAAAGGATGAGGGCGGAGGACATCGAGAGGGATGCGCTCGAGGACGCGGAGAACCTGCTGAAGGTGCTCCGCAACGGAGTCAGCCTGAGTACGGAAGAGCTGAGGGGCGTGAGGAACGTCGTCATGGCCCCGGAGATAGCGGGAATAGCGGTCCACGAGAGCGTCGGACACCCCCACGAGGCGGACAGGGTCTTCGGGAGGGAGGCGGCGCAGGCGGGGACGAGCTACCTGACTCCGAAGAACCTCGGGATGGAGATCGGGAGCAAGGAGATAACGCTCATAGACGACCCGACGATAAAGAACAGCTACGGTTTCTATTTGTACGACGACGAGGGGGTCAAGGCGGGACCCACGACGCTCGTCGAGAAGGGGGTGCAGAAGGGCCTCCTGCTCAACAGGGAATACGCCGCGATGATGAAGACCAAGAGCAGCGGATCCGCGAGGAGCGACGGCTATTCCAACGAGCCGATGATAAGGATGTCGAACACCTACCTCAAGCCCGGAAGGGCAAGCTTCGACGAGATAATGGGCGAGGCGAGGGACGGTGTGTACATCAAGAACTTCATGGAGTGGAACATAGACGACACGAGGAGCTTCGAGAGATACCAGGGCAACGAGGCGTACCTCGATAAAGAACGGGAGGATCGGAAAACCGATCAAGAACTTCGTGATAGAGGCGAACACTATAGACTTCTGGCACGCGGCGAAGCTCATGGGAAAGGACCTCGGCTTCTCCGTCGGAAGCTGCGGAAAGGGGGAGCCGATGCAGGGCGTGCCCGTGCTGATGGGAGGACCTACAACGCTGCTTAAGTTCGGGAAGGTGAAATGATGGACGCCAACGACGTAGTGAGGCTGGGAAAGGCAGCCGGATTCGAGGAGGTCGTAGTCAACTCCTACACATCGAGGAGGAGCTACCTCAAGATAGCCAACGCGAAGGTGGACTCTATAGTCACGAAGCTAGAGACTGGGGCGAGCCTCTTCGTATCAAGCAAGAAAAGGGTCTTCTTCACCAACATAGAGAAGCTTGACGGCGCGAGCGTTGAGAAGGCGCTCTCCAGGGCGAAGAAGTCGATAGTCGCGATAAGTCCCAAGAAAGATTACAGGGGCATAGCAAAGGGCCCTTTCAAGTACGGGAAGGCGAGCTCTCCCGACAAGAGGATAGTCAACATCTCGGACAACGAGATAGCGGACATGGCTTACGCCGCGATAAACGGCGCGATGAAGGGAGGGGCTACGAACTCGGCTGGCACGGTGTTCGTGGACCACACCGAGAACGAGCTCGCGACGAGCAAGGGAGTGAGCGCGAGCGGAAGCAACACCGAGGCGAGGCTCTCGCTGAGGGTATTCAGGGGAAGCGACGTCTCGTTCCAGGACGTGGCCGCGTCTTCGAAGCTCAGGGGCATCGACCCGGAGAGGATCGGGATCGAGGCGGCCCGGACCGCATCCAAGGTCAAGAAGACGGGCAAGATAGAGAGCGGGAAGTACGACATCGTGTACAGGCAATCTCCCGGAGGTTCGCTCGTCTACATGACGAACGGCATGGCGTGCATAGGCAACGTTGAGACCGGAGGATTCTTCACGGGTAAGCTCGGCAAGGAGGTCGCATCCAAGGAGATAAGCATTTACGACGACGGGAATATCGACGGGGGGATAGACGCGTCCCCGTACGACAGCGAGGGCTATCCTACAAGGAGGACTCCTGTTGTGAAAAAGGGCGTGCTGGCAAACTACCTCCACAACTATTCGACCGCAAAGAAGTACAACAGGGAGAGCACCGGCAACGCCGGGCTCGTCGAGCCCAACCCGAACACGATGGTGTTCGAGCACAGGAAGAAGGTCAAGGACGTCGACGAGCTTGTGGCGGAGACGGAGAACGGAGTGCTCGTGACGAACACGTGGTACACGAGGTTCAGCAACTACCTGACCGGCGACTTCTCGACGGTGCCCAGGGATCTCGCGCTCTACATAAAGAAGGGCGAAATACAGTTCGCGATAAAGCAGAGGAACGTCGGATCTATGGTCGGAATAAGGATAAGCGACAACATGATCAGGATGCTCAAGAGCACCGAGTGCGCTGCGGACGACATGAGGCAATCCTCATCGTGGGACGTCGACGGGGACTACTATTTCATGCCCAGCATACTTGTCAGGGGCGCGGATGTCAGCGTCGCATAGCGGCGAACCTGCTTATTTAGGATTTGCTTAAGTCCCGCTGAAAAATTCGCTTCGTTACTCCTCTTGATCGGGTCGTCGCGATGAACGCGTGATCCGGGCCTTCTCCGATGAAAAAGCGATTACGCATATTATTCTTGTCTTTCCGTGTCTCCTGAGAGGATGCTAACAAGGACAATAAGCAAGTTAAGGCTCCAGTCGGCGATGGAGTACCTGATGACCTACGGCTGGGCCATCCTCATCATTTCAGTAGTCCTCGGTACCTTGTTTCAATTGGGCATCTTCAGCTCTGGTTCGCTAGCGCCTAAGGCACCTCCGGGATCCTGCAGGGTTTTCAGGGCCGCAGGCACGACTAACTTGGAGGGAACCTGTAGCAGTCAGCTGCCAAAGTATGTTGCGCAGTTCGGAGGCGTAAACAGCGGAAGCTATGCGGACGTCGGTAGCAACTCAGTGCAGCTCAGCAAGATCAATCAGGCAATCACAGTTAGTGCCTGGGCGTACGTCTCTTCCAGCGCTTTCAGCAGCCCTTACAACTACGTCTTCTCCAATTCCAGGGACTGCTGCGGAACTTACAATGGCTTCAATCTAGCAATCAACACAGGAACCGCGAGCCTCACGCTTTGGAATGTCTACGCATATTCTGCAGGAGCTGCGATACAACCGAATGCGTGGTATTACTTAGCGGGAACTTACGATGGAAGCAAGATCTTGCTTTACGTCAACGGAGTCCAGGTGGCCACGACTTCCTATTCTGGCGGCATCGGGATCCCCTCCTCCTTCGATAATATAATAGGAGGTCTCTCTAACGCTCCGGCTACTCTTGACTTCGGAGGTTACATCTCCAACATCCAGATCTACAACACCTCGCTCGATGCGGGCGAGGTGCAAAGCATGTATGCGGAAGGCATAGGCGGTACGCCGCAAGCGCTTCAGAACCTCGTCGGCTGGTGGCCGCTCAACGGGGACGTGAACGACTACAGCGGGAAAAACAACAACGGCGTTCCGACAGCCATAACATATACGGCACAATATGGGAAATAGAATGAGGAACAAGTTCAGAGTTCAATCAGCAATGGAGTACCTGATGACCTACGGATGGGCAATACTCATCATCTCGGTGGTACTCGGCGCCCTCTACCAAATAGGGGCCTTCAACTCATCGTCGCTGACCGTCAGGGTGCCTTCGGGGGAGTGCAAGGTTCTCAGGACATCAACCGCAGTCAACCTTGTCGGGCAGTGTACTGGGCTGCTCCCGAAGTACGTCGCGCAGTTCGACGGCGCCAGCAGCTATGTCAAGACAGTGGGATCTCTGCAAAGGCCCAGCTCAGAAACGTTCTCGGCATGGGTCTCCATGAACACTCTCCCGACAAACTGGCCCGTTGTCTGCGGATTCGTGGATCCCGCAATGTATATCCAATCTCCGAGCGGAAAGCCATACGTGCAGTGGAGTGGCTCCTCGGTGGCGACATCTCCCTTATCTCTGAGCACATGGACATTTGTTCTGGGAACATTGTCATACGACGGATCTACTAGCACCACCGAACAGATGTATGTTAACGGCGTCGCTTCCGGATCGCCTAACGTCGCGGCGGGAAAGACATCAGGTCCCTCCTATTTTTCGATAGGAGGGGTCGCAGGTCAATCCTTCAGCGGCTACATCTCCAACGTCCAGTTCTACAACACATCCCTTGATGCAAGCCAGATACAGTCTCTCTATCTCGAAGGAATCGGAGGCGCACCCGTAAGTCCGCAGTACTTGGTCGCATGGTGGCCCCTCAACGGAGATACTAACGACTACTCTGGAAATAACAACAATGGAGCTCCGACTGCTGTAACCTTCATTTCACAGTACGGGAAATAGGCGGAATGGTTTTACGCACAAAGCGAAGCCTTCCGAAAGAGCTATAAAATATTAACGGCACAATGATTAGTTGATTTCATGGACGTTTATGTCGAGAAGGAGAGATGCACCGGATGCCAGCACTGCAAGGACGTTTGCCCGGTCGCTGTCTTCGAGATGAAGGGCAGGGGAACTCCGGACAACCTCAATGCGGAGGGCGCGAACTCCGACAGCGCTCCCACCGAGCACCAGTGGAAGGGAGTGACCGCTCCCGACGACCTCGCAAAGTGGAAGGACGTGAAGGACGGGCACAAGCACTTCGCACAGGAGAACGACGGGACCAGTGGAGGCATCTCAGACGCGACCAACGGCACCTCATGCATACTCTGCCAGGCCTGCCTGATAGAGTGCGAAGGGGAGTGCATAGTCATACACGACGACAGCGGCAACGTCTACAAGTCGATCTACAAGTGAATCACCGCGCCCGTCAGGAGGAGATAACCGAAGGCCTACTTGCAGTCAGGTTCACCTCCCCGCTCGCTACGTAATTGCCGCTTGAGACGAAGAGGAACAGGCGGGTGCCGCCATCGACAATCGGCAGGCCGTAGTCGATCCTGTAGTTCGACGTCGCGCCTGCGTCGAGCGGAGTGAGCGTCGAGCCCGCGACGGTCGTGTACCCGTCGGGACTCCTGCTGATCAGGTAGACGGACACGTTCTCCTCCGCGCCTCCGGAGTTCGTGACGTTGGCGAACACCCCCGCCAGCGAGTACTGGCCGTTGGAATTCGCGTATATTATCGGAGTGATGCCGTTTACCTTAAGCAGTTCGTCATTCGCGTACGCCCCGTGCATGTAGACGGCGGCGACGATTGCGACAATCATAACAAGTCCAAGGGCGGCGGCCATCGGCATAATGCTATTGATCCTGTCGTGCTCCTTCCTTTCCTTCTTGTCGCCGGCGTAGTGTATCGCCAGCAGCAGGGGCACGTATGCGAGCGCGTACTCGGCGAAATTCCTCCAGGAGAGGAAGAATATGAACATCGGGACGACGGCGATCAGCGTCCTTGCGGTCCTGCCGTAGAAGTAGAATATGAACAGCGTTGCGGCCAGGAGGGACGCGCACACTATGGCTGAGTACCCGTAGGAGACGGGATAGAAGGCGAGCAGGAACTGGACCATGTTCAGCCCGGCCGGCTGCAGCCTGCTAGTGAGGAATAGGCTGAATAGGCTGTTCAGCGTCGCGCCCGGGGAGACTGCGATGAAGTATCCGTTTATCGCGATGAATGCCGCAAGGGAGAATGCGATCTGCTTCGCCATCCTCCTGAACCCGTGCTCCCTCGCGGTGAGCAGGAAGAAGAAAGGGAGGGCGAACCACGCGAGCTGGTGAGCGCTTGCCGCGAGACCTATGAGGACTCCAGATACCGCTGTCCTGTCCCTGTAGGCGTATGCGAAGAGGAGCAGGAAGGAGACCGCCAGGTAGGCGTTCGCGCTGAACGAGAGGAAGAAGCTGGAACCCAGCCATGCCGCGAGGGGGATGAGCACAAGCCTGTTGAACCCGGACCTGCAGTACACCTCGAATGCGGCGACTATCGCGATGAGTGCGATCACCACGATGAATGGCAGGAGGCTCCTTATCCCGGAGGCCGCCAGCGGGATGTAGGCGAGGAAGCTGAGCGCGGGATAGTAATAGGTGTAGTCATAGGCTCCGTTCAGCATGAAGGGTGCCGGTATCCCCCTGCTGCTGAGGGCGGGCTCCATGCTGATGAGGTATGGATTGAGCCCGTGGAGGAACAGGTACGACGAATAGTAGTTGTAGGCGAGCTCGTCCACTCCCCTCCATGAGTTGCCGAGGCCGTATTGGAATAGGTATGCCGCACATGCGGTCAGCGCCAACGCAAGGAACACTGCGGCTATGGCGAGGCCCTTCGACTTCGTCCATTTGAATCTCATCAGCCTTCCGGCGAGGAAGATTCCAGCGATGCCTATCGCGGACGCCACGGAGAGGAGCCATATCGCGAACAGGGCGAGGCTGATGGCCCGGGATGACGGCGCGTCGAACGAGGCGTTGACGAGGATCAGCGCTACGGACGCGGCCGCCAGCGACACTGCGATGTGGCTCCTGTACTTTCCGGAACTGAAATAATCGGTGGACGTTATTATGAAGATCGCTGCGGAGAGAAGCGGCAGGAGAAGCAGGAGCAGCAGGTACGATTCGGAGAAGAACTGCGCTCCCGTGAATGCGAAGCAGGCGAAACCGAAGTCCAGTATCGCCAGGAACAGCAGTATCTCCTTTTGCATGTTTTCACCCGGGTTGCTTCAGGCCTGAGGCGGGGCTCTTCGTGGTTATGTTCAGCTCGAAGCTCGAGACGTACTGGTCGCTGAACGCGAACACGAACAGCCGCGTGTAGTTGTTGACCTCTGGCAGCTGGAAGTCGACGGTGTAGTTGCGGGACGAATCAGGAAGCAGCGAAGGCAGCGTGGATCCCAGGGTGTATGCCTCGACGCTCGGGCTCCTGCTCAGCACGTAGAAGGTCACGTTCTGGGGCAGGGATTCCCTGCTCGAGACGTTTGCGACGAAGCCTCCGAGGCTGTAATAGGCCTCTCCGTTCGACCCGACCCGCTGGTAGAGGACGGGAGAGATGCCGTTTATCCTAAGCCCCTGCTGCTGCGCGTACGCCGCGTGCGAATATACGGCAGCGGCAAGCGCGATGGCCACTAGGCCGATGACCGCGTATGCGGCGTATTTCTTGTCGTGCACGATGTCGCTAGCCCCGCTCGCCGTGTAGTAGACGGCGAGCAGGAGGGGGACTGCGGAGACGCTGTAAAAGATTATGTTCCTCCATGAGAGGAAGAAGACCAATGCGGGAACCACAGCTATTACAGGAAGCAGGCTCTTCGTATAGAAGTAGAACAGCGCCAGCATCACGACCAGCACTGAGACAGATATGAAAGCGGAGTACCACGAGGCCACGGGATAGAAGGCGTAGCTGAACTGCATGATGTTTATCCCGTAGAAGACCAGCTTGTTCAAGCCGAAGAGGGCGAATATGTTTCCGAGCGTCTGCTGCGGGGAGAGGGCGATGAAGTATGCGCAGATCGCGATGAACACGAGCGCCGATGCGCCCACCTGCTTGAGGAAATGGTCCCTACCGAACTCGCGGAGCTCGAGCACGAAGAAGAAAGGGATGAAGAACCAAGCCAGCTGTATGGTAGAGGCGGCGAGGCCCAGAAGCGCACCGCTGAGGACGGGCCTCTTGCGCTCAATGTATGCGAGGAACACGAATATGACCATCGCGAGGTAGTGGGAGGTAGTGCCTACGACTATGTACGAGAAGAAGAGCCACACCGCGATTGGAACCAGCAACAGCCTGTCGCGCCCCGCTTTCCAGTAGATGATGAAGCACGCGATCACGCTTATCAGCAGGACCAGCCAGATGAAGACCATGAACGAGGTTATTCCGAGAAGGGGAATCGGCAGGAAAGCCAGGAAGGAGAGCGGGGGATAGTCGTAGGCGTATTCATACAGGCCGTTGAGCTGGACGGTGGGAGGGATGTTCCTCTGCACGATTATCGGCTGCATGCTCGAGGTGTACGGGTTCACGCCGTGGTCGAAGAGATATGCGGAGTAGTAGTTGTAGGCAAGCTCGTCCACTCCGTTCCAGTTCGTCGTCTGGAAGCCGTACATCGCGAGGTAGGCGAATGTCGAGGTCAGTATCAGGCAGAGCGCCGGAAGCAGGAAGAGGTTGTATCCCTTCGCGTGCTTCATCGCCTTCCCCGTCAGGTATATCCCTAGGACGGAGATCGCGGTGGCAGCGCAGACCAGGAAGCCGACATGGAAGACGAATGCCAGTGTAGGGGAGTCCGGCCGCGAGAAGACCGTCTCGTAGGCGGTTATCGCGGCAACCAGAGCCACCGACGCCAACAGGTAGGCGTTCCTGTTCTTGCTTGAGGCGAGCCTCGGAGTGAACATGAACAATACGGCCGCGAGGAGGGCGAGCGCGAAGAGCGCCAGCAGCGATGGGAGGTAGAAGTACTGCTGGTTCGTGAAGAGGATGTAGGACAGGCTAAGGCTCACGACCCCTATCGACAGGAAGAACGAGTCCAGCTTCATGGATATCAATGCGCATCAATGCTTTAAAAGGATATTTTGGACGCGGAAGAGGGAGAGCGGCCGGGGTCAGTGGAATGTCGCTATCAGCGTTCCCACGCCGTTGGCCGAGGCGTAGGTCGACTGCGTAAGCACGTTGCCAACCAGCACGTTGCTGCTCGGGATCCAGCTGTTGAATGTAAAGCCCGTCGGGTTTGTCGCGTATATGTTGTAGTTGAGACCGGATATGAAGATGACGTTACCGCCGGTCGAGTACTTCACACCGCTGATCTCCATCAGGCCTCCGTGATTTGTTCCGAGGCCTATCTTGAATATCAGCGACTTGTAGGGGGCGGCGACGGTGACCGATGCTCCGGAGGTGTTGTACACGTTCGAGTATATCTTCGTGGTGCAGGAGTTGCCGCAGATCCTGTAATTGAGGATGAACCTCGGATTCTGCTGGGTTCCCGGGGTTGTGACGCTCGAGTAGGTAGCGTTGCATATCACCGTCGACCCTGAGATCGCGTTCTGCGGAATGCAGTTGCCGAGATAGCTCGAGTTCTTGTAGTAGCTCGGGAAGACCTGTATCGAATTTGCGGAAATGAAAGAGATCGGCACTCCCAGGTTGTTCTGGAGAATGACGATGAAAGTGCTCGTGCCGGCGATGGTGTTTGTGAGCATTAGGGACTGGTAGCAGGGCAGGGACGGCCCTATGTAGCACGACTCAGGTATGTAAGTCTCGACCCCCTGGTTCGGGGTGAAGTAGAAGACCACTACGGTCGCGACGAAGATGCCGAGCATTAGGAACGCCCACGAATAAGTGGTCAGGAATTCTACCGCAGATTGCGCCCGCATCTTCTTCTCCCGCTATGACAGTAAAGCATACAATCTATGCTTTCTTAAGGCTTACTCGGATGTCGAGCACTATCTCGGTCTCCCTTGATGAGTACGGCCTAACGATCCGATGGGAGATTCCGACAGTTCTCGCGCCGTTCCTCGCGAGGAAGTCCTTTGTCATCTTTATCGTCTCATCCACCTTGTCGTTGGGGCAGAAGAGGTAGAGGTGTATCGTGCATCTCCTCCCCGCCATCCTTACCGCGACCTTCAGGAAGTCGAACGCGTCCTTTGGAAGAGGCATGACTATCCTGTCCGCGAATCCGGCGTACTTCCTTGAGAAGCGGCTGACGTCCCCCTGCTCGCACACCACGTTGCCCGTCTTGTTGAGCGCGATGTTCCCGCGCATGTACTTGCACGCGGCGGCGTTCAGCTCTATCGCGACCACCCTGCTCTTCCTGCACCTCTTCGCGATCTCTATCGCGTACGGCCCGACGCCCGCGAACATCACCACGACATTCTCGCCGTCCTTGACCAGGTCACTTATGCGCTTGCGCTCGAACGCGAGCCTCGTCGAGAAGAACGCCTTCCTTATGTCGAACCTGAACTCGCAGCCGTTCTCCCTGTAGTCGGCCACGTAATTCCTCTTTCCGAGGACGTGGATGAACTTCCTCGTCCTGTACCTGCCGCTTACAGCGCCACCTTTCCTGAGGACCGTCTTTATGTTCTTGTTGGCGTCCATCAGCATCCCGGCCATCTTCTTGGCCGCGGCGGGCTCCCCGTCCACGACCGCCATGTTCCCGTAGAGGTCGTAGCCCCTGGCCGCCCCCTCGACCTGTGACGCGCTCTTCAGCATTTTTTCAACGGTTGGGACGAATTCCCTCTCCACCAGCTTCGCTTCGAATTTCCCCGCTCTCCTCTCGACGGTATCTCCGGCATCGCCGGACAGGGGAAAGTATATAAATGAGTTCCCACTGAATACTCTATACTTGCTGTCCAGTATTCCGTTCTTCTGCAAGTATTTTTTTAGGCCTTCAGCTTTGCCTTTTGGAACGCGGACTCCAAGCATAACATCAGTACTTATTCATGTTTCAAGAATAAATATAGGTTGGGAAAGGGTGAATGAGTGTATTTCATAGTAAGAGTGACCTCAAGCCAGGAAAGGATAACCGCAGACATACTGCAGAACAAGATCGAGAAGGCAGCGGTGCCGGTGTATTCGATAATACTGGCGGAGGGCATGAGGGGATACTTGATACTGGAGGTCCAGGACGAGAACGCGGCGAGGGAGCTCATACTCGACGAGCCGCACGTCAAGGGCATACTCTCCAAGCCTCTCAGCGAGGAGGAGCTCAATAGGATGCTCGAGGTCAAGAAGGTCATACAGGAGATAGGAGTGAACGACACTATAGAGTTCATGAGCGGGCCGTTCAAGGGCTACAAGGCAAGGGTAATAAAGGTTGAGCCGACAAAAGAAGAGATAACAGTAGAGCTCATGGACGTCGCGGTACCTATACCTGTGACAACGAAGGCAAGCATCGCAAGGATAATCCAGAAGGCAGAAAAGGTTTGATAGAATGGGAGACACAACCATATCAGGTTTGATTGAAGGAGGGAAGGCTACCAGCGGTCCGCCTTTCGGCCCGGCTCTGGGTCCGCTAGGAGTGAACGTCGCGAAGATAATCGAGGAGATTAACAAGCAGACTGCGCCCTATGCGGGGATAAAGGTTCCTGTGAAGATAATCATAGACCCCGTGACGAAGAACTACAAGGTCGAGATAGGCGCGCCCCCTACGAGCGCGCTCATACTCAAGGAGCTCGGGATACAGAAGGGAGCCAAGACCAAGGAGGAGGTCGCGGGCAACATCACAATCGAGCAGGCTAAGAACGTCGCGAAGTCGAAGGACGCTTCCATCTACGGGAAGACGCTTGCGGACAAGGTGAAGCAGGTCCTTGGCACTTGCAACAGCATGAACATAACTGTCGAGGGCATGCCTGCAAGGGAAGCTATAGCGAAGGTAAACAGCGGCGAGATAAAGGTCTGAAGCCAAGCGGTTTCTTGCGTGATCATAAAAGATCCCATCTATGGAAAGTCCGAGATAAGGGATAGCGTTCTCCTTGAGCTAATAAAATCAAGGCCAGTCCAGAGGCTCAGGTGGATCTCGCAGCAGGGAGTAATAAACGCATATTCAAGGTATGAGCATAGCGTGGGCGTCATGCTTCTCCTCAGGAGGTACGGCGCAGGGATCGAGGAGCAGGCCGCCGGGCTCCTGCATGACGTCTCCCATACTGCCTTCTCGCACGTGATAGACTGGGTGCTCGACAAGTCCACAAGCGAGAGCTATCAGGACAGCACTCTTGCTGAGCACATAAGGCAGCCGGAGATAAGCGGCGTGCTGAAGATGCACGGGCTTAACGCAGACAGCATAAGCGAGCTTGAGGAGAACGGAAAGTATCCGCTGCTCGAGAGAAAGATACCTCTCCTTTGCGCGGACAGGCTGGACTACTCGCTAAGGGATGCGTTCTATTTCCTCAACGCGGATCCAGGATACTACTTGAAGAAGCTCATAGTCAGGGATTCCGAATTCATGTTCGCATCTAAGGCATCCGCCGGAAGGTACGGTCGCCTGTACATGAAGCTCCAGAGGGAGAGATGGGGCAGCGCGGGGGACATGGCGAGATATTACCTTCTCAGCAGCGCCATAAAGGGGGAGATGGACAGGGGCGTTCTTGGCATGGACGACCTGTACAAGAAAGAGGAAGCGACAATAAGCAAGATGAAGAGGCTCGGAAATGAAAGGGAGAGGAGACTTCTCTCGCTCGCGTTCGGAAGCAAGAAGGTGGGGATCACTTATGGCGGGGATGTGCTGCTTGAGAAGAAACGGAGGTATGTCGACCCTAAGTTCATCCGCAACGGGCGCGTCTGCAAACTGAGCGCATCGGATGCTGAATTCAAGCGAATTATAGAAAAGGAGAAATCCTCCGGGTCCAAAGTAAGCGTGCGGATCGAAGGAATCGAATAGGGGAACGGTCGGTCGCCTCTCAGTCGGCACGATTGACGAAGCGAGGACAATGCTTAAAAAGGGACGGACTCATATATCCGAGACGGTAACGGGTGCGGAAAGGCAGATTTGGCACCCTTCCAACGGTCGATTTTCATGAACTTCAAGGAATACATCGAGATTCACAAGGAGAGCATATACGCGAAGATATGCGAGTACGTGCCGATCAAGGAGCCCGTCGAGCACTACTCTATAATGCGCGACTACGTCGACAGGAAGGGCAGCTACCGAAGGCCGGGACTCGTTCTGCTCATGGGACAGCTCTTCGGGGCGAAGCCGGAGGACCTCATGCTCCCGGCGGCGGCGCAGCAGCTCTCCGAGGACTGGATACTCATGCAGGACGACGCGGAGGACGGGTCCGAGCTGAGGAGGGGCAAGCCTACGGCGCACCTGCTCTACGGCTGGGTCCACGCGATCAACGCCACGAACACAGGGCAGATGGCTATGTGGAGGATGCTCAAGGACTATCTCGTCCAGATGGGCAACGAGAAGGGGAACAGGATGTACGAGAAGTTCTACGACATGCTCGAGTACACGGTCGAGGGGCAGTACGTTGAGAACAAGTTCATACACAACACCAAGGACCTGAAGCAGGCGTCGGAGGGGCTCTACTACAGGATACTCGAGAGCAAGACTTGCTACTACACAGTCTACGGGCCGATGCAGATAGGCGCGATCGCCGCGGGGCAGCCGGACTCGATGCTCGACATACTCAAGGAGATAGGCAGGAACGCGGGCATCGCGTTCCAGATACAGGATGACATACTCGACATGACCGCCGACGAGAAGCTCTTCGGGAAGAAGAACTTCGGCGACCTCTACGAGGGCAAGATCACGCTGATGGTGCTGCACGCCTACGAGGGCGCAACGCCCGAGGAGAAGGCCAGGATGGACGCGATCTACGTCAAGAAGAGGGAGGACAAGACGAAGGAGGAGATAGATTTCATAAGGGAGATGGTCGAGAAGTACGAGGGCCTCGAGTACGCGAAGGAGACCTCGAAGAAGTACGGCGCGATGGCTGCGGACGCCATAGCGAAGTACAAGCCCCAGCTTCCGCAGAACGAGTACACCGACATCATGCTCTCCGCAATGAAGGAGATGTACGAGAGGAACAAGTGAAAAGATGGCCATCAATTAATCTTAGAGAAAAGCGCAGGAAGGAAGAACGGATGGTCAGCAACAAACTGGATGAGATAGACTACAGAGTAAGCAAAGGAAAAAGGAAGGTTCTGACAGCCAAAGAGGCGCTTCGGTGGAACAGCGTAATTTTAAGTTTCGTATTGCTTACGCTGAAGGATTAAAATGCCAAACAGCAACGCGCTTTCCCGCCCTGTGGGGCAGTATTTCACGTCGTGAGCAGTCTTAGCTTCCGAGTTCGGAAAGGGATCGGGCGTTTCTCCGCTCCTATGGCCGTTTGACAATCATATATTGCAAGCTAAACATATATATCCTTAACGCCTGCCCTCTACAGTGACCTGATTTTGCTCTGCTCCACCCTCTTTTCAATGCTGACGTTTCGCGTTATGCGGCCCGTCTCCTTTGCGACCTCGGGCTGCATCAGGAAAACCTTCACATGGTCCTCAAGGGAGCGCATGCCCTCCATAGTTACAGTGCTCCAGACCTGCTCGGGAGATTGGTTGATTATGCTAATATCGCCATTCCAGTCGAGTCCAAGGATGTGCGTTACCTTCCATTCCCCTCCTTTCTTTGGAGGTTTCCTCTCTTGTATGAGAAAGATCGACTCATCGCTGGCAAGGGCTATGTACGACCTTACGTCATCGGGTCTCGCCCTGTCTCTCGAGGCTTCCTTGATCACGCTGAGATCGGAGGACAGGACGCTGCCGAGGTCGAATCCGTCGATGCGCCAGATAGTTTCTATCTTCCCATAGTCCTGGGATGAGAAATTGATTCCGATATAGTAAGGAATGTCCTTTGTGCACCTGATGCCCGCAAAATTGACGATTTCCTTTGCCGCTTTAGTCTCATGCCATTCCCCCGGAAACCAAGAGTTATTGCTTCCCATATCATCGCATAGTGCTGTGGTTTTCAGCGTATTTAAGCATTGGCAGGAAAATATGGGCTCGGCTGATGGTCAACGATACGGCCGCCAGAGCCGAAAAGAGCCTCAGACCTTTATCTTCTCAGAGTTCTTTATCTTTGAGAGGCTCTTGAGCGCCATGTAGGTCGCAAGGGCGGTGTTGTACTTGTCCCTCGTCCTTCCCCTCGCGAACGTCCAGACGTCCTTTATCCCTGCTAGGTCGAGGACCATCTTCGCTGTCTGCCCCGCGACTACTCCGACTCCCCTGGGAGCCGGCTTGAGTATTATCTCGGCAGTGCCTACCTTGGCCCTGAGTGTGATCGGGAGAGAGTGAGACGTTCCGCAGTTGCACTCCCACGATCCGCATCCGAGCGGCACGCTTATCACGTGCATCTTCGCGTCCTTGAGCGCCTCGTCTGCCGCAGGCCTGACCTCTGTCGCCTTACCCACGCCGATTCCGACGTGGCCGTTCCGATCGCCGATGATCATGGTCGTCCTGTACTTCGCCTTCCTGGCGTCCTTCGTCATCCTCTGGACGCTCGCGGTCTCAGCTACCTTGGTCTCGAGGTTGGGCATCAAGGCGTCGATTATCTCGACCTCCTTGACCGTCCTTCCCATCGTGAGTATCTGCTCGAGGCTCGTTACCTGCCCGTTCTTAACCTGCTGTCCGAGCTTGGTTCGGGGCTGCCATGTCTCCATTACGAACGGCTTCCTCTCCTCCTCCTGCCTCCTTCGGTATTTTGGATTAAACATAATATCACTCAACCCTGCAGTATCTTTGCCTTGACCTCGTTAAATAGCTTTGGCAGGCTCTCCGGCTGCACCCCCTTCTCGGAGTATCCGCCGAACTGCTTCTTGAACGCGGCCTTGTCGCCCTTCAGCGACTCCGCGTACTTCGCTATCTGCGTGGCGTCCAGCATCTTCATGTCGATGTCGAGGTTGCCCTTGAGCTTCAGGCCTCCGTCTATGCATCCCTTCGCGAATATGAAAGGTATCGAGTTCCTGACCGGGGCGACTATGCCTATGTCGAGCACTACCTCCTTCTTGTCCTTTGACTTCTTGGCGAGGAGCAGCCCAGTTAGGTACGCAGTCGGCCTGTTGGTCCTGCTCGGCCATCCGTAGGCCTTGACGAGGTCGTTCGAGTCGGCGCATGCCTTGACTTGTCGCCCTTCTCCTCGTAGCTAACCACCTGCCCGATTATCCTCTTGTTCGTCTTCCTGACAACCACTCGGTCCATGTTGCCCTTCACGAGCGCGAGCCTTCTCTTGTAGTTGGTGAGACCTAGCCTCCTTCTCTTGAACTTCATGTCGTTGATTGTGTATCTCATTCGCTCACCTGTACATGGCCTTGGAGTACTCGTTAAGCTGCCTCAGCTCCTCCTCGCTCATCTTTATGCCGTCGTCGCTGAGGTGGAGCAGCAGCGACCTCTTGTCTGGGAACGCGTTGCCCTTTATCAGCAGGTAGTACCTCTTGAACACGACGTTGTCTATCTTCTTGATGTCCTTTAGCCTCCTGAGGACGAGCCTCTGGGACCTGACCTTCTTCTCCCAGGTCCTTCCCTTCCTCGCGTTGGCGGATCCCTTCCTCTTGCCCTTGCCCCTCTTCCTCTTCTCCTCCACCACTCTCGGGTAGAGCTCGTGCTTGGGCTTGAGCGCTATGACGGCGCCGTCCTTTATGAGCTTCCTGACGTCGTCCCGCGTGATTGCCTTGTTGATGTCCTCCATGTTGTTGGGGTTCATCCTTATCGCGTTGACGCCCCTGCCCATAAGCTCGGCGGCGACTCTCTTGGTAAACTTTACACTCATAATCTCATCTCACTTCTTCTTTGCGTTCGCGACCTTGATTCCCGCCGCGTTTGCGATCTTCAGGAGCTCCGCCCTCTTCTTCGCGCCAACGTCGTGCGCGAAGACGGCGGTGAACTTCCCTTCCTTCGGGAACGCGCGCATCTCCGCCTCGTTGTGGATCAGCTTCTCCCACGTGCCGTCGGGCCTCGCGAACCTGATGCTCGGCGCGTTCTTGTACCCGATCCCCGGGCTGGCGCCGTATCCCTGCCTTGCTATCCTCTTCTTGTTGTCGATGCCCCTCTGCTTCCTCCACCTCTTCTGGACCCTCTTGAATCCAGGGGAGCCGTAGTTGGGCACGTTGAACTTTGGATGAAGCTTCTTCTTGATTGCCATAAAATCATTCCTCTGCTACGAAGTATATTCCGTCCTGGAAGACCCTCGAGTCCTTCTTCCTGACCATCGAGAGCCTGTGTATGTTCGCCGCCGTCTGTCCGACGTCGTACGGGTCGACGCCCTTCACCGTGACGTCCTGGCCCTTGACCTCGACCTTGGTGGTCCCCACTATCTTGGCTATCCTCGGCTTCTTCTCGCCGAAGACGTTCTTCGCCAGGAAGAGGTCTCCCTTTATCTCGATGGACATCGGGAAGTGAGCGTAAACTATCTTCATCTTTCTCTCTATTCCGTTCTCGACTCCAGCCACGGCGCTCGTGAGCTCTGAGCTCAGGGCCTGGGTCGCGAGCGCCGCCTTCTGGGCGAGCTTCGCGTTGCCGTACTCCTTGAGGGTCAGCTTCCCCTCCTCCAGCTTCGGCTTGATGAGCTCGAGGTTTATGGTCTTAGTCGTCGACCCGAGCTTGCCGCTGATGGTGATCCGGGCCCCGTCGCTCAGGAGCTCGACCTTGACGCCGCTTGGGATAATGACTTCGTAAGGCATGAATATCACTCAGTAAACGTATGCGATCAGCCTTCCGCCGACCTTCTTCTCCTTCGCGTCCCTGTTCGTCATCACTCCCTCCGGGGTCGAGATGATGAGCAGTCCGAAGTCCCTGCTCGGGATGAACCTGTTCTCGTACTTCTGGAAGTCGGCGACCTGGACCGCGTACCTCGGCCTTATGACGCCGATGTTGTTGATCTTGTTGGAGAGCTTTATCCTGACCTTCTTGAACTTGCCCTCCTGCTCCTCAGCCATCTCCACTATGTAGCCGTTCTTCTTGAGGGTCTGAAGGACGTTCCTGACCAGCCTGGTCGAGTCGACTATACACTCGCCCCTTCCGAGGTTCTCGTAGTTCTTTATCTTGTTCAAACTTTCAGCGAGTATATCTACCATGAAAATCACACTAAAGCTTCTCGAAGCCAAGGTCGTTCGCGACCTCCCTGAAGCATCTCCTGCACACGAAAAGGTCGTAGGACCTTATTAGCGCCCTAGAGGATCCGCAGATCTTGCACTTCCTGATCCCCTTTCCCTTGTACTTGTTGTTCTGAGCCATCTTCAAAGCATCACCCTCCTTCTCTCTCCTTCACGCTCACGCCGAAGTTCTTCTCCACGTGCGCCTTGAGGTCCTCGCGGTTTATGGCCTTCTGCTCCTTGCCGGCCTTCGCCCTCTTCCTCTTCCTGAGCTCGACCCTGGCGCCCCTCCTCGCGAACGACGCGTTCACGTTGAGACCGAGCATCCCTATCTTTGGGTCGTACTTGACTCCGCTGAAGTATATGTATTCCTTGACGCCGAAGTTGACCGAGTTGTTCGCAAGAGAGCTCGCGAACAGCACTCCGTTGTTCGCCTCGAGGGCGCTCTTGAAGAAAGTCGCAGCCTCCGGGCCCCTTATGGTCACGACGGCGCCTATGATCTGGCCCTTCCTTATCCCGAACTCGGGGAACCTCTTCTTCGCGGTCGTGTGCGCGGGCTCCTTGTTGGTCAGCTTCTTGAGCAGCGCCTTCGCGCCGTCTATCTTGTCGTCGCTGGACCCTATGCCTATGTTTATCACTAGCTTCTCCAGGAATATCTCCTTCATAGGGTTAGTCTTCTGATCCATTTTCAAGCACCAACTACCATGACGTTCTCGACGATCGTCTCGAACGAGCCAGCTTCGCTGTCTATCTTCACCACCGCATTGCTCGTGGCGCTGCCCTTCTTAATCTCGCTGACGGTCCCGTCCTGAGAGGCGTGCGCGCCCTTGATGACGAAGCACTTCGCTCCCTTCTCGAACTTGAGCACGTCCTTTATCTTGTTCCCGCTTATTACGACGGAATCGTTCACGTGAGCGTCATCCTTGCCTGCCTTCACGGCTGAGCCGTCGTGCAGCCTGAGCATCGTCTTCTTGCCCTCGGCAAGGTACTTCCCTATTATCTTAAGCGTCCTGTCCTGGTCCTTGACCGGGATCTTGTCGAGCTTTATCACCGCCCCCTTCGCTATGGAGACGCGGTAGCTCTCGTTGGTGAGCGCGATCTTTATTATGTCGCCGAGTCCGACGGGGTACTTCTCGCTCTTTACCACCTTGCCGTTGACCTCTATGTTGCCCGCCTTGAGCGCCTTCTTCGCCTCGAGCCTGTTGGCGGTTATCATGAGCTTGTCCCTGAGCACGACCATTATGGCGATGCTCCTCTGGAGGGTGTGCCTTCCGGGAGCGGGCTTCGCTATGTAGGTGGAAGTCTTCCTGCTTATGTGCGGGTAGCTGCTTGAAGCTATCCTGTTCATATGCCTTGAATTGCCGTGTCTTGCCATCTTTTCACTTCTTTGCCTTTGCCTGCTCTATCTTCGCGGCCCTCAGCTTGTCCGCGAGATCGAGGTCTGTTATGTAAACGTTAGCGATGGGAACCCTGATCTGCTTCTCCTTGCCCTTCGATGTCTTCCTGAATACGCCCTCCATCAGGACCGCCGACCTCTTCAGGTCGACTTCGGTGACCTTTCCGCTCTTCCCCCTGTTCTTCCCCGTCATGACCTTGACGGTGTCGCCCTTCCTCACGCCGATGTTCCTCTTCTTTATCCCGAGCTTCGCGGCCAGGTCCTTCGCGATGTGCGCGTGGGCCATCTTCTGCCTCTCGTGCATGGGCGCGGTGTACCTGAAGAGCCTCTGCTTCCTCGGTTTTGCGCTAGCGATCATGAAATTACCTAAACGAGCCTCGACGCGATTCCCGACACCTTCAGGAACCTCTCGGCCACTTCCCTTGCCATCGCACCCTTGACCTCGGTGCCTATCGGCAGGTTGTCCTCGCCGATCATTATTCCGGCGTTGTCCTCGAACCTCACCCTCATCCCGTTGGCGCGCCTGATCGGCGCCTTCTGCCTTATGACAAGGACCCTGACGGGCTTCTTGAGGTAAGTGGAATTGCCCTTTATGACGCTGGCGATTATTATGTCGCAGAGTCCCGCCGCGGCGAGCCTGCCGTGCCTGTGGCCCTTGCCCAGCTTGTTTATCATCTTGAACTGGACAGCGCCGCTGTTGTCCGCGCACGTGAGCGTGGACATCGGTACAAGTGTCTTCGTAACCTTAGTTGAAAAACCTCTCATTTCTTCACGCCTTTGACGCCTTCGGCTTCACTATGCCAGTTATCGCGAACGACTTCGTCTTGCTGAGCCTCCTCGTCTCAGCGAGGCTTACCTCGTCCCCCAGCTTGGCGTTTATGCACTCGGGATTGTGAGCCGCTATCCTCGAGTGCTTCCTCAGGTACCTCTCGTACTTGTAAGTGTAAAGCGTGTAGTTTATCTTTACGATGGCCGTCTTCTTCGCCTTCGCACTGACGACTAGTCCGGAGAGGTTCGCACCTCTCGTCTTTACCTGCCCGTGTATCGGGCATCTTGGGTCGTTGCAATCCATGATTTCACAGGTTTCTCTTTCTGTGGAACTTCATGCTTTTCTCAATGCGCTCAAATGGCCTGGAGTTTATCTCTAGGCCGTCCACAACGAACGCCTTTCTGTTCACGTAGAAGCGGAATGTCGAGGACCTCTTTACGAGCCTCTTGTTTCCATCACGAGTCGCAATCACGAGAGTGTTTTTCGTCTCGTCTATTACAGTTCCCTCCAAGCCGATTTGCTTCTTGTCGAAGCACTTCACTACCTTGGCCCTGAGCCCTATGAGCTCGTGGAGGACAATGTTCTTGTTGTTGTAGCTGTATCGATCAGCGCTTTCCATGAGTCTATGTGTTTATTAGATTTTATAAAGACAAGTATTTAAACCAATCGGCACGGGGGGCTTTACTACTGAATCAGGGATGGTCCCTGAGTCCCGCCCCTCCCGCAAGGAACGGCATGCACGGTATTGGGGAGCGAAGCCTCTTATTCCGTTCCCTGGGTGGCGCTGTGGGGGTTCCAGCACCATATATAAAAACAGCCATCTCAATGATAGCTGATCGCATGCGTAAAGCTTTGAGGCACGGAAAGGCGCAGTCTGCGATGGAGTTCCTGTCGAACTACATATGGGCCATACTCATCATCGCAATCGCGGTCGGGGTGCTCTTCAAGATGGGCGTGTTCTCGCAGATCTCATTCGCCCCGAAGGCGCCGCCGGGCTCGTGCAGCGTCTACAGGCCCCAGGGACCGTACACCACCTACCTGCTCTCGCTAGAGGGGGAATGCCACGGGGAGCTGCCCCAGTACGTCGCGCAGTTCGACGGGCAGAGCAGCTACGTTTCAATACCCAGCAGCAGCTTCATTCAGCTCAATGGCGCCTTCACTCTCTCATTCTGGCTCAAGGTCAACTCGGTCTCGGGAGGGAACTACGACGGCGCGTTCTCGGAGGGATACTCAGGACCTGGAGGTTCGGGCTGGATAGTGTTCTACGCCTGCACGGCGCTATGCGGCCCGCTGTATAAGAGGGCCAATGTGCAGTACTCATGGAACCTCGCGCCGACCATAGGGCAGTGGAAGCAGTACGTCATGACATATGACGGGAACGGCAACCTGTACTTCTATATCAACGGCACCCAGAGCAACTACTACTCGGCGACGCTCCCGACGGACATCGACACGAACACGCTGAAGATAGGTACTGCGGACAATTTTGGCGCACAATCGCTTTCCAATGTCCAGATATACAACACCTCCTTCTCGGCAGCGGAGGTGAAAGCTCTGTATATCGAGGGAATCGGCGGAGCGCCGCTGGCGCTCCAGAAACTAACAAGATGGTGGCCGCTCGACGGTGACGCGAACGACTACAGCGGCGACGCCGACAACGGCGCGGCAACCAACGGCGTGAACTTCAACGGCCAGTGGATCGGCGGCTACACTCCCCCTTGACCCGGACGTGCTAATCTCTAATAACTATCTTTTCCATTAATACTGGTTTCATGATGAAGGCAGGGCGCTTCGGCGCTCAGGCGGCGATGGAGTTCCTGGTCACCTATGGCTGGGCGATAATCATAATCGCGATCGTGTTCGCCGCTCTTGTGGAGCTGGGCCTGTTCGGCCAGTTCACGTACGTCCCCAGGGCTTCCTCGGGCTCGTGCTATGTGTACAGGCCTTTCGGGGCGTACAACATCAAGCTCATAGCGCTGGAGGGCGTCTGCCAGGGAGAGCTCCCTAAGTACGTGGGGCAGTTCGACGGGGTGGCGGGCTACGTCAGCGTGAACGAAATATACTACGAGGCGGGAACTAACTCCATGACCTTCACGCTCTGGTTCAAGGTGCTCTCTTATCCGGGCAGCTGGCCGATGATGCTCGCAGACACGGGGGGAAGCCCGAGGAACGGCTACGACCTGTTCGTGGGAGGTGCGGGATCGGGCATTCCCGGACAACTTGACGTGGAGAGGTTCGGAGGGGGAGCCCAGATAAGTACCTATAGCACGAAGGCACTCTCCACGAACAACTGGTATTTCGCCGCGGTCACCTACAACGGCTATCAGCTCAATCTCTATCTGAATGGCACACTTGTCGGAACACCGGCCCTGGGATCGGCTCCGATAGTGCTGACTGGCGTGATGGAATTCGGCTCTCTTAGTGGGAGCAATTTCGGAAACTATCAAGTCGCAGACGTACAGGAGTACAGCGCCGCTCTCACCCAGAACGAGATCCAGGTGCTGAACGTTGAAGGCATAGGGGGCGCACCGGTCAGGCTGCAGAACCTGATAGGGTGGTGGCCGCTCAACGGGGACGCCGTGGACTACTCCGGGAACGGAAACAACGGCAACTCGATCTCCGTCACATACATCGACCAGTGGCTCAAAGGGTATTCCGTACCTTGACCGCACAGGTTTTATTGATTGGCTTCCAGGTTTCAGCAATATGGCGATATGATGAAGTCCCAGTCCGCGCTCGAATACATCGTCACCCACATATGGACAATAATGATCATAGTCGTCATAATGGCAGCGCTGGTAGGAGTAGGCGCATTCGACCAGAACATAATAACGCCCAGCGCCACCCCAGGCTCCTGCTATGTCTCGAGGCCGAACGGCGTGGCAAGCACGCAGTTCATCACTCTTCAGGGGCTCTGCGGAGGGCAGCTGCCGCAGTACACTGCGCTGTTCGACGGGTCGTCGGCGACTGGCATAGCAGCAACCCTGAAAGGCGCGCCATCGATCAGCACGAGCGGAGGGGCGGTGACGATCACGGCGTGGGCATACTCTGAGGATACGAACAACTACCGCGCTTTCTTCCAGTATGACGCGGTCATGCCTCAACTGTTGCTGTCATACGACGACAACTGTCCCGCTGCCAATGTGCTGTCGATCATGTATCTGTCGGGCAGTTATTACAATGACTACTGCCTAGGGCCGGCGATAACGGCAGGCACATGGACATTCTATGCGGTCACTTACGACGGAAAATCATCTACCGCAGTGACTTACGAGGGCGTCGGCGGAACCCTGTACGCGGCGGCGGCGCTGTCTTATCCGTTGTTCACCAACACCATACCCGCCAACCCGGTGGTGTATATTGGAAATTCAGGATTAGTGCTCGCATGGCTCGGGGGCGTATCGAACGTGCAAGTGTACAACGCCACCCTATCGGCCAGCGAGATAAAGGCGCTCTACATGGAAGGGATAGGCGGCGCACCGCTTGTGCTCCAGAACCTGGTGGGCTGGTGGCCGCTCAACGGGGACGCGAACGACTACAGCGGGAACGCGGAGGCCGGCGTGGCAAGCGACGTGAGCTTCACCTCGAAGTGGATGAACGGCTACACTGCGCCGTGACGCTACTTCACCACTATCCTGTCCGAGATCTCAACCACCCTGTCGACGCTGTACCTGACAGGGTTGCCGAAGTTAGTGTTTATTATTATGCCGCCCCTCTTCACGTCTATGCCGGCGACCTTGCCGATGAGGGTGCCCAGCTCGTTGACCACGAGCTTGTTCTTCAGCTTCTTGGTCTTCATCACCCTGACCTTAAGCAGGTTTGCCACGGTGGATATCGCAATCCCGGCGATCACCGCCACTAGGGTGAAAAGAGGAACTGGCCGAAGTATATCTGGCCCAGCAGCCATGAGATGAATGAGTAGGCCATGACCCAGATTATGACGGACGAGCCTATGTAGATGCCGTACTTGAAGCTCCTGAAGATGTACCTATTCGACCTCGTGTCGAGTATCCTTCCGAGCAGGTAGAAGACGAATATGAACGGGAGCAGGAGCAGGAAGCCCTCGAGCGCGTATGCGAACGCCAGCGACTGGTCTGACGAGACCTTGAGCTGGGTGAGGTAGTTGCTCCCTCCCACGAATATGCTGGCGACTATGAATACCATCGCACTGAGATAGAACACGAAGCTTATCCTGTCGACGCTGAACCCGAAACCCCTGAATGACCCCAGCAGCGTCTCCTCGAGCCCGAATCCCTTTATGAAGAGGTAGACGCCTATTAGGCCTATAGGGAGCTGCCATCCGAGACCGGCGGCGTAGCTCGCCGCGAAGAGCAGGAAGAGTATCGCAGGTATGCCGAATATGATCCTCGCGTAGTGCGGCTCCTTGAGCTTCTCAAGGGCGGTGATGTAGGTGCTCTCGAGTGCCTTGCTCTGCTTGACGGTCACGCTCTTGACGCTGCCTATCTTTATCCTCGACTCCACGAGAGGCAGCACCCTCTCGTCGCTTGCGCCGTCTGTTACGAATATGCATGAGTCCGCCTTGGTCTGGTCGAGGACGTGCTCGAGCTGGGTCGTTATCTCCCTGTCCGCGTTGTAGCCCTCGCTCTCGGCGCCCGTTATGGTCGCTATGTTTATCGAGTAGCCCTCCTCCTTGAGCTCGTCGTAAATCTTGACCGCCTGGAACATCGTGTTCGCGTCAGTGTCTTCGGGGTCGGCGAGCGCGAGCTGGGTGGCGCCGTTGAGGTTCTGGACCCTTCCGATCAGCGGCCCGCCTATCCTCGTCTTCCTGTAGAGGTCGTTGTCGACGTCCACCGCAAGGACCAGCAGCCTTTCTGACTTCTCTATCCCAGACCTTGACTTCGCCATACCATTAGATTACGAAATGAAAGGATTTAATACTGCTCTGGGAGGACGTCACCAGTCGTGGAACCTGGGTCGCGGGGGCTTGTCGTCCTTCTTGCCGGTGATCTTCTTGCTGAAACCCGCCAAGTTCGTCGGTGATCTTCTCGTAGTGGTAGAGGAGGATCATTATGCCGAAGAGGAACAGCGTTATTATGACCTCGCACGAGATGGCCACGTTGAGGAAGAACTGTATCCCGCTCAGCTGCTTGGAGTATATCTGCAGCGACGCGAACGTGACGAGGGCGATGCCTATGTCGAGCGCAAGCGACGCGTAAGCTATGAAATCGAGCGTCTTCTTGATCTTCTCTATCTTTACGAACTCCTTGTATCTCAACTGCTCACCTCCAAACGTGCAAGAGAGCGCTAGAAACCCAGCCTCTCCTTTACGAATATCAGCGTCGTCCTTCCGTGGATCGGCTCGTTCTCGACTATGAGGATCTTGTTGACCTGGGTGCCTTTGACTCCCGAAGCCTTCTTCACGTCGTTAGAGACGAGCGGAAGCGTGTACTCATATATCCTCTCCATCGCCTGATCCAGGTTCCTGACTATCTTCTGGGTGCCGACGATCCAGATCACCTTCTCTGCGCCGAAGGAGTAGGCGGCGAGCTGGCTCCCGCTCGAGGAGGCGATCACTACCTGCCCGTCCTCGGTCACCGCGTGCACGCTCCCGATCTCGTACTGCGGCGAAACCGCCCTCCTGAGCGCGTCATTCCTGAAGTAGGAGTTTCCGGAGTCAAGGGTCAGCTTGTCCCTCAGGGACACGTAGTCTTTGCCCTGTATGTCATTGATGAGCCCCGTCTGGTCGACCGTTATGGAGTTGGCGTGCATTACCTGCGATCCCTTTGGCATCAGGGAGAGGGCCATCTTTCTGGCTTCCTCCCTGTTCTTCACTACGAGAACGTTGATTCCCCTCGCCTCGAGCTCAGCCACCGTCTTCTCCACCACAGAAGCGGAGGCAGGTTTTGTCCAATCCAAATAAACACCAGATATAGGGCGTATGCCCCATTGAGAGATATTGAAGGTGCAGATTTTAATAGGCATTTGTGCAGAAGTTTCCGATGGAGAAAAGCATCGCAGATAAGAGTATTAAACTGCGGTGAGATTCTTCAGGGTGGACGTCAGAATAAAAGGAAAGAAAAAGGCGCGGATCCGCACGCTGCTTGCGGCGATCGATCGCACTGGTCGCGGTCTCGCTCGCGTATTTCGCCTACCTCCAGCTGAATGCCAGGTAACCACGCGCTAGCTGAGGTGTCTGTTGGCGGCAGGAGCTACAACGTCTACCTTGCGATAACGCCGGAGCAGCAGGAGAAGGGGCTCATGAACGTCACCTCCATCGGAGACTGCGACGGCAGCGGGAACTGCCTCGGGATGCTATTCGTGAACGCGGGAAACCCCGAATGCTTCTGGATGAAGGACACTATCATTCCGCTGAAACAGTACTGGATAAGCGGCAACGAGATATCCCACGTGTGGACGGGCGTCCCCGAATCCACTCAGGTGGTCTGCTCGGGAGGGAACGACGTGCTTGAGACCAACACAAGCACGAACTTCACGATCGGCGAGAGCTTCGCCGTTGTCAGGGAGTTCGGCTGAGGCTGGAGTGAGAGCATCTCCAGCATAGGCCTGGCGCCTACCTCTTCTTCTTCGTCTGCCAGAGGCCGATCACGTTGCCCTCGCTGTCCTTTACGTATGCGGTCCAGCCCATATTCATTACCTCCTGCTTTCCCCTTACGAGCTTGCCGCCGCTCCTTGTGACCTTCTTTATCGCATCCTCGACGTTTGCCACGTCAATCGTTATCACGGGAGACTTTATTGCGGGCACCCTCTTCATCATGCCGCCATTTATGGCGCCCGACTCCTTTGGCATCCTGTTCCTGTCCGTCTCTACGGTGTAAACCATAGTGTAGTCCATGTCGGGCAAAGGCAGGGTCTTCCATCCGAAGACGGTCCTATAGAACTTCTGTGCCCTGGACACGTTCGCTGCAGGTATCTCAAAGTGAACAACCTTGTCCATTTTTCCACCAGATAGTAGTTCCCATCAAAAAAGTAATAAATAGAGTGTATGAAGCCGCCAAAAGGAGAAGAACCGCAGCACAAACAATCCATGCGCTGCGGCGTTACAGGCCTACTTGCCATCACAGTTGCACTGGCCTTCCTTGCAGTCGCATCCCTGTCCGCCTCCGCAGCCACAGCCGCATCCGCAGCCGCATTCGGGCTTCGGGAGAAGCTTCTTCAGCAGCATGTGCTCCGCCATAGTGTAGCCGGTTATGTATGCCCTGAGCTCCTTCTCGTCCATGGAGTCGAACATCTCCTTCTTCATCTTCCACATCGCCATCTTTCTTTCCATTTTCTCGTCTTTCATTTCGTCCTTCACTCAACCACCTATATACGATGATAAATCGGCTTTGAAGATAGATAAGCTTTTCTGAAGGAATTGCGCCCGATGCCTTCCCACCTTCCGTCTTCGCTTTTGCATAGGTGTTCATAAAACTTCATTTGTTATGGTAATCAGGGTTTGAAAATGGACTATATGGAAATAGGAAAAGCAGGAATAATCGGAGGAGTTGCAATGGTCATAGTGCAGATCATAATCAGATACACTATGCATAGCATCGCTTATGATTTCGGATTCCTTGCTCTGGTGCTCGGAGGGTTCATAGCGGGCTGGATGGTAAAGGGAAGCAGGAGGATGCGATAGTCGCGGGAGTCGTCTCGGGCCTCGTGTTCGCGATACTCGGACTATTCATATTGTTCCCGATGCTGGAGACTATCAGCAACGAGCGCAGTAGGCGCGCTTGTCGTCTCCATAGTGTTGGGAGCGGTGGGAGGATTCGCTGGACATTACCTCGCACACAGTCAGAAATCAGGCAAATCGTCCGCAAAGAAGAAGTAAACGCAATGAGGGGGTCGGAGCTGAACTCCGGCTCTCCCAAATCAGAAGCAGATGGGCCCGCGGGACAAGCCGCCTAAATACCCACTTACTTTTGTTGTTAATAGACGACAAATACCTTGAATTGAGCCAGAATTCCAAGACGCAAACTAAAGAGAGTTCTTTTTAAACAGGGCTCTCAATTAGCATCGTGGGATTATGAAGGTTCTGAAAAACAGCAGGAAGACGACGTTCATCATGAGCGATGGCGGTGGACATTGCCCGTCGATGACTCTGGTGTCCGGATCCGTGAAGATTAGGGATGACTACAGGGGCTCGCTTAGGACAAGAGCAAGATTGCTCAGGAAGGTCATCTAGGCAGATCGGATAAGTCGATGCTTGTATCCGGAGCCTTAAGCATGGCTAAGGCCCTTTTTGGCTTGGATTAACCGAGTCTCTGGAATTCATCAACAAACTAAGAGCAAAGTTATTAAGGGGGCTTTGCAAAGACATATTAGTGGGACTATGAAGATACTGAAACATGCAAGAAAGACTGTGTTTGTCATGAGCGGGGGCGGAGGCAATTGCCCTAGGATGGCTTTGACCAACAGTTCAGTCAAACTCAGGGATGATTATAGGGGCTCGTTCAAGACAGACTCCAGTTTAATCAGGAAGATCATTCAGATAGGTTAGCGAAATCGAATTTTTTACCTTTCGTGGAGTTTGAAGGTTTAGTTGCTGATCTGTTGTGTTTCTCATATGCTCTTTGTTTCATTCCAGGCACCAAGCCTTTGCTTGCTAATTCTTTATACTGAATCGTTTCCTCCGGAATGAAACTCCTTATCCCCAGATTTCCATAAATATCCTGTAGAATTGTTGATTCTTCAATCTCAACTCCGATATCGAGTGTATCAATGTTTTTCTTGAAGTTCTCCATCTCTAAGGCGTTTCCGAAACGGGCAATAATCAGAATCCCATCGGGATTGTTTATATTTGCAATAAAGACGTAATGTTTGATCTTTTCTCTAACAAAATCCAATAGCCACTTGTCCCTGTTTTTCATGAATCTCTTCCTGTCTACTATGGCTAAGGTAAACAAACCTATTAGTGGCTCGACCTGTTTTGTTATGCAAATAGTGGGCCTTTCCAAAAGCGCCATATCTCCGAGTCTTGCGTACGTAGCACCTACAGTCATGCCGGTCACTCCACCCATCTCTTTTGCAAGGCTTTTGAATTCGACTTTTGCATTTTTGTTGAGGGCCAGAAGAAGCGTCCTATATCGAGAATTTATCTGCATCTGGTTTATGAGCTCATCGCGGAGCGGGAAGTATCCGAATGTCGGCCATATGAACTGCAACCTCGCTGTGGAGTTGAATTTTCCGAGATTATTCATGAATTTATATAAAAATCTGCTTATATCTTGGGAGTTTCTTGCCACGGCATACAGCATCAGACTGCATCCCCCTGACGTCCTTGCTATGTATTGTGGAAGATAGGATTCCTCCATCGCATCAAGTATCTCTCTATCTGTAGGTTCGCCTTCCTTGAATTCTATAAAGGCAATATACTCCTCAAAACCTATGCTGAAGCTTGCGCCGCTCGTGAGAAGGCCGATCATTTCGCGTTTTGACTTGCCCCAGCTTAGTCCTAGGTACTCGTATTTCTGCACATTCCTCAGGTTTATCTCTGGAATGAAGCGTATGCCGTACTTCTCGACGAGTTTTTTGATTCTGCCATGTGCCTGATCCCGGGTAACGCCCGCATACTCTGCAATTCCGTCTATGCCCTCCCTCGAGTTCATGCTCAGCGCGGTGAGTATCCTTTCCTCTATCTTCTTGTCGTCGTCCTCCTTAGCGACCTTTGCCATCGTCCCACTCTCCATGAGTAGTAATTCCTTCCGAATATTTATTCCTTTGGTTATTGTTCACTCAAAATAAGCATTTTTAGTACATATTAGCTTATTTTGGGTGTAGAAATCATACATATTCAGCATTTAGATATATACGAGCAAGAACTGCATAATATACTCCTTAGGGAGTGAGATGGGCATTGGGACCTGTGGCACCGGGAATCTTATTCTGAGATGCCACCCACACGATGTCTTCGGGTCTTGGTCTTCCGTTCCCTGCAAGCGGGCGGCACGCTCAACACGCGCTGCTGCCTCGCCTGCTCAATATCACGCTTAGAGGGATGGAATGAACATATTGGGAGTTGGGAAAAAGAACACTGCAGTAGCGGACGACAGTGAAAGGAAGGTCAAGTGGGTCCAGGAGAGGCCCAACGTCTGGAGGGTCGTCTACGCTGACGGGAAATAGTATCTCTTTGACTGAGAAGCGATAAGAGCGATTGATTTGTGTACAACAGGATATCATCCGAAGGTGATGATAGAAGTGTCTACGTTAATTGACGTTACCTTGCCCTGTTTTATTATGAGTGACCTGAGAGTTGATGTCTCATGCGCATAGGAGTGGTCGGATTTGGCTATGTTGGCTTCGCAGTAGCAAATGCATTCGGAAATTTAGGCAATGCCATATACGTCAATGACACCTCTGATGCGGCACTTGAGAAGGCGAAAGCAAAAGGATATGTCCCTTGTTACAAATTGGAGAATCTGGTTGATAACTCAGACATAATATTCATATGCGTACCTACGCCGTCGAACAGTGACGGCAGCAACGATTCGAAAGCCGTTTATGAAGTAGTTATGAGGATTGCGGACGTATCGAAGAGGCAAAAGATCGTGGTGATCAAATCCACCGTAATGGTTGGCACCACTAGAAGGCTCATACGCACGGCCCGCACCAGAAACAAGAAACTGCACCTACTGTCTAATCCAGAGTTCCTGACCGCCATGAACGCAAATAAGGATTTCTTGAATCCTGACAGAATAGTAATAGGTGGAAGGGACAGAAAAGCAATAAAAGCGCTATGCGATCTTTACAAAACTTTCTCAAAACACATAGTGGTGGTGGATTCCGACACTGCTGAACTCGCGAAATATGCATCAAACGCTTTCTTGACTACCAAAGTATCCTTCGCGAATCAGATGGGTCTCGTATGCAGGCGTATGCGCGTGGATCCTCTAGAAGTGATGAAGATAGTAGGACTGGACAGGAGAATAGGTCCAAGCCACCTGAATCCAAACAAGGGTCCTTTTGAAGGAAGCTGCCTGCCTAAGGACTTAGATGCGTTGCTTTTTGAGACTGATAGAATTGGAGTAGATAACGTCCTGCTGAAAGAGGTCAGAAACATAAATGAAAGGATCAAGGACGGAAGAGATGCCAAATCATAGCAAAATGGCGATAGCGCATGCAAAATCAGATAATAACTTGTTTGATAGGCGATCCCGTACAGCATAGCGTTTCAGACCTGATGTTTGGCAAATTTGCGGAACACTTCAGTTTGGATTATGTGCACGCGAAGTTTCACGTAAGAACTTCCGAAAGAATGGGTCTCAAGAATGCAATTTACGGAATCAGGACATTGGGCATAACGGGCGCAAACATAACTTTGCCGTACAAGACAGAAGTGATTAAGCATTTGGACGAGGTTGAAAAAAGGGCATCTTCGATAGGCGCGGTAAACACCATAGTGAATGCGGATTCAAAGCTGATAGGGTACAATACCGATGGAATTGGTGCTATCGCCGCTATGGAAAGACACCTGAAGAGAATCAATAAATCCGATCGCGTGGTGGTTTTCGGAGCGGGGGGAGCCGCGAGAGCCATGATATTCGAACTGCTTGAAAAGACTGGTGCTATCACTGTCCTGAACAGGCCATGTGACATCAACAAAGCACGCAGGCTTGTTTCTGATTTTAAGACGCAACGAAACGAACTGAAGTTTAGGCCGCTGGGCGACCGTGAAGTCATCGAAGAGGTAGCTGCCGCAGATTATGTGATAAACGCAACGCCAGTCGGAATGTATCCCGATGTAAACTCATGCATCTTATCGAACCATCAATTGAAGGTTGTCGCAAAGGAGTCCGATATCGGTTCAAAGTTCTTCTTTGATGCTGTCTTCAACCCTTATACCACTAGATTTCTCTCTTCTGGAGAGAAGTACGGAGCAAAGACATGTTCTGGAATATATATGATGTTATATCAGGGCGTGATCTCATTCAAGTTATGGACAAACAAAACAGTGCCTTTGTCTATGGTGGCAGAGGTCAGAAATAGACTGGAGGGGAAAATGCATGGATAGGAATGACATAAGCGTAATAAATGACGAAATAACACACAACGTGTCTGAAGCGATGGCTTTCCTCAGCGCCAACGGCGTAAAAAACATAGAGGTGAGGACAATCGGCGATCGGAATGTCGTAGACCTGAGTCTCGATGAGGTGAAGGAGCTGGCTTCCTCTTTGAGGAAAAACAATCTCAAAGTATCTGCAGTGGCGTCCCCTCTATTCAAGTGGTACCGGGCCGGAGTGAACTCCGAAGTGAAAGCGGACACTTTTTTCTTCAACCCATACCTCAGCGAAGAAGAGAAAAAGGCATACATCAAGAAAGCCATAGGCGTTGCGAGAATACTCGGAACTGACCTTATCCGCATCTTTTCCACGCTAAGGCCAGAGAAACCAGTAACTTATGACCTGCTGCAGGATCCCCTCTTCTCATTTGCATTGGATGAAGCCAAGAAGGAGGGGATATATCTGGCGCTCGAGAACGAACCTCCGTGTTTTGTGCACAGGATGGCTGACGTGAGGAAACTGTTTGACGGAACAGAGCATCCGGCATTGAAGCTATGGTTTGATATAGCCAATTTCTACAGGGTTGGCGATAGAGTTTCAAGGGAAGACCTGGAGTATCTTTCGAACGCAATAAGGTATTTCCACCTTAAGGATTTCGATGCGAACAACAACTACGTGCAATTGGGAAGAGGCATAATAAATTATAAGAGGATCTTGTCAGACATCTCATCGATTTTTGAGGGGAAAGATATTTATCTATCCTTGGAAACTCACGTAAAGGAGTCGCCGGAAGCAGCCACGCTGGAGTCATTGATTGCTTTGCGCGGGATGTTAGGGACAAAAAGGCTGAGGTATGGAATTGTGGGTTGTGGGGACGGTTTCACAAAGCACATCGATGCGATATCGAAGCAGGCTTACTGCGAGATAGGCGCTGTTTTTGATATCGATGCGAACAGATCACAAAAAGCATCCGAATCATGCGACTGCGAGGCCAAAAATAGCCTAAATGATCTTCTCAGAGATCCGAAGATAGACGTCGTTAATATAAGGACTCCGCACAACACCCACAAAACTATTCTTATGGCAGCCCTTAAGGCAGATAAAGACTGCCTGTGTGAAAAACCAATGTGCCTAAACCACGGCGAAGGAGAGGAGATACTCAACAGCGAATTCTATCATAAAAACGTGTTTGTAAATTATCAATACAGGTTCAACAAGTCAGTAGAATACTTGTTTGAGTTGCTTGAGAAAGGTAAACTGGGAAATGTCGTGTTCTGCTCCGCAAAGGTAAGGTGGTGGCGTGACGATGCATACTTCAATGGCAACTGGCGGGGAAGCGTTTCGGCTGGAGGTGGAATGTTATTCAACCAGGGATCCCACATTATTGACATCATGAGGAAAATCTGCGGTCCCATAAAACATGTCGATAAAAAGGTCCTGAATGTGCGTAGCGTATCCGATGTTGACGACATATACGTCGCACTATTGGAATTCGAGAGCGGAACAATGGGTAATTTGGAGGTCACCACTTATACGAAGTATAAGACTTTCGAATCCTCCTTATTCATAATCGGAGAGAACGGAAGCATAAGTCTGGGTGGAACCGCATTGGATAAGATCTCTTTCATCAGCCTAAAAGACGGAGTAGATGAAGAACGATTGAAAAGCATAAATTCCGCAGAACCTCTATCTCACGAGGGTCTGATTGGCGCCTTGAATTCATTTCTCCTTTCTGGTACGGACGACAGCCGCTTGTGCACTGTCGAAGACGCCCTGGAAACGGTGAAGGCGATAGAGAAACTCTATGGCAGCTGAATGGTGTTGAAAATGGATGTGACATTAGGCGTGAATTCCGGTGTTGAGGGATTGGAATACGAAGTCGTTGAGAGGAAAGGGTTGGGTCATCCCGACACGCTAGCCGATGGTATTGCGGAATCCATATCGCTTGCATACTCAAAACACTGCATCGAAACTTTCGGATTGGTGTTGCACCATAATGTCGATAAAATAAGCATCTTAGGTGGACTATGTGACATCAGATACGGGTACGGTGAGATGATAAAACCCATAAGGCTCATTCTAAATGGACGCATGAGTAAGAGTTTCGCATCTGTTCCGATAGATATAGAGAGAATGCAGAAAGACAGCGCCACAGGATACCTTAAGGAAAGATTGCCACGTTTTGACATAGAGAGGAGGCTAGAGGTCCACAATTTTGTTACTTCAAACTCAAGAAACCCTTATTTCTTCAACCCGCGAGATGCCAGTGACTTGCCAGAGCATACCAGCGCATATGCAAACGACACTTCGACCATGACTGGATTTTGGCCCTTATCTGAACTCGAAAAATCGGTTCTACGTTGCGAGTGCTCGTTCTACGAAAAGAGTATGAAGCCAAAGTTCAGTTTTGTGGGCCAAGACATTAAAGTCATGGCGGTCAGATCAGGCAATTCAGCTAAGTTTGTAGTATGTGCCCCCTTCTTCGCGAGCCAAATAACTGATGAGAAGGACTATTTCGAGAAGAAGCAGATTGTATACGAGTACCTCTTGTGGCAATTGAGAAATGGAGAAAATAGTCACGACATAACGCTGGATCTCAATACGGAAGACAACAGAGTCAATAAAGCAAGAAAGCCGCTCGCAAGGGAATTATACTTCTGTGTAAGCGGATCTGCGTTAGATTATGGAGAGGAGGGCGTGGTTGGGCGAGGAAACAGGACGTATGGACTAATATCCTGCATGAGACCATCTACCGCCGAAGCCATTTGTGGTAAAAATCCGGTTTATCACGTAGGGAAAGTATACAATTATGTTCTAAGGGAAGTATCAAGACTAATCTCCGAGGAGTTTGATTGCAAGGTTGATCTTGTAGCGACAACAAGAAATGGGGATCCGCTATATGACCCGAGCAAATTGAATGTGAACGCCTCAAAGAAACTAGACAAAGACAAAGTAACACAGCTGATTAAACGATCACTGGCAGATCGTGATTGGACAAAAGAGATACTTGAAAAAAAGGTATTTTTACCAACAAGTGATTTTAATGTACTCTCATAAGGACACTAACTTTCTTTGTTCGGTCTATTTGGGTACCGAAGGCGTAAACATATATGCAGATTCTAAAGAATTCTTGCATTTGCTCAGGAAGAGGGGACTCTATTCATACATACCGGGTTGGCACGTAAGCTTCTCTAAGGACAGAAAAAACATAAGAAGCACCTTATACTTGAGAAGCTCAGACACTGCCGCGATCAGATTGAAGAAACGATTTGCCTTGGTTACGGGCAAGACAGAGGAATTGAGTTATGGCGACACCATACCCTATCTCATTCAGTATTTAACTGAGAGGGAGCGGATGAAACGCTCAAGATTCACAATACATGGTGCTGCCGTGGCAAAGGACGGAAACGGAATTCTCATACTAGGCAAGCAAGGCTCGGGCAAGACATCGGTAGCAATCACGTTATGCAGAGAATACGGGTATAACCTAGTGGGAAATGATTTGGTGACGATTGGTACTGAGGGGAATGTGGGCCATCTGTATAATGGCACAAAAGTATTCAGGCTCAGAATGTCTACAATAAAGCATTACAACCGCGATTTGAGGAGATTCTTCCTTACGAGTACTAAAGGCAAGGATGAATGGACGACTACTGCCAGCATACGTCCGGTCGCTTTGGGGATAGGCATCCAAAAGTCTCCCGTTCCGATAAAGAAGATAGTGTACGTGCACCTAATGAACGATCCCGAATCAATTCTTTTAGCCACAACTCCAGACTTGCTGTTCAGCAGGGTTTATCTCCATCAGAACTTTTCTGCTTACATTAAAGGTGCAATGATTACTCCGCTAATAGGCAAATCCTTGAATTATTGCGGCTATCTTCCCTCGCTTGACAATCAAAGATTCCACAACGCCAGAAAAAAACTCATCGACTGGATCATCGGAAACCCGAACTACAAATATGTCTCGGGACCAATGAAAAGGATATGCGAGGATATTGACGGCACCAAATAGCGCGTGATGGAAAATGAAGCACACCAGCGACAAGCAAATCCGAAAGATAGTGATAGGGATACCTACGCTAAACGAAGCGGATTCGATACAAAACACACTGCTCCAGATAGATAAAGGCGCATCACTATATCTGAAAGGATTCGCCGTCACGATAATCAACATAGACGGGAATAGCACAGATGCGACCAGAAAGTTATTCTTAAATACGCGGACAAAAAGTCAGAAGCTCAGCACACTAGATAAAGGAAACTGGGGAAAAGGAGGAAGCATCCTGAGATTAATTGAATTCTGCGAACGCGATGATGTTGACGCCTTTTGCATGTTTGATGCGGATACAAAAACCATCTCTCCAACGTGGATACGTTCAATCTTAACACCGATACTTGATGATTGCGCGGACCTTGTAACTCCGTTATACACGAGAAACAGATACGAAGCCAATACCACAAACCACTTTTGCTACCCAATAATGAGAACTGTCTCTGACCAGTTCATAGCGCAACCCATAGGAGGCGATTTTGCGATTAGCAAAAGGCTCATAAAAAGGATTGCTGTCCGGAAGCCTCCGATTTCAGCATACGGCTACGGAATCGACATCTACATCACCATGTCTGCAGCATTTGGAGGTTTCAGGATTGCGAGCGCGAATCTAGGAAGGAAAATACACAAACCAAGCTTCAATAAGATCGAGAAGATGTTTGTGCAGGTGGCATCGACATCTCTGTATATGCTTTCAAACTATTCCAAACAGCAGGCATCGAGTAGAAATGCTCATGGATCTACAAGAAGGACGGATTTTCTTTCTATAAAACCCAAATCTTCTGCCATAAAAGAACTTAAAGCGGCTGCTTTGGGGCGCATAAGAGAATCAGAGTCATCGGATGACCTCTTCATAAGCACCGAATCGAAGAAATTCTCTGAAAAAGGAGGCATGACTGGGGAAGAATGGAACGGCATATTGTCCAGGTTCCTATCGTTCGTATTCTCACACAGATTGACCCAGGAATCTGCAAATGAACTTGCCTGCACGTTGACTCCTTTCTTCCTGCTCAGAGTCGTCACATACTTCGATGAGATCCAACGAGTAAAACGACCATCGCAGATAGATGATATTATAGAAAAGCAAGCGGAATCGCTAAGGAATTCGTTAACGAAGAGCGTACGCTTCTTAGATCAAAGCAATCAAGACAATCCTTATATACCACGTTAACCTTAAATTTTATGGATAAGAGGGGGTAATGTCAATGGCAAATGCTACGAAACATACGATCGCTTCAAGCGGAAATAACACACCGGCATATAGATCAGAGCTCATAGCTGTGCCCAACTTTCCATTGGTGAAACCTGGTGACGACTTAGCGAGAGTGATATTCGACTCCATGAGAAACGCAGGAATAGAACTAATGGACAGGGACATAGTCGCAATCGCGTCAAAAGTAGTGTCTAAAGCGGAAGGCGCAATAGTCTCATTGAAGACAGTTTCCCCATCGGAAAAGGCTAAGGAGATAGCGAATAAGAGCGGGAAAGATCCGAGAGTGGTGGAACTTATGCTTAAAGAGGGTGAGGTCGTCAGTGTAGGGCCTGGGGTAGTTGAGGTTTATCACAGGTTAGGATTCTTATGCACAAGCGCGGCCATAGACAGGGCGAACGTCGGGGATCCAAATGAAGAGTTGGTGAGCTTGCTGCCTGTGGATCCGGATGCCAGCGCACAGAGGATAAGGAAGGAACTGGGAATTTTATCAGGAAAGAGCGTTGGCGTTGTGATAAACGACTCCCTAGGAATAAAATACAGGGCTGGATCGGTAGGCTTGGCAATAGGCGTCGCGGGTTTCCCTCCGATAGCGAAAGGCAAGGCAGACGAAACGGATTTATATGGTAAAAAGAGGGGAGTGAACATATCTTTTGCGGATGAAATGGCCGCAGCCGCCTCATTGATAATGGGGCAGAGCAGGGAGGGAAGGCCAATAGTGATCCTCAGGGGCTTACGCTATTCAGAAGGAGATGGCAAGCTTGCTGATCTTATATCAAAAGAACAACTTGAGAGGGATTTGGAAAAAATGCGAAGAGGAGACAAGGTAGTAGGTTAATTTCTCAGAGTCCGAAGCCATCTGAACTCAATGCATTTGCCTCTAGGGAAGGATCCCTTCTAGCGGACCCTTCCCTCAGGCACCCACCCAGAAGCCAGCTTCACTATCAATTATGGCTTTCCTCCTATTTATGCGTTGGCTCGGAAACAGCCGTCTCGGGAGATAGGAGAAGAAACGTTACTCAAAGTAAGATGGGCCCGCGGAGAGTCGGACTCCGCTCTCCACTCTGTGAAAGTGGCGTCTTGCCGCTGGACCACGAGCCCATTGTAATCTTATTCGTGGCAATTATATTAAAATAGAGTGATTGCTATTCAATATGGGTCGCATGGCATATTACACGCGCAAGGGGGACAAGGGATACAGCTGCCTTCTCGGAAACAAGCGCTTCAGGAAGGACTACGTCATCTTCGAGGCCATCGGGCAGGTGGACGAGCTCAACAGCGCGATAGGAGCGGCGCTCTACTACACGCGCGACGAGATGGTCAGGACCAGTCTCAGGAGGATACAGAACGAGCTGTTCAAGATAGGCACAGGCCTCGCCTCATACAAGGTGAATGTGCCCAAGGCGAAGCTCGGCCCCGTAGCCCTGGCTAAGCTTGAGGAGGACATAGACGACCTCGATAGGCGCGTGCCGAAGCTGAAGTCGTTCGTGATTCCCGGCGGCTGCGAGGCCTCCGCGCACCTGCACATGGCGAGGGCGATAGCGAGGAACGCGGAGAGGCAGATCGTCGCCGTGTCCGCGAAGAACAAGCTCGACCCCGACCTCGAGGGCTACATGAACAGGCTCTCATCGTACCTTTTCGTAGCCGCGATATACATGAACTTCGTGGCCGGAGTGAAGGAGACGCATCCCACGTACTAGACGGAGACGCTGAAGTATTCCTTGAACTTGTTGGTGACCGACATCCTGCTGGACCTGCCCTGCTTCTTCCTCTCCATGAAGCCCTTCTCCACGAGCTCCTTGACGTAGTCGTAAGTCGACCCGCCGAATATCTTCACGACCTCGCTCTGGAGAGCGTTGTTGTTCTTGCTGACGTACGCGAGAAGCCTTAGGGCTCCCTTGCTTATGTCGGGCCCGGTGGCGAACCTGCTCACCCTGCTCGCGTAGGGCTCCCTGAGGGCGAACATGAACTTCTTGTCTATCTCGATTATCTCAAGCGAGGTGTCCCTCGCCTTGTACTCCTCGACGAGCTTCTTGACCATCTCCTCCACGTGGCCTACGGATCCGACTCCTATTATGCCAGATAGCTCCTGCACGCTTAGGGCCGCGGGCGACATGAAGAGCGCCGCCTCGACGAGTTTCTTGTAGTCTATCCCATCTTCCATCGGCACACCTACTTCAGCGCTATGAGTATCTCCTCGAAGAAGTTCTCCTGGATTAGAAGCACCCTGTTCTTGTTCGCGAGGAACAGGAGGGGTATGAAGAGGTCGAGCACCGAGGTCGGCTCGCGCCCGTACTCCTGCACGAGCTGGCGCGAGGTGCGGATGAGCTTATTGATGGTCTCGATCATGTGCACGGGGATGCGGATGGTGCGCGCCTGGTCGGCAATGGCGCGGGTAATGGCCTGCCGGATCCACCACGTGGCGTAAGTGGAAAACTTGTAGCCGCGGCGGTACTCGAATTTGTCCACGGCTTTCATCAAGCCGATGTTGCCTTCCTGAATCAGGTCCAGGAACTGGAGGCCGCGATTGGTGTATTTCTTGGCGATCGACACCACCAGCCGGAGGTTGGCTTCAATCAGCTCGCGCTTGGCGACTTCCGCCTGCTCCTCCCCCATCACAATGTTCTGGTAGCTGCGGCGCAGCTCCATGGTGGTGGCCTGAATGCGGCCCTCAAAATCTTCCAGGTTCGTCCGCGCCTGACGCAGTTCTTTGCGCAGATCCTTGTTGCCGTTGGTGCGGGTCCCTTCCACGCGCTTTTCCAGGCGATTGGCCTCGCGCTCGAGCGGGCGCATTTCATCCACCGCCTGGCGGATGGCCCCGATCAGCGCCTTGCGTTGCGTGTGGGTGAACTGGATCGATCGCAGCAATTGTGAAATCAGGATGCGATGCTCGGCCGCCGCCCAACTGTAACGGCGGAAATCGCGCGGCCGCTTGCTGCGCGGAATGGCGTCGCGTTTGGCCCGCAACTGCCCCAGCTTCTTGTAGAGGCGCTCCATCTCATCGATGGTGCCCACCACCTCCTTCAAGCGCTGGACCACGCGGTCCTCGGTCAGCTCGTCGTCATCAAAAACCACCACTTCTTTGATGGATTTTTCCCCGGCCTTGAGCTGCCGGGCCAGGGCAAAGAGGGCCTGAATCACGATGGGAGAACGGGAGAGCGCCTTGAAGACTTTCATCTGGCCGCGCTCGATGCGTTTCGCGATCTCCACTTCGCCTTCGCGCGTCAGCAGCGGCACCGTGCCCATTTCCCGCAAGTACATCCGCACCGGGTCGTTGGTTTTGTCCAGAGCTCCGGGGGTCAGGTCCAGCTCAACGTCCTCGCCCGCTTCGTCGGCCTTGAGGTCATCGGTCTTATCCAGCGCAATGCTTTCCGCAGACTTGCCGCGCGGGGAATCAACCACCTCAATCCCCTCGTTATCGAACATGGAAAGGAGATCGCTGAGGTCCTCCGCCGAATGGACATCGGAAGGCAGGAGGTCGTTGACCTCGTCGTAAAGCAGGTAGCCCTTCTCTTTTCCCAGGCTGATCAGTTTATTTACTTGGTCGAACTTTTCGTCAAACGCCAAAGCAATGGCCTCCCCACAGGCAGCAGACTAGCAGTCACGCATAGAAATGGAAATAGGCGACACGCCGCACACAGCCTCGGCGGTGCCACCACTGGCAACCCTGAAGCAACATTTGACATTAGCCGTCAATCTTCTACGGCTCCATAAAATTAGATGTAATATACCCCAATTCGTTTGTCCTTGCGCGGATTTTTTTATGGGCGGGCCAGTTTTCGTAACTCTTTGTCAAGATGAGACTTTGCCCGCTGCAATTCCGTAAGCCGGGCAGAATCTTGCGATTGCACGGCAGCTCTCGATATCCCGCAGCAGCTTATCACGCTCGCGTTGCGAGGCGTTCGGAGCTTTGAGCGCTCGCAAGTAACCCTGGGCCTGTTCCAAGCTCGGCGGAGCCCCCGGCCAGAAGAGCGCGTCGTACGCCAGGCGTTTTTCCTGCGGGCTCAGCACCCCTTCGGATTCCGCCAGATTCAGTTTCTCATTGCGCTTCCGAGCTTCCCACAAGTGCTTGAAAATATTCTCGCCGATTAATCCGCCCACCGCGCCACTTTCCACGATTTCCGGCAGCACGGCCTCCGCCATCTCTTCGCTTTCCAGGCAGGCGCGCAGCAATTGCTTGACGGCGTGGTTGGCGTCCGCCGCCGCCTCTTCCACCACGCGGACTTCCCCGCGCTTCTCGCCCGCCGCCCGCCGCAGTTCGTCGCGCAACAAGCGCTCATCCACCCGCAAGCGCTCTGCCAGGCGCCCCGCCAACTCGGCGCGCAGCATGGGGTTGGGCACTTTGATGAGATACGGAAGGATGGCGTTGGCCGCCGCCACCTTGCCTTCCGGGGTGCGCACATCGTGGGTCTTGGCGGCACGCTCCGTCAAGTAATCGAGATAGGAAGGCGCGCTCGCCAGCAACTCACCATACGCCCTCACTCCCTGCTTGCGAATGAATTCATCCGGGTCGAGCCCGCCGGGCAGCGCCAGCACTTTGGCTTCAAATCCCGCTTCCAGCAGCAGCGCCAGTGAGCGCTCCGTCGCCGCCATCCCCGCGGAGTCCGGGTCGTAATTCACCACCACGCGCCGCGTGTAGCGGCCCAGCAGCCGAATCTGCCCCTCCGTCAGGCTGGTGCCGCATGAGGCCACGACGTTTTCGATGCCGCTCGAGGCCACCGCGATGCAGTCCATGTAACCTTCCACCAGAATGGCGTAATCGAGCTTGCGGATGGCCTGCGCGGCGCGGTCCAGGTGATAGAGCAACCGGCTCTTGGTGTAGATCGCCGTTTCCGGTGAGTTCAGATACTTGGGCTGGTCGTCGCCCAGCGCCCGGCCCGCGAACGCCACCACCTTTCCCGCATCGTTGGCGATGGGATAGATGATGCGCCGCCGGAAACGATCGTAGGGGCGCTGGCGTTCGGCATCATAGATGATCAGTCCGCTCTTCTCCAGGGCCTCCTTTTCAAAATCCGCGCCGCCGAATTGCCGCACCAACCCCTGCCCGTCCCCCGGCGCATAGCCGATGCGGAAGCGGCCCACCACTTCGTCCGTCATGCCCCGGTCGGCAAGGTAGGCGCGCGCCATGCGCCCTTCCGCCGTCGCCCCCAACTGCGAGGCGAAAAACTTGGCGGCGATTTCGTGCAGCTTCATCAGCGCCGCCCGCAGCTTGGTGTTGGCGTCGTAAGTTTCATCGCCCGCCCTCTCTTCCAGGTGCACGCCCACCTTCTCGGCCACGCGCCGCAGCGCCTCCGGAAACGGCAGGCTGTCCATCACCATCACAAACTTGAAGACGTCGCCCCCTACGCCGCAGCCAAAACAGTGGAAGATCTGCTTGACCGGATGCACCGCGAAAGAGGGCGTCTTCTCCTGATGGAACGGGCACAGGCCCACGTAATTCGCGCCCGCCTTGCGCAGCTTCACATAGTCGCCCACGATCTTGACGATGTCGGCCGCGGCGCGAACTTGATCGACTTGGCTCATGGAAAGAAGGAGTCAGGTAGTCAGGAGTCAGGTAGACGGTAGACAGTGCGGCAGAATCGGTAGAGGTAACTCCGATCTGGATGCTGCCTGATCCTGGACTTCGAGCTCCTGACTCCTGACTCCCTGACTCCTGACTCCTGACTCCTAAAGCAGTACGATATTCGACCCGGATTTCTGGAATTCTTCCTTCGGGAACTGCTGGCGGATCAAATCCAGATAGGCGCGCCCCTTGGGCCGGCCATTCTCGTGCACGGCGCAAAGCTGGGTGAGGAAAATCAGCGCGTCGCGGACATCGCTGTCCCGCACGGTGGTCATGCCCACACGCTGCGCCTCCTTTTCCCGGAAGTCCGCAATGGCCGCTTTCAGGTGCTCATACAATCCGCGTTGCAGCGGGTAGTCCAGAGGCTTCTCGTAAATAATCCCACTCGCCTGAGTGCGGTAAGTTTCCGCCAGCGTCTGGAGCGCCGCCAGGACGTCCGTATCCACCACCTCGCGATGGTCGGCGGCAAACTGGCAGATCGCGTGATCGAGGTCGAACCAGCAACGCCCCGTGCGTCTCCGCGAAACTGCGGTTGAATTTGACCTCCGCGAAGGGCACCTTGGCCCAGTCGATTTCCAGCCGCGTCAAATCGTATTGGCGGCTGGCGACAAGGTGCACGCAATCGCTGGGGCAATCGATGGTCACTTCGCGCTCCGTGCCGCAGCAGATGGAACAGATGCTCTCCGCGCGCGCCGGACACAGCCGCTTCGCCTTACGTTTATTGCAAATCGGACACGCCAAGGTTTTCTCCTCAAATTCTGAAAACAAGATTATGCCATACTTTCGCAGCGGGCTTAAAAGGAGCTGGGTGTGGGTCCGGTGCTAGGGGCGAAGAGAATCGGGCCATCGGGCCATTGAGTGATTAAGTGATTTTGAGATTTGCGATTTGAGATCTTCGCACGCAGCCCCAACCCCGGCCCCGAATCCCGAGTCACGCCCTTATCCCAGCCCCTTTACACTTGGCACCCAACATTGGTACCTGACACCTCTTTTAAGTCCTTTCGTTTCAGCAACTAGTCAGGGTGCGCTGCACATGCATCGCACAAGCTATTTATTTTCTGTAACTTATCGGCCAGGGATGGGTTTGAGGTGTTTATTTCGTGATTTCGAGGGTCTTAAATCAACCTATCTCTTGTATTTTCAAGAACTCATCAGCATTTTATATAAATCGTTTATTTTCAGCAACTCGTCAGGGTATGTGACATTTTGCCGCAGACATGCCCTTTTGTTTTCAATAAGTTCTCAGGAGCAACCTTCATTTTTGATACTTCCCTGTGTGCGGGCTCACTGATTGATTTTATGGACAAATTGGCAATCCGCCACACTTGTCGCCGGCTCGACGTTTCCCCAAAAGTCTTCCGCGCCGCACCTGAAGCTGCGCTGCCAGCCTTTCCGCTTTCGGACTTTGCCTGTCCATTGTCACTGGTCACTCGTCTGCGCATGTTGGCCGGGCGGTGCTCGTCATACCCGTGGATGCGTGAATTCACCCAGCAGCCCTCTTCCCAATCTGTAGGCTCGCAATTTGGTGGCCCATCCTCAATACCTTCATTGAATCTTGCAAAATATAGTGACAACCGCTGCTGTAGCCCCGGTCTGCGACCGCCGGATTTTCGGCGCTCATAGAGCGCCGCTGCGCCGGATAGGTGAAACCTACGGAAAAGGTAAGCCGAGAGATAGTTCCGGCCCTGGAGGGGCCGAACATTCGTAAGTTCAACCCCGTTGGGGTTGTGGGGTCGTGTGGATTTTCCTCTCCCGCAGGTCAAAACCTGCGCCTACTCACGGCTGGCCCCTGCCGGGGCCTGCCACGGTTCCATCAATCCTCCCCTGGCACCCCCAACGAGTTTTCCCCCGCAACCGGCGCCGCCCTGCCCTTCCAAACCCGTGAATCCACGGTTACGTAGTCGGCGCCCCGCCGTGCTACTTATTGCGAATCTGAATCAAGGTGATGGCGATGGAAACTGCCAGCAGCGCCACTGAGCCTCACCAGAAAAAACGGGATCGCCGAGGAACCCACCTTTGATCAGGCAACTCCCAGCCCCAGCGGAAGTCCGATCGTCACCAGAATGACGAGAAAATTGGGAAGTTCACCGCATAAACGCCTCCTTGCAAACCGAGTTTTAAGCTGCCGCCATTTAAGGTCCGTTTCGAACAGGACGCAGCAAGATTCGCCCGGCATTATAGCGCGCGAATTCGCTCCCTCGAGGAAATCCTGAACAGCGAAGTCAATTCTACCTGTCCAGGAAGGGTTTATACTAGTACATCGTTCGATTAATAATTTATATTATTCCTTCGCTGCTGGCGGCGTTTGCTCTTCGGCGGATGTTCGGCTTGGTACTGCTTGGTCGCTTCAATGATCCGCCGGAGTTTTTCCGGTCCCTTCCTCCAAGTGAAGGGCTGACAGGAATCATTGTAGTGGGTAAGGAACTTCAGCAGAAAGTCCTTGAGCTGCTGCTTGGAGCGATGAACACTCTGCGCCAAACCTCTCTTGCTCAAGATGCTGAAGAAGCATTCCACCATATTCACCCAAGAGGCGTGGGTGGGGGTATGGTGAAAGTGCACGCGAGGGTGATGCTCCAACCATCGTTTCGCCGCATCATTCTTGTGAATGTTCAGGTTGTCCAGGACGACGTGAAGGTCGCGGCCAGGAAAAGCGGCGGCCACGTCGTCCATAAAGCGCAGGAAGTTTACCGAGGTCCGGCGCTGCTTGACATGCGCCAAGACCTTGCCGGTGGCAATCTCCAGCGCGGCCAACAGGGACTGCGTGCCATGACGGACGTACTCGTTGGTCCAACTCCGAGGTTTCTTGGCGCTGAGGGGGAGCAGGGGCTGGGTGCGGTCCAGCGCTTGGATTCCCGTTTTTCGTCGACGCACAAGACCAAGGCGTTTTCGGGAGGATGCAGATACAGACCCACAATATCCAGCAGCTTGGCTTCGAAGTCGGGGTCGGGACTGAAAGTGAACGTCCGGATGCGATGCGGCTGCAGCCCTCAGGCCGCCCGCATTTCGTGGACCGTCGTGCTCGGCAAGTGCAGGTCTTGCGCCAGCGTCCGTACGCTCCAGCGGCTCTGAAACGCCGGCTGCTGGCAGACGCGGGTCTGAACCCGTTGCCAAGTTTCACGGTCATGTTGGCGGGGGCGACCGGCCCTCGGGGCGTCCTGCAACCCTTCCAAACCCCTTTCCGCGAAGGCGCGGCGCCACTTTCCGACCGTAACCTGGGGCAATCCCAGAGCCGCCGCAATCTCCTGGTTAGACTGCTGGGAAGCCGCCCCCAGCACAATGCGGGCACGCGAGGCCAAACCCTGAGGCGTCGAGGGCGATCGAACTAAGTGTTGCAATGCGGACTCCGTCACAGAATTCAAGGTGATCGTGGGTGCGACTCTCGGCATGAGCGCGACAATAACACAAAGCCGAGAATATTACAAAGAATTTTACGAACGATGTACT
>CAVWDL010000008.1:0-258208 GCA_963753785.1 uncultured Microcaldota archaeon
GGCACGGCGGGATTTGAACCCGCAACCAACAGCTCCGCAAGCTGACGTGCTATCCAAGTTACACCACGTGCCCTTAGCGTCCTTTTATATATTTTCAGGTATAAATAAGAGTCTATTTACACATCCTAAAAGTGACACCATGGGAACATTAGCGGGAAAAGTGTGCAGTTCATGCGGAAGGCTCACTTCAGAGTATACTGAATTCAAGTGCCCCAGCTGCGGCAAGACGACGGTAATAAGGTGCAAGGCGTGCAGGGAGACCTACAACAAGTACAAGTGCACCGAGTGCAATTTTGAGGGACCGTAATGGGAGACGTAGCGGTAATCTTCAGGGTCTACGCGGAGGAGGGCAAGCTCGACAGCGTGAAGAAGGAGGTCATCGGCCTTAAGCCCAAGGGCATGCAGACCGAGGACGTGGCGTTCGGCATAAAGACGCTGAAGGTAATGTTCGTCCACAGCGATGCGACCGGAAGCTCCGAGATGGAGGAGGAGCTCAGGAAGATCCCCGGAGTGAACGAAGTAGAAGTCGTCGAAGAAACGCTCCTCTAGGCGCTCTACGTCTCTTTCGACCAGACCTAATAAATAGTTTAGATGCTTAGTGTAAACTAAGGAATCGGTGGGTCCATGATAAAGTCCATAGAGATGAAGAACTGGAAGACCCACAAAAATACCAGGCTCGATTTCTCGAAGGGGACGACCATTCTCCTCGGCCAGATGGGGGCAGGAAAGAGCAGCGTGATGGATGCAATCTCATTCGCGCTCTTCGGCACCTACCCCGCGATACAGCACAGGCGAGTCTCCGTCGAGGAGATAATAATGAATAGGCCCGAGCAGAAGGAAATGGCCAGCGTAAAGCTCGATTTCGAGGCGGACGGCGAAACGTACAGTGTCGAGCGCATCCTCGAGCTTGGCGGCGGCACCAAGGCGACCATCTCAAAGGGGACCACTTATCTTCAGTCGCAGACGCAGCGTGTGAACGAGGAGGTGGAGAAGATACTCAAGGTCGACTACGACCTCTTCTCAAGGGCGATATACTCGGAACAGAACAGGCTCACATATTTCCTCGAGCTTCGGCCCGCGGACAGGAAGAAGCAGATAGACCAGCTGCTAGGTCTCGACAAGTTCGCCGCCGCGCAGGAGAACTCGACCTCTCTGATAAACAAGATCAAGGACATCATAGGCGAGAGCGAGAAGACGATAGCCGCCCTTGACGTCAAGAAGATGGAGGAGCAGTACAGGGCCCTGACAGGTGAGATGGAGAAGCTCGCAGAGGAAAGGAAAGGTCTCTCGGAGGAGATCGGCGGTAATGAGGCGAATAAAACCGCCGTGGAGAAGAAGCTGAAGGAGGCAAAGGAGGCGTATGTGACAAAGACGACGCTCATCAAGGAGGTCGCGGAGCTCGTGAGCAGGATAGGCGTCATCGAGAAGGAGATGAAGAAGATAGAGGAGAGGGGCATAAGTGAGAGGTCCGTGCTCGAGAAGAGACTCGCGGAGGCAAAGTCGCTCTTCGAAGACCTCGCGAAGAAGGAGGCCGCCGCCGATAAGGAGGAGAAGGTTTCCTTCGAGAAGGCGGTACGCGCCGAGACTGAATCGAAGAACGCGGAGAAGGAGAAGGGCGAAAGGGAGAAGCTGCTCAAGGGATACGACAAGGAGAAGGTGGCCGAGCTCGAGAAGACCCTTGCGAAGGTAGGGGACGACGCGAAGAAGTTCGCCACGGAGTGCGAGGCCGCGATCGCGGGCAGGAACGAAAACAGAAAGTGGTTGGAGGAGCTCAAGAAGCACTGGAGCAAGTGCCCGGTCTGCGACACGGCGCTCAGCGAGGAGGCAAGGAGCAGGATACTCGGGGACAGGACGAAGGCGGTCGAGACGCTCGACGCGCAGATAGAGAAGCTGAAGAAGGGGAAAGAAAAAGCGGAGAGCGAGACGGAGAAGTGCAGGAAGGAATTAGAGGAGAAGAAGAGGATTGCGGAGAAGCTGAAGGATTACGAGGGACTCGACGAGAGGATGGCGAAGCTCTCCAAGGATCTCGAGGATGCCAGAAAGGACAGCGCTGCGCTCAGGAAGACGAAGGATGAAGCAAAGGAGGCCGCGGCGAAGGCGAAGGAGGCCTTCTCGAAGCTTGAGAGCGAGAGGGAGACTATATCCAGGATGGAGAGCTACACCGCGGACAGGCTGAAGTGGTCGAAGGCGCTTGATGAGAAGGAGAAGGCGGCGGCAAAGATAGAGGTCACAGAGGGATTCATAGACGGGATGCAGAAGGAATTCACGTTGCTCAACGTGCTGATCAAGGAGCTCGACACGAAGCTCGATTCGAACACGAAGTCGGAGAAGGAGAAGACGGCGCTCGCCAAGGAGAAGAAGGGCGAGATCGAGACCGTCTCCAAGATGCAGGCGCAGGTCAAGAAGAAGAGGAACGCTATAGAGAACATCGCAAAGTTCAAGATCGCTCTTGAGGAGACTCAGACTACTCTCAGGTCCAGGCTCATAGGCTCCATAAACGGCATAATGCAGGAGGTCTGGCCCGAGCTGTATCCCTACGGGGACTACAGGGATATCACACTAGAGCCCACCTCGGACGACTACGTGCTCAAGGTGAAGACCGCCCGCGGCGGGGAGGAGAAGTGGGAGGAGGTGGACACGATCGCGAGCGGAGGGGAGAAGAGCGTCGCCTGCCTGACGATGAGGGTCGCTTTCGCGCTCGTGCTGGTTCCGAACCTCAGGTGGATGATACTAGACGAGCCCACGCACAACATAGACCAGCTGGGCCTTCAGAGGTTCATGAAGGCGATAAACGAGGTTCTCCCGCGACTGGTGGATCAGGTGTTCATAATCACGCACGACGAGACCCTCAAGGAGGTCGAGAACGCGAGGATCTACGTCATGTCGAGGAACAAGGAGAAGGGCGAGAGCACGAGCGTCGAATCCTACATGGCATAAGGCAGGCGCCAGGAGGTTGCTTTAAACCCTCGCTTCCAATATCCCACGTGGTGCCATGGCGAAGAATACCAAAGAAGAAATGCCATTCAATCTCCAGAAAGGGGAGAAGCTGTTCGAGGACATAGTGCCCGAGAAGAGGGGATTCGTTCTTTTCAGGATTCTCAACGGGCTTTTCCCGTCAGTCGTACTGAGCCTTGTGATAGGGTTCTACGTGGCATTGGGAGTCACGGCAGGGAAACTCGGATGGGGCCTAGGGGTCGACGCCGCGGCAATAGCTTTCCTATTCCTGCTCGTGCTTACAATAGGCTGGATCCTTGCTCTAGTGTCGTACGGAAAATTCAGGTACTGGGTGACGAACTACAGGGTCATAGGAAGGCGCGGTATGATAGGGTACAGCATAGACTCCATACCGCTTGAGAACATAACTGACGTCATCATAAGCAGGGGAGTCGCCGAGAGGATCCTCGGCCTTTCCGCCCTAAGGATAATACCCATAGGGGGAACATCCATCTCCTACGGAAGGTACGGAAACATAAACAGCGCGAACTACTTCCCCGCCCTCATGCCAAAGCACGCGAGGGATCTGCAGGAGAAGATATTCGAGCTGAGGGACAAGCGCAAGAAGGATGCGGGCAGGACCCTTTAGGATTCCCGCGTCCGCCTCAGAGAAAAAGATTGCGCCCCGGCCTTGCGACCGGAGCGCAGAAAACACTTTGGTACGATCAGAGGCTTCCGAGGCCGAACTTGTCCTCGTTCTCTGGCTCCTTCCCGAAGACGGATGAGCCTCCGACTCCGGTGAATATGCCTATGATCTCCACCTTCCCCATGAAGTTGGGATCGAGCCTTGCGCCCCAGGTGACGTTCGCGTTCGCGCCGACCTTGTCGGTCAGCTTCGTCGCTATCAGGTTAGCCTCTCCCAGGGTCAGGTCGGGCCCTCCGGTTATGTGCAGAAGCACTCCCGAAGCCTTCGAGTAGTCAACGTCAAGAAGCTTGTTCTTGAGAGTCGAGTTGACCGAGTCGTCCACCTTGTTCGATCCGGTGCCGGTGCCCACGCTTATCATGGCGAGGCCTCCCGACGCCATTATCGTCCTCACGTCCGCGAAGTCGAGGTTTATCAGGCTCGGCTGCGTTATCGTCTCCGTTATTCCCCTGACCGCCTTCGCGGTTATCTCGTCCGCGAGCGAGAATGTCTTCTCTATCGGCAGGTTCGGGAACAGCGTCACCAGCTTCTGGTTGTCTATGACGACCACGGTGTCCACGTTCTGCCTGAGCTTCTCCACTCCCTTCCTTGCGGTCTCAAGCCTCACCCTCTCCAGTGAGAAAGGAAGCGTGACCACGCCTATGACTATGGCGCCAAGGTCCTTCGCGACCCTTGCGACTACGGGGATTGCCCCGGTGCCCGTGCCTCCTCCCATTCCGGCTGTCATGAACACGAGGTTCGCATCCTTGAGGAGGAATTCTATCTCGTTCCTTGACATCTCGGCTGCCTTCTCTCCCATCTCAGGGAAGCCTCCCGCCCCGAGCCCGTGAGTCAGCTCCTTGCCTAGAAGCAGCTTCGTTATGTTCGGGTTCATCGTCCCGAGCTGCCTTGCGTCCGTGTTGAAAGCGAAGAGCCCCGCTCCCTTTATGTCCATAACGCTGAGCCTCTGGACGGTGTTGTTTCCTCCGCCTCCCACTCCGACCACTGCGATCTTCGGCTTGAAGAAGTCGTAATCGAACTGCTCGTTTTTCACTACGTTAGCCGTCTCCTGGTCGTTAGAATCGTACATCACTACCACGCAGTATAGTCGAAAGTAAAACCTAAAAAGACTTTCTGACGTTTACGGGAATCCGCAAGGCGGATTTTCCAATGCGGTCTCCACGCATTTATATACTGTTCTTCCTTAACAAACTACAGGGATGAATGCATGGGAATTGACCTTAATGTCATAGGCAGGAGCTACAACATGCTCTTCAAGAACGGCACGCTGCTGAAGCTCGGGGCGATAGGGGCGATAGTGAGCGCGATCATATCGTTTTTCATAATGACTCCGCTGCTCGCGGTGAAGGGCGATCCCGTCGCTCTCTCCACGCTCTCGTCCTCTCCGATGTTCTGGATAGGAATAGGCGTCGGCATAGTCGCAAGCGTGCTAATAAGCGTCTTCATAATGGGCGCCATCATCAGGGCGACCTATATGGGGGACACGGCGGACCTCAACGATTCCGCGAAAGTCTCGCTGTCGAGATACGTTCCGCTATTCTGCACAAACATCGGATGCGGGGCGATCAGCCTGTTCGCATTCCTTCCAGCCCTGGTGTTCATCATCCTCGGTGCCGCGATCACATACGTCGAGTCGTACTCGGGAACGGCCGGATCAGGCGGCACTGTATTTCTCGGAGTGGGTTTCGTGCTGGCGATAATGCCCGGACTTTACGTGGCGTTGAGGCTCTCGCTCTCCGAAGTTGCGTGCGTCGCCGGAGGGAAGAGGACATTCGAGTCGCTCGACAGGAGCTGGACCGCCACCAGCGGGAACCTGTGGGGAATCTTAGCGGTCATACTCGCGCTTGGGATAGTCGACGGGATAGCGGGAGGCATCGTCAGCGCCCTGAACTCGACCGCGGGCGCGTTCGTAAGCGCGTTCCTCGCATACCCGATAACGATAGCGCTGGTGCTGATCTACATGCAGATCGCAGCCGACCGCACGGTGACGGCGAAGCCGCTGGCCCCAGTTAAAAGGGCGAAGGCAAAGCCGAAGGGATAGAGGCTGCGTCAACGGTCCAGGAATAAGCGCAGACTCAGCGTAAGCCGTGCCTTTTCAACGCAAGGGTATAAAGCATTGTTTTCCAGAGTCTATGCGTGTACAACACCAAGATCGCTGGCCTGCTTGGCGAGATTGCGGACATGCTCGCTCTCGAGGGCCCCGAGAGGAAGTTCGAGGTTCTCGCCTACAGGAAGGCGGCGATGACCATAGACTCGATGCAGGAGGACGTCGGCGAGATATACAAGAAGGGCGGGGTCGAAGGGCTGATGGAGCTTCCCGGGATAGGGAAGGGGATCGCTGGCAGCATAAAGGAGTACATCGAGACAGGGAAGATCGCCAAGTACGAGAAGCTCAAGAAGAAGTACCCCGTGGACTTCACAAACATAACTAAGATCCAGGGCATGGGCGCGAAGAAGGCGTTCAAGCTCTACAAGGAGCTCAAAGTCAGGGACATGGCGGGGCTGAAGAAGGCGGTGGAGGGCCACAAGATAAGGGACATCGAGGGCTTCGGGGAGAGGAGCGAGGAGGAGATAGGCAAGGGCATAGCCCAGGTGGAGAGCGGAGGGGGCAGGATGCTGCTCGGCACCGCACTCCCGGAGGCGGAGGCGATAAGGGACAAGCTCCTCAAGTCGGGGCTAGTGGAGAAGGCGGTAATCTGCGGATCCACAAGGAGGATGAGGGAGACGGTCGGGGACCTCGACATGCTGCTAATATCGGAGAAGGGAAGCAAGGTCATGGACTTCGTGACTGGGATGCAGGAGGTTGAGGGCGTCATAGCGAAGGGCCCCACGAAGACCAGCGTAAGGCTCAGGATAGGCCTTAACTGCGACTTCAGGCTTGTCGAGAGGGAGAGCTTCGGAGCCGCGCTGCAGTACTTCACGGGCAACAAGGACCACAACGTGAAGGTCAGGGAGATCGCGATAAAGAAAGGGTACAAGCTCAACGAGTACGGCCTTTTCGACAAGAAGAACAGAAACGTGGCGGCGGGAGATAGCGAGAGGGAGATATACGAGAGGATCGGGATGGACTGCATGGAGCCCGAGATGAGGGAGAACAGGGGGGAGATAGACCTCGCCCTGCAGCACAGGATTCCGAAGACAGTTTCGATAGGGGACATCAGGGGGGACCTGCACGTCCACAGCAACCACACGGACGGCAACGACTCGCTCGGCGACATCGCGGAGGCGGGAATCAGGAGGGGCTACGAGTACATAGGCATGACGGACCACTCGAGGAGCGAGTTCGTGACCGGCGGGATGGACGACGTCAAGTTCGAGAAGTACTTCGCCGAGATAGACGAGATCAACGACAAGTTCGGAAAGAGAATCAGGCTCCTCAAGAGCGGGGAAGTGGACATACTAAAGGACGGTACCCTCGACCTCAAGGACAAGACCCTCGACCGGATGGACTACGTGCTGGGTGCGGTGCACACGAACCTGAACATGGGAAGGGAGGAGATGACCAAGAGGGTCGTCAAGGCCCTGAGGAGCGGATACGTCGACATATTCGCGCACCCTACGGAGCGGCTGATAGACAAGAGGCCTCCGATAGGCATGGACCTCGACAGGGTCTTCGAGGCGGCGAAGGAGAAGGGAGTCGTGATGGAGATAGACTCGTTCCCAGACAGGCTGGACCTCAACGACGAGAATTCGATAAAGGCGAGGAAGGCGGGACTGAAGTTCAGCATAGATACCGACGCGCACAGGACGGTGCACATGCAGCTGATGCGCTACGGCATAGGCGTAGCGAAGAGGGCGTGGCTCAGGAAGGATGACGTCGTGAACACGATGGCCCTCAAGGACATTGTCAAATTCTTCAAGAAGTGAATTGCAGGGTACGCAAATAACGCCAACGCTTATATTGGCGGAAAACGCTTAGATTGGTGTGACTAAATGAAGGTAGCAGAAATGGTACCGCTCAGGAACGGAGAGATCGCGCCGTTTAACACGGTGATTGCGGTAGGGACTCACATAAAGGACATGTCGTCCAACCCGGAGATACTCAAGGAAGTCTTCCGGGAAGTGGCTTTCGCCAAGGAAAACGGGACCGACGTGCTGTACGTTACGAGGCGCACTGCCAGAGCGCTCGCGAACAGGGAACTCGGAGACATAAAGGAATCGGGAGAGCGTACCAAGGTTGCGCTCAGGGAGCACGTGTTCGACATACTCGACAGCCTGACGGCATATAGCGGCAACAAGATGGAGATACTGAAATCCCCTGTTGCGGACGGAGAAGGGAAGTAGTGCGCGTCTCTATCTGAAAAAGCATGGCTGAGCTTAGCCAATCAATGACTGCCCAGATGAGCAAAACAACAACAAACCTCGTTAATATGCTAAAAAATGTAGTGCATATATAGGTCGGAATCCATAAGGTAACTAAGTGTTTATATGGCAAACGAAACAGAGAGGGTGTTCTTCGTTTTAGGGGAGGAACTTGATGCTTTTAATGACAGGATGGTGGATACCGCCATCAAGGTTCCTGTAGATGTGAAGGATGCATTGGAGAGAGCAGGAAGGCTGATTAAAACCGCAGACAAGGAACTCAAATATACTGAGATGAAAGTGTCGCGTGATGAGGCCTCAGGGGATACATCGAACGATGTACTGATAAGAGCGCACAGAAAGAATATGAAGAGCGTAATCGAGAACAGGAGGATTGCTCTGCTGGATGCGATTACGAGGAAGAATCCAGAAAAATACGAGAATCAGACGTATTCTGAGTGGACGAAAACAATAGACGAAGCCATAGAAAGATGGCCGACAAGATGGGAGCTGACTATCGAAGGAGCCAGGCCCGTCGAGACCCTGAAGATAGCCACTGATTACGCGAAAGCGACCCTCAAGGGCTCGGATTCAAAAGTCAAGAATACTTCCTGAGGAAGAAAAAGGTCAGGGGGCCGCGGGGGCGGCCCTCTGATTAATTTTCAATCTAATTTTGCAACCAGCTTCGGCAGTTCAGATAAAGAGGCTATTCTTGCGTCTGCTTTGATTTTCCTGTCTCTTGAGCACAGCACGAACTTCATTCCTGCTGCTTTTGCGGCTTGAAGGTCGCTCAATGCGTCTCCCACATACACGCACTGGTTAGGTCTTAGCCTTCTGCATGCCAGTATGAGCGGTTCTGGATCGGGTTTTGGCTTCTCATAGTCCTCGACTGAGATGACAGTCTCGAAGTATTTTCTCATTGGGAATACGCTGAAGAAGGTCAGGTCGACGCTCTTCCTTAATTTCGAGGTTACAAGTCCCAATCGGTAGCTCTTATGCAGAATCCGAATGGTCTTCTTCGCATATTTAGGAGCTTTCAGTTTTTTAACAGGGAAGTTTTCTAGTTTTTGCCTATCTTCAGGGTTTGGCTCAGTCTTTCCTCAGACTTCTCGCCAGTTATCAGCCGTATCCTATCTTTCATGACCAGGCGGGAACCTTGCGATGCCGTCTTCTTTGAAGGCCTTTCATATCCCGCCCTTTCTATGAAGTCTTGAAAATATTCGGTGATGGCCTCGTGTGAATTTATCAGTGTTCCGTCGATATCAAATAAGACTGCCTTGATCTTCATCTTAGAACGCTTTTCCGCCATTGCCATCAGAATCTTGTTTATGGAGCATCCAGAAGGGGCCGCATATCGCGGCCCCTATGGAATCAATACCAGCCCCTTACCTTCATCGCGGCCGCAACCCTGCTGACGGCGACTATGTAGGCTCCCATCCTCGGGCTTATCTTCTTGCCCTTGGACGCGTACTCCTTCTGGGTGTCCATGACGCTCTTGAAGGACCTAGTCATTATCCTGTCCAGCTTCGCGTAGACGTCGTCCCTGTCCCAGTAGTAGCCGCTTATGTTCTGCGCCCACTCGAAATAGGAGACCACCACGCCTCCCGAGTTCACGAGGAAGTCCGGAAGGTCGACTATTCCCTTCTCGAATAGTATCGCGTCCGCCTCGGGCGTTACCGGCCCGTTGGCGAGCTCGAGGACGAGCTTCGCCTTTATCGCGTCGGCGTTCTTGGACGTTATCTGGCTCTCGAGAGCCGCGGGTATCAGCACGTCGACTCCGAGCTCGAGAAGCTTCTCGTTCGTGACCTTCTGCGCTCCGGCCCCTGCGTATCCCTGCACGGATCCGGTCTTGGCCTTCGCCGCCGCGAGCTTCTTCGCGTCGAGACCTCCCTCGGAGTATATGCCTCCCTTGGAGTCGCTGACGGCGACCACCTTCGCGCCCAGCTGCTGGCTGAGCTCGAATGCGAACATCCCGGCGTTCCCGAATCCCTGGATCGCGATCTTCATGTTCTTGATGTCCATCTTCATTACTTTCGCGGCCTCCCTAAGGACGAACATCCCTCCCTTCGCGGTGGCGTCGCCCCTGCCCTCGGATCCGCCGATCTCGAGAGGCTTGCCCGTTATCAGCCCGGGCTCGTCGTGGCCCGCCATCTTGCTGTACTCGTCCATCATCCATGCCATTATCTGCGGAGTGGTGTAGACGTCAGGAGCCGGCACGTCGACGTAAGGCCCTATGTTCCTGCCCAATGCCCTCACGTATCCCCTTGAGAGGTTCTCGATCTCCTTGTCGTTCATCGCCTTCGTGTCGCAGATCACCCCTCCCTTGGATCCGCCGAAAGGTATGTTCGCAAGAGCCGTCTTCCAAGTCATCCACGCGGATAGCGCCTTGACCGTGGAGAGGGTCTCCTGCGGGTGGAACCTGATTCCGCCCTTGCCGGGGCCCCTAGCGTCGCTGTAGAGCACCCTGAATCCGTTGAATACCTTTGTGGTGTCGTCCCTCATCTTCACGGGAATGTTGACCGTGATCGCCCTCTGCGGCTCCCTGAGGATGGCGTGCGCCTGCTTGTCAAGCCCCATGAGCCCTGCCGCTGAATCCAGCTGTTGCTGTGCTATCTTGAAAGGATCTAGTTCCTCCATCAAATCACTCAAACGTAAACTGGCCGCGCACGGAGATGAGCTCGTCGCAGAGCTTGTCTATCTCCCTCTCTATCTCCTGCCTCTTCCTGCCGGAGACTATGCTCTCTATCACTCCGCCGTTTAGGCCCTGGCTTATTATGCGCTCCTTCATGAGGGCTATCTCCCCGGAGCACTTGCCGTTGAGATACTTGCTGACGGCGACCTGCACCACACCCAGCTTCTCGGCTATCTCCTTCTGCTTGTATCCGTACTGGTCGCGCATCACCTCAGCGACGGACGCCCTGACCGCCGGGAGCACGATGCCGATGATGTCCTTGCATTCTGGCTTCATGCTCATCACTATGTTTGGAATCTATATAAACGAAGCATATCGCGGAGGGTCAGACTATGCCAAGGTAGTCCTTGATCTTGCCCGTGATGCCCTTCCTTGGGGGCCGCTGGGCGTCGTCGGCCTGCTCAGGCTCCGGCTCCTCCTGCTTGGGCTTCTCCTTCCTCTTCAGCAGGCGGGGGGGCGCGGGCTCCTTTTCCTCGTCCTCCTCCTTCTCTTCCGCCTCCGGCTTCGGGGCGGGCTTCGGGAGCTTCACGCTCAGCTTCAGGCCCTTAAGAAGCCCCTTGGACTGCGTCACCTGGTAGAGTATGGCGTCCATGTCCTTGGACTTGGGGTCCTTGAGTATGATCACGTTGGCGCCGCTCTCGCTCGCCGAGCTCACGTCGTCCGCGGAAGAGCAGACCGCCGCCTCGATCCCCTCCTGCTTGTTCATCAGCATCCCTGCGGCTATCGGGTCCTTGGCCAGCACCAGCACCATGTCGTACGCGTGCTTCTGCATCTGCTCGGAAACTATGCCGGCAAGGGCGTCAGTAGTCATGGCGGACTCCTTCGCCACTACATTCACGCTGTCTCCCAAGGCGTCTATCACCCTGTCAGTGCTTCCAGGTATGTTGCTGAGAACGAACATCTTCATTCAATCGTCTTCCCTCGTAATTAGAAAGAAAGGTATAATAGATTATACACTCCCAACCTATCTTGGTGTGATTTTGAGAGGAAAAGAGACCTCCGTAACATGCGATTCTTGCGGTAGAAAGGTACCTAGAAACAAGGCAGTCGACTTCGAGAAGGCAATAACCTTCTCAACTGACATGCACAACGCGAACGACGTAAGGTTCTTCGAGAAGAGGAAGGTATACTACTGCATCAGCTGCGCGAAGCACAGGGGAATATTCGAGAAGAAGAGAGAGCAGGCGGAAAGGGCCAGGAACAGGCCCGAAAGACCTTCATGATTTGATGGTGGCCTCTTGGCAGAGAATTCCGAGGAAATACTGATATTCAAGCTCAGGGGAATTGTCACTGGCAAGAAGGCAGCGCCGAAGGCGGAGGCGGCATCAGCACAGGCGCAGACTCCCGCGCAGGCTCCTGCACAGGCGCAAGCTCAGCAGGCGCCTCCGGTCACGGTCGAGAAGCCTCAGCCCGCGGCATTTGAGGTGGAGAAGGAGGCCCCCGCGCCGTTTGCGGCGGCGGAAGTGCAGCCCGTTGAGACCTCGGTCAGGGCGGCTTCGGAGGAGACTTCCACTCAGGCAAAGTCCCAGCGCGCCGGCTGGAGGCAGAGGGCGGAGGCGAGGCCCAGCGATTCGGACAGGAACTCCGAGATCGAGAGGCTCGAGGCGATAGCGTCGGAGCAGTACGGCAGGCCCATGACCCAGAAGCCGCTGCACGAGGCGACAAGCGTCTTCGCGGCGTTCACAGGTCTGCTCTTCATCGCGAACGCGGCCCTGTTCGCGTACTTCATATACCCGCAGTCGCTCTTCATCGTAGGATACATAATGAAGATAGGCGTCGGGGCGTTCATGATATCGTGGAACTACGAGTACGACATCGCCCTAGTCAACCTGCTGCTGATCGCTTTCACCGCATTCAGCGGCCTTATGATGATAGCGAGGATAAGGCAGAGCCACTTCATAAGCGGGATAGTTGGCGCATCGCTCGTGCTCGCCGTTACGTACGAATACCTTAACAGCGGAAACGCGTACCTGCTGCTTATCAGCGTGTCCTCGTTCATCTGCATAGGCGCGCTCGCGTACTCGAGGATGAGCGCTGTTAGCAACGCCGAGAGGGAGGAGACACCGCTCGAGATAGCGTGGCCCAGGATAGAGACGTTCTAGTCCTATTCTCTCATTCTCCAAGAAAAAGCAATCAGGGGTTTTCACTTGAACCTTATGGAATCTAAGTCCATGGGCGCCCTGGCCTCTATGTGGAGCTTCATGCTTATCGACCTTGCTAGGTCCTCGCACTTCTGTTCCTCCCCGTGCATCGTGTAGACCCTCTTCGCGCCTGGCCTCAGGCTCTGAACGAAGCCCATTAGCTGCCTGCGGTCGCTGTGGCCGGAGAAGCCCTCTATCGTCTTCACCTGCGCCTTCACGCTGAGAGGGCCCATCTTCCCGTCCTCCCTGGTGACCGCGATCTCCTTGAACCCGTTCTGTATCTTCCTCCCTAGCGAGTTGATGCTGTTGTATCCCACGAAGACGACCGCGTTCTTCTCGTCGTCCGCTAGTGACTTGAAGTATTCAAGGCTCATGCCCCCGTTGAGCATTCCGCTGCTCGCGAGTATGATCGAAGGCCCCCTTGCGAGCACCTCGTCCTTCTCGCCCTTCGCGACCGCGAAGATCTCGTTCTCGAACGGGGAGTTGTTGCTCAGTATGCGGTGCTGGATCCCGGCCTTCAGGTATTCGGGATATGCCGTGTGTATCGCGCTGGCGTCGAGCACCATCCCGTCGAGGTACACCGGGACCTCGAACTTGTACCTCGGGTTGTTCGCCATGTAGGTCTCGAGCACTAGCATGAGCTCCTGGCTCCTTCCAACCGCGAAGACAGGTATGAGCACCTTGCCCTTCCTGTCGATCACGCTCTTTATGAGCTCCATGAGCTGTGTCTCGGAGTCCTGCCTGTTCGGCGTTATGTCCCTCGAGCCCCCGTAGGTGCTCTCGAGGAAGAGCGAGTCTATCCTCGGGTACCTTGTGTCCGCCTGGTCGAGCAGCCTCGTGAACCCGTACTTCATGTCCCCGCTGTGGACTATGTTGTAGAGGCCCTCTCCTATGTGCAGGTGCACTGTGGAGCTTCCGAGTATGTGGCCCGCGTTGTGGTAGGTGAGCTTTATCTCGTCTGTGACGTTGGTGACCTCGCCATAGTCCCTGAAGTATCATGTGAGTGAGCATCTTCCTTATGTCCTTCTCCTCGTAGAGCGGAGTGCCCCCGCTCCTCTGCACGAGCTTCACGTAGTCGAAGAGAAGCAGCGCCGCGAGGTCCCTGGTCGGCGGGGTGCAGTAGACCGGGCCCTCGTACCCGAACTTAAAGAGGTATGGGACGAAGCCTATGTGGTCCATGTGCGCGTGCGTGAGCACGACCGCATCTATGTCGTTTATCGTTATGTTTGCGCTGTCAAGGTAAGGGAAGGACTTGTTCTCCTCTCCTATGTTCGCCTCCATACCCCTTATCGCGGGCTCGGGCATCACCCCGCAGTCGATTATTATCTTTGAGTGGTTCGTCTCGAGAAGCAGGCTGGACCTTCCGACCTCCCTGAAGCCTCCCAGGGCGGTGGCCTTTATCCACTCGTTCTTGATTATCGGCTGGTTTATCTTCTTGCCGATCGTCGTCAGGAACTTCTTCCTGAAGTCCGCCTCCTTGACCATGAGGTTCCTGACCCCCTTGACAACGTCGCTGTTCATGGGAGGGATCCTTAGCACCTTCGGCACCCATCCGGTCTCCAGGACTATCCTTATGAGCGTGGAGCCGTGCTTGCCTATTACGAGCCCCGGCTTCATCGCCTCTATCTGGACCTCGTTGAAATCGGGAATGAACCTTATGCCCTCCTGGGTTACTCCCGCGTCAGGGGGCAGAAGGGCGAGTATCTTCTTGACCGTCTGGTCGGGATCCATGAGGCTCGAGGTGTCGCTCCTGACTATGAGCTTCTTCTTGACGTTCGTCGAGACATTCCTTATGACGTTCTCGTCCCCGTATATCGCCGCGACGTTCTTGACGTAGATCGCGACGTCCGGGCCCTCGAACTCCACCTTCGTGAGGCCGGCCTCCTTTGGTATGAGCTCCTTTATGGTCTCGAGTAGGCTCTTTGCTTCGTGCTTCTCTTCATCCAATTCGATCACTTAAAAGTGTTGTAACTGACTGATCCCTGAAAATAAAGGAAATGAAAAACTAAACGCAAATCATTTTAGCAGCAGCTTGTCCAGGTCGTCCCCCGTATACTCCTTGAAGCCCTTCCTGTTGATTACCGCTATCTTCATGCCGTCCCCTGTCGCGGAGTCGCGCTTCATGGCGGTCTGCAGCGCCTTGGCGACGTGCTTCAGCCCGTCCTGGGTCGTGAAGTTTGCCGTGTACACGCTGTCCAGGTATCCCATCGCGGACATCATGCCGCTTCCGACGGATGTGAACCTTGATTCCTTTATCGCTCCTCCTATGGCGTCTATGTTGTAGACCTCCGGGCACTCCCTTGTTGAGCCCGGCGATTATCAGCCCGACGTAGTAGGGGGCGAACTTGTTCTCCTGGAGTATGAGAGAAAGCAGCGATGACGCGGATGAAGGCGAAAGCGACTTGCCCTCGTTCATCTTGTAGAACTCGTTCTGCGTCTTGAGCACCTTGACCAGGTAGTTCGCGTCTCCGACCGACCCGGCTATCATCATGCCGAGATTGTCATCGATCTTGAAGACCTTTATGGCCTCTGTGCTTGCGATGTAATTGTCCATGGTCGCCCTGCTGTCGGCCCCTATGACCACGCCGTCCGCGCAGACGACCGCTACAGTAGTCGTGCCTTTCATTATTCTCTCGGATATCTCCTTTGCATCCATTAACTCCACCTATGGTTTAAGATAGACTTGAAAAATTGAGCTAGAAAAAAGTCTACTCATATAATTAAGCTACCATTACCTATAAAATACTTGCTGTCCTCGCTGAGCGCCTCGGCGTAGGCGAATGTCCTGTGGACCTTGGTTATCTTGATCCTGTAGGCCTTGCCGATCCTCGTCTTGGCGTTCTTGACGAAAACCACGGTGTTGTTCAGCATGCCTATGCCTTCGCCGCGCGGATTCTTCGCCTTTATGTCAAGGTCGTACGTCTCTCCCTCTAGTAACTCACCTAACATTTCTACACCCACTAAGAGTTGAAGAGAATATAACTATTTAAGTGTTGTGTGCGGAAATTTCCGATTTCATACAACTTGGCGCAAGCAAGTCGCAGACGGGTCGCAGAGGGAGTTTCACGACGGCGTCCCGCCGTGCTTGACGGCCCTACCTGCTTATCGTTATGTTGCTTAGGCCCATGTTCGCGTATCCGGTCAGGTTCGCGTTGACGTAGAACACGAGCTGGTTCACGCCGCGGTTCAGGAGCAGCCTGAATGTGTAGTTTCGCGGCACCGTCGTCAAGTTGAGCTCGGATGTCAGCTGGTTGTCGAGATATACCCGCTCCTGCTCGGATCCCGTGGGCGAGTAGGCGCCCCTGAGGGTGACGTTGACGCGCATCTCGCTCGTCTGGCTCGGGTTGTACACGTTAAGATAGACAGGATTCATCGCGTACCACCTGTTGGAGTTGGTCGTGTTGCAGAACTCGGAGCTGCTCGTGCAGAAGACCCAGCCGGGCTGCCAGATGCTGTAGACGCTGTTGAAGAGGACAGGCGTGTACGATATCAGGTTCGAGAATGAAGTGTTGATTATCTTCGACCTGCCGAAGATCATCGTGTTCGTGGTCAGGTTGTTGTAGACCGGGGCGCCGTATACGCTCGTCAGGTAGCTCCCGATCGATTCCAGCTCGGTCTTGTTGAACGCCTGTTCGTTCACCGCCACGAACCCTATGTTGTAGGCGCCGAAGAGGAAGTTGGTGACGTTGGTGTAGTTCTCGATTATGGGTGAGCCGTAGACCAGGCCCTGCCCAGTCTGCAGGTAATATGCGGATGCCGCTATCGGGATGTTGATCAGCGAGATCGTCTGCGTTGTGTTCACCCTGGTGGTGTAGCCCCCTACCAGAGGGTGCTTGAAGGCGGTCTGGTAGTAGAGCGCCATCCCGGGGTACAGCGCGGGCGTCGCGCTCGTCGGGTTGGGCAGCGCAGGAAGCATCAGGACGGAGAAGTTGCCGGTGAGCGTGCCTATCTCGCTGTACGCCTTCGGTATCGTAGCGTTGGCATACATTCCGCTCATCATCGCCTGGCTGGTCGGCCACGCGTTGAACTCGAGCAGCAGCAGGAGCATTATGACGACGGGAGCATACTTCTTCACGGATGTGGAGGTCAGGTACTTGCTCTCCATGTGCGCGAAGCCCAGCGCCGCGAGTATTCCGAGAAGCAGCTCGACCATCATGTCGAACCTTCCGGGCTCCCTGAGCACGTTGAAGTAAGGTATCTTGTTGTATATCGCATACAGCCCGGGTATCCCGGTAGACGACCCTCCTATCTGCAGGACGGGCCCTATGGAGAGAAGTGCGAAGAGTATTAGAGGCACCAGTATGACGCCAGTGTGCTTGAACTTGTCCTTGTAGTCCCATGCGACGGCGATAGCGGCGAGGGCGAGGACGGTGAACCCTGCGTACGCGGTCCTCTCCGATGCGGCGGGCGCGTTTATGCATAGAATGCGCCGGACACAGGAGCCAGCAGGCCGTTGAGGCTGCTCGGTATGAAGAAGGAGAGCAGGTCGGGGCTGTAGAGGGTGTTGTACGCCGAATTTGCCTGCGCGTTCACCGTCGACAGCGTGGTGCTCGTGATGCCTCCCGCCACTCCGATGATGAATGGAGAGCCCACAATCAGTATGACCGCTGCCATCTCCGCGAGGACGATTCCGAACTTCACGTCAAGTATCTTTTTCCTGTGCTCGGAGGTGGCGGCGAAGTAGATCAGCACGAAGAAGGCGAGCAGGATAGTCATCAGCCCCTGCTCTATGTCCCCCATGAAGGTGAGCAGGACGAACGAGACGCGCCGCGAGTGCGGCGTACTTAGGCTTCCTCTCCTCTATCATCTTGAGGAAGAAGAGGAGGAAGAGGGGTATGAACTCTATGTTGATGAACTGCAGGTGCCCGAACGACTGGATCACGTGCATGGGGCTGAACGCGTAGATGAATCCGGCTATGAAGGACGCGCCATGTCGTTCTTGGTGAAGTGGTGCGCAAGCAGGTACGTGAAGAGACCGGCGAGCACGAAGCCGATGAGGAAGATCGATGTTGTATGCGAACGCGACGCCTATGCGGCTGGAAGATTGCGCTGACGAGGCCCGCTATCGGGGCGAACGTCTGCGTCGCGAGGTTTGCGCCCACGGGGTAGAAGACGTAGCTGCTGAAGTAGGGGGACGCGTGGAGCGTGAAGAGCGAGTAGGGGACCCACCAGATGTCCCAGAGGCTCTGGAAGACGTCGCCACCGGAGCCCGGCACGCTGGAGGCGATGTTGAGTATCATGGGATAGAAGAGAAGGATCGAGAGAAGCAGGTACGCCCCTGAGATGATCGCGTACTTCCTCAGCGCCTTCATGTCTATGCTCATCATTAAAACAGAATAAAATGGCAAATTAGGTTAATAAGCTTTCACGTCAAGAATTTTCTTGGAACTGATGCGATGAAAGAGGAGAAGGAATCTCTGGGGAGCAGGAGCGCAAGGACCTTCTCGGTTCTCGGCATCGGAAGGGTCGTAGGGCTTCTCCTGGGAGTGATCACAGTAATAATAGTGGCGAGGATGCTCGAGCCCGCGGGCTACGGGATATACACGCTCGCATTCGCCTTCTTCATGCTCATAGGCGCGACGAACAACTTCGGGTTCGGCGTATATCTCGCGAAGCACCTGGCGGAGTACGAGGAGAAGAATGACAAGGAGAGCTTCAGGAAGTCTCTCTCATCAGGATACCTCTCGGTTGCGGTGATAGGGATACTGCTCTCGCTTCTCGGGATAGCGTGCAGCGGCGTGCTCGCCTCGCTTTTGAGCTCGACGGGCATACAGGCTTCTACGTTCGCGCTGGCATCCACAGTGATATTCTTCTTCATGCTTTACGGGACATCAGACTACGCGCTCATAGGCCTTGGCAAGAACACGGTGGCGGTCATAGTCGAGAACCTTGAGAACGTGGTCCTCCTCGTCGCCAGCGTCGTCCTGATAGGCATGGGTTACGGGCCTAACGGCGCCATCGCAGGGCATACTGATAAGCTATATATTCGCGGCTGCGGTGGGCACCTGGCTAGTGTTCAAGTACTCGCACGGGTTCGTGGGCAAGGGGCCGGCGTGGCCGACGGTAGAGCACCTGAAGGGCGCGTTCGGCTTCTCGTTCCCGGTCGCGGCGAACAACTTCCTCGGCAACGCGGCTGCGAGCTTCGGCACGCTCTTCCTGGGTCTTTACGTCCCCGCATACGCGGTCGGGAACTACGGCATCGCGAACAGGGCGAGCAGCATGTTCGCGCTCATATACAGCACGATGGCGGTGACCCTGCTTCCTACGCTCACGCTCGCGAACAACAGGAGCGGCGGAAGCTCGGGGGCAGGGGCTTCGACAACATATACAACAAGATGTTCGCTACTCCCTGATAGCGACGGTCCCGATAATAGCGTTCTTCGGCGTCTTCTCCGCGCCCGTGGTCTACCTGCTGTTATCGCGGCAGCTTCTCCAGCGCGCCGCTTTACCTGACGCTGATGGCTCTTGGGGTAATAATCAACCTCGCAGGCACCTACATAACGAGCCTGTTCATCGCGAAGGGCAAGACGAGGCCGCTTATACTCTACAGCCTCGTCTCGACGATAGCCCAGGTCGTCGCGGTCATGGTGCTTGTTCCGATCCGGCGCACTCGGGGCGGTGATAGCGATATTCATCGTAGGCGGAATCGTGGACAGCTTCCTCTTCATAGGGGCTCCCGCAAGTGCTCAAGGTCAGGACGGATTACGGCAAGCTCGGCTCGAGGACATTCGCGACCAACATCTCGTCGTTGTACTGCTGCCTGGGCCGGCGCTGCAGGGGTCTGCGTAGAGCTGCTTACGGGGTAGTTGTGTTGCTTGCTGGCCTATCCCTCTTGCTAGTCTGTTTCAGGGTCATTGACAGGGAGACCTTGACACGATAGAGCGCTCGGTGGAGAGCTGCCTTACATCAGCGTCTTCTTCGGAGCCCCTGCTCGGATACTTTAAAATTCTAATTCGTTATTTAAACATAGGAACTATTCCCCTCGGAGGTGATTGATTGAAAATGGATTACAAGAAATTCACGGTGATACTCCCGACCCTCAACGAGAAGAGGACAATCGGAGAGATAATAAAGTACATAACGAGGAACTACGAGGGGATCAAGGTCATCGTGGCGGACGACGGCTCGACTGACGGGACGAAGGAGGAGGTGCGAGATGTCCAAGGGCAACGCGGACGTCTCTTTCTTCGACAGGCATGCGAAGGGCTTGCCGAGGGGGCTCAGTGCGAGCATAATGGACGGGATCGTGCAGAGCCAGACGGAATACGCGATAGTAATGGATGCGGACATGCAGCATCCTCCTGGGAAGATACAGGACATAGCGGCCAAGCTGCTCGAGGGCAACGACCTCGTGGTCGCCAACAGGGCGAAGGTCAACGACTGGGCGCTCTACAGGAAGATAATATCGAGTCGTGCTCATGTACCTCGGGAAAGGTAGTGCTGTTCATAGACGCGAAGGAGACGTGCGTTGACATATTCTCAGGGTTCTTCGGAGTGAGGAGGGACATGTTCGTGGACGTCTACGACAAGAACAGGCAGAGGTTCGTGAAGGAGGGGTACAAGACGCTCTTCGACTTCCTCAAGTGCGTGGAGCGCGGGAGGCTCATGATCGCGAACGTGCCGTTCGTCTTCCACATAAGGGAGTTCGGGAAATCGAAGGCGAGCACGAAGCAGGGGATCGCGGTGATCAAGTCGTTCTACAAGTGAGTCCCGCACTCCGCTTTCCATCTACGTTTGCCGCACCTGTACAAAAGACCTAAGAGCGTTCATTGCCAAAGTGAGCAGGCGATTCGGGGGGAAAAAATGAGAACGATGCTCAGGAGCAAGATCCACAGGGCGACGGTCACGGATGCGAACCTCGAATACGAAGGCAGCATCTCGATAGACAGCAAGCTGCTGAAGGCCGCTGACATAATACCGTACGAGAAGGTGAGCGTCCTCAACGTCAGCAACGGCGCGAGGTTCGACACCTACGCACTGGAGGGCAAGGACGGGGAGATATGCGTCAACGGAGCGGCTGCAAGGCTCGCCGCTAAGGGCGATGTTGTGATAATAGTGACGTACTGCGACATGGGAGACGAAGAAGCAGAGAGGCACGTCCCTCGCGTCATACTTCTCGATTCAAGAAACGTCCAGAAGAAAAAGTAGGGGCAAGGACTGGAGATCCGGAACGGATTCCGGAACTGCCAGTCCAAGTGCCCCCTTCAGGCGGACTCTACCAGGTCATCGCGTACATCAGGAAGACGGGCGCGAGGAGGATCGAGATCGTGCTCACGACCTTGATCATGGAGTTCAGCGCGGGTCCCGCGGTGTCCTTGAGCGGGTCTCCCACTGTGTCTCCCACGACCGTCAGCCTTGTGCGTGTCGCTTCCCTTGCCTCCGAACTTCCCCGTCTCGACGTACTTCTTGGCGTTGTCCATCGCGGCTCCGGAGTTGGCCATGAAGAGCGCCATGCACGAAGCTCGCGGGTATCATGCCCACAAGCAGGCCTCCGAGGGCCTCCCTGCCCAAGATGAGGCCGACCAGTATGGGCGCCGCTATCGCGACGATCTCAGGGAGGACGAGCTCCTTGAGCGCGTTGACGGTCACTATGTCGACCGCAGCCCCGTAGTCCGGCTTCGCCTTCCCTTAGCATTCCCTTTATGGTCCTCACCTGCCTCCTGACCTCAGTCACGAGCAGGTTTGCGGTCCTGCCCACGGCTTCCATCAGCATTGCAGAGAAGATGAAAGGCAGCATCACGCCGATGAAGATACCTGCGGTGACAACCGGCTGCAGCGCGTCTATGGTCGTCAGGTGCATCGCGGTCGCGAACGCCACGAACAGTGCGGTCGCGGACAGCGCTGCCCCTCCGATCGCAAAGCCCTTGGTCGTGGCCTTGGTTGTGTTGCCTATCGCGTCGAGAAGGTCGGTGACCTTCCTGACTTTCTCAGGCAGGTGCGCCATCTCCGCAATCCCTCCGGCGTTGTCGGTTATGGGCCCGAACGCGTCTATCGTCAGGATCAACGCGGTCATCGAGAGCATCCCGACAGCGGCAATCCCTATCCCGTAGACCCCAGCAGAGAGGAAGCTCACGAATATCGCCGCGACGACGAAGAGCACAGGGAAGAAGGTCGACCTCATGCCCATGGCGAGGCCGATTATGACGTCGGTTCCAGCGCCTCCCCTTGCGGCCTCGGCTATCTTCACCACATTCTTCCTTCCGCTTCCAGTGTAGTAGTCAGTAATCCCGAATAACAGTATAGACAGCAGCAGACCAGACAGCACAGCGATGAAGTAACCCATGAGACCCATGTGGTACGATATCGCAAGGTCGATCACCGCGGAAACTCCTATCGCGGCTATTATTCCGGTGTAGAGCGCCCTCGTTGCGTTGCGCACCTTGCCCTTCAGGAAGAACATCCCTACGAGGCTGCCGATCACTCCGGCGGATGCGATGTAGAGCGGGTATGCGAACAGGCTCAGGCTGTTGCCGTTCGGTATACCTGATGCTATGAGCAGCGCGGCGACAAGGGTCACCACATAGCTCTCGTATACGTCTGCGGACATTCCGGCGCAGTCGCCCACGTTGTCCCCAACGTTGTCAGCCATTACGGCAGGGTTCCTCGCGTCGTCCTCGGGCAGGTTGAGCTCGGTCTTCCCGACCAGGTCAGCACCGACGTCGGCGGACTTGGTGTAGATCCCTCCGCCGACCCTCGCGAACAGCGAGACCAGCGAGGCTCCGAATCCGAACCCAATGAGTACCAGCACCTTGCTTACAGTAAGATAGTACAATAGCAGGCTTATGCTTATGAGCCCGAAACCGACCGCGGCGAACCCGGTGACGGATCCCCCGAGGATCGCGGTGAAGAACGCCTTGTTGGTTCCCTCCTCCGCCGCCTTCGCGGTTCGGACGTTGGACCTGACCGCTATGTTCATCCCGAGCCATGCGGTGATGTAAGACGTCACCGCGCCGATGATGAATGCAAGCGCGATCTGCACGCCGTTCTGCATGAACGACAGCAGTATCGAGACTATCACAACGAAGATGCCGATGACCTTCGCCTGCCTGAGCAGGTAGGTGCTGGAACCGCTCCTTATTGCGTCAGCGACCTCGTTGGCCTTCGGCGTGCTTCTCGGTTTCTTTATCGTAGCATACGCCGCGTATATCGAAAAGATGAGCGCGACCGCTCCCAAAGCTAGGCTATACAATATGTCCATATTACCCCGGAATAGTCTCGACTTTAAGGTTTTTAAAGACTTTCACGATGTCAAAAATATGGAACTCTGGAATGACGGAAAAGGGACAAATGATTTTAAACACAGGGGAAGCAGAGAAGAAGGGGTGTTCGGATTGGACAGAACGAGAATGGCAAAAAACGCATTCATTGAAGCGCAAAAAAAGGAGGCCGAGGAGAAAGAAAGCGTTTATTTGATCAGAGGAGAAGACATAGCCGAAGACGCGGTGGGACGCCTGAACTTTAAAGAGGAAATAACTAACGGAATCAGAAGGAGGGCTGCGTTCATGGCAAGCCCGACGTTCGGCCCCTTGTACGGAGCATATGCGTGGAGGACGACAGTTGACAGATCCTTGATCGACGACCAACCAGAGAAGATAGGCAAGAACGCATTCAGATTGCTCGTGGACGATGAGAGGGACAGGCGGATCCGGAGGGAATCGTCGGTATACCTGGAGGTCGGGGAGGATGTCTATCTCGTGCGTCCCAGCAGGTACACGCATAGCGTAATAGCCCCATGGACCCTGCACGGGGTTGGTGTTTTCAACCATCCGATTTTCAAGGAAGGGGACGTCGTGCGGCGACCGCCCCCTTTCATAGAGCTCTGCATAAAGGTGTGCGGCGACCAAAGCGTGGAACTTTTGGGAAAAGCGGCGCAAAGGATAGAGGAGGTATCGAAAGGCATCAGAAACGCGTACGAGCACCCGAACATAGGATCGCTAAAGAGATGAAAGGAGAAGGGATCGGCTGGACGCGAATCCGTTCGATGCAAACGTTTAAAGGATTTCAATGAGGTGTTCCCCCATGGGAAACTACTCCTCAAGCGTGACGGGAAAATCAAGGGACATCCACGGGAGGATATCGGAGATGCTTTCAGGGACGTACAAGGAAACGGTCCTCGGCCCCGGGCATTACGCAGGGGCGATGAGGTTCGGGAACCAGTACCTCGCCCTGCACACCGACAACGTGGGGACGAAGACGATACTTGCGCTCGAGACGGGAAGGGTCGGCAACACTGGGATAGACTGCGTCGCCATGAACGTGAACGACATCATCTGCATAGGTGCCAGGCCGATGGCACTCGTGGACTACATCGCGCTCGAGAAGCCGATGGACGAGACGGTCGAGCAGATAATGGGCGGGCTCATAGAGGGATCGAAGGAGGCTGGAGTCGAGATAGTGGGAGGCGAGACCGCGATCGCGCCAGATGTTGTCAGGGGATACGACCTGTCCGCAAGCGTGGCCGGTGTCGCGGACAGGCTCAAGACGGGCAGCGAGGTCGCGGTCGGAGACTGCGTGATCGGGCTTGAGAGCAGCGGAGTGCATTCGAACGGCTACTCGCTTGTGAGGGAGCTCATAGCGAAAGGGAAGCTCTCGCTCAATGACCATGAGGAGGAGCTGCTCGCGCCTACGAGGATATACGTGAAGCCCGTGCTCTCGGTGCTTGAAGACATACATGCGGCTGCACACATCACGGGAGGTACGTTCTCCAAGCTGAGCAGGATAACGAAGCACGGCATCGACATCTCGCTCGGCAAGCCTGCGGCAGTGTTCGATGCGATAGAGAACGCGGGCGTTACCCACGATGAGATGCACCGCGTCTTCAACATGGGGGTCGGGATGGTGCTCTTCGTCCCCCAGGAGAACAAGGAGAAGGTCATCAGCAGGATATCGAAAACAGTCAACGCTTACGAGCTTGGAAAAGTGGTCGAGGAAAGCGGGATACGGGTCAAGACATACAAGGGAAAAACATTGATTATGTAGTCATTCAAGGGAGAACTCTCCGGGAGGAAGGTGCTGCATCACGTAGTCCAGATCGGGATATCCGAGCTTCTTCGTGAGGGCCTTGGCCGCGTCAGACTTCTTCAATTTCCCAGGGACCAGCTTCACGCCCTTCACCGCCCCTGCCCTCTTGTACGCCTCCGATGGGACGACGTTGAACTTGCTTGAATTGACGACGATAGAGAGAGGAGTTGGGCTTATCAGCGCGTTGTCCCTCACAGTCTTGTTCTGGAGGGGTATCTTGTTCTCGGACACCAGCGCGTAGAGCTCGAGCTTCACGTTCCTATACCACGCCCTGTCGCCGGATATCAGGAAACTTCCTGTGCCGAGGTATCCCTTGTTCTCGGACTTCGAGACCTGGCTCCTCCCGACGGAGAAGACGTCGACCGCTGACTGGTTGTTCTCCCACGCGCTCGAGAAGCACGCGGCAAACTGTGCGGCCTCCTCTTTCACCTCGTCGTTTGCCTCTACCCCGTTCTTGACCACCACCGCCGACGCGCCGAATATGTTCGCGTGGAAGAACAGGTCCTTATCCTCGAAATACTTGGAGTTTATGAGCTCGTTCTGCTGGGCGCTCCTGCCGCCTATCACGAGCATTCCGTTGCTTGCGAAGAACCAGTAGAACTTCTCGTACCACTCCCTCTCTTCGCTCTTGATCAGTTCCTTCGAGACCACCTTCTCCACCTCCAGGCCCTCGACCTTCTTCTCGAGCTTCCTTATCGCCTGCGAGGCTCCCTCCATCTTCCTCTTCGCCTCCTTCGACCTCTCGAAGTAGGTGTTGGCGTTCTCCTGGGCGGACTTGGTGTAGTCCAGTTCTGCGTCCATGCTATGCAATTAGGCCTACGATTATAGATATTAGGTATCCGAGGGCGCCGAGCACTATCACGAAGAACAGTACTATCTTAAGCGTCCTCATGAACTCGGCGTTGCCCGGCTTGTAGCTCAGGCTCATTATCCTGTTCGCGTCGTCGAGGAACTGCGCTATGCTCTTCACCGGGTGAAATTCCATGGGATTCTCTTCCGTTTTAATGCTTTTAAACGTTTCCGGCACGGTGCTGTTTTGAAATGGGGTTTTTAAGGTTTCTCAAATCAGTTTCACCATGCCAAGGAAAGCAGCGAAGAAGACGAATGCGGCCGTCCCCAGCCTCGTCCCGGGGCTGCTCATAACCAGCGGCGTCTTCGTAACTGCGTTCTTCGGCGCACTGACGATATACTTCTTGTTGGGACGCGGACTCATGGATTTCACAATTCCCGTGCTGATCGCGGGCCTGATAATTACAAAGGCGGGGCTCGTTCTCAAGACGCGCAGATCGGAGTTCTGGTCGCGCGCGGCAGAAACGGTCGGGGCTCTCGGGACGGGAGTATTCCTGTTCGTGGTGGAATCCGCTTTTGTAGGAGGCGGGAGCGAACTCGCTTCATGGTTCCTGATAGGGCTGTTCGTGTGGCCGTATCCAGTTGCGCTCCTGAGCAGCATCGAGAGCCGGAGGATAAGCGGCAAGCTCGCCAACCCTAAAGGCCAGAGGAAGGAGGGACATCTCATTGAGTTCGTCATAATAGCGCTGGTCCTGATCTTCCTGTGGGAAATGTTCACGAACCCGTGCGCATTCGGATGCGTTTACAGCATCTGAGACGCCTCAAGATAGCCAATCGTCAACGCTCAAGTCATGGTATAAATCCTTTCGCGTGGAAAGCACACCATGGCCTTTAGAAAATCAGTCGGGGAGAAGCCGGGGGAGGGCAGGATAATCAGGGAGCTCCTTGCGGGGAAGAGGAAGGCGCACCGCCTTGAGAAGGACTCGTTCGGTAGCGAGGCGAATCCCGTCGAGCTCTCCGCGGGGATAAGGAGGAAATACCTGGAATCGAAATACCATTCTCCGCTCAGGCACATCTCGCTCACGCAGATGGACTACGAGGATGCGGGGCAGAAGAACATCGAGAACATGATAGGCACCGTGCAGGTTCCGCTCAGCTACATCGAGATACTGATAGACGGGGAGCACGCGAAGAGGGGCAGGCACCATGTCGTCTACTTCGCGACCACGGAGGGCAAGCTCGTCGCGGGCGCATCAAGGGGCGCTAGCGCGGTCAACGCCGGAGGGGGAGTCAGGACGAGGATCCTCAACGAGGGCATGACCAGGAGCGACATAATAGAGGTAAGTGGAATCAAGGACGCCATGAAGATAGCCGAGTTCGCGAGCAGCAGCGAGGGCACGGCGTTCCTGAAGAAGGAGTTCGAGAGCCACTCCGGACACTGCGAGTTCCTGGGGGTCGAGCCTTTCGCCACCGGGAGGCTGCTGTTCCTGAGATACAAGGCGAGGACCATGGCCGCGATGGGAATGAACATAATCACGATCTCATCGACCGCAACGACGCTTGAGCTGATTCGCAGGATGGCGAAGAAGGGAGTGAGGTGCAGGCTAGTTAGCGAGAGCGGAAACCTCGACTCGGACAAGAAGCCCGCGATGGTTAACATAATCAGGGGCAGGGGAGTTTCCATAGTGGCAGAGGCGACGGTGCCGAGGGCCACGGTGAAACGCGTGCTCAACACGACGCCCGAGAAGATAGTCGGCATCAACTACATGAAGAACTACGTCGGGTCGGGACTAGCGGGATCCCTCGCACACAACGCCCACATCGCAAACGCGCTCGCCGCCACCTTCATCGCCTACGGGCAGGACGTCGCGCAGATAGTCGACGGGGTTACCTCATTCGACGACGCGTGCGTCACCGAAAAGGGCGATCTGTACTTCTCCATCTACATGCCCGCGCTCGAGGTCGGCACCTACGGGGGAGGGACGAGAAGGGAGACCGCAAAGGAGCTGCTCAAGTCGAGCGGTATCTACGGGGAGGGTGACGACAGGGGCGCCACGAAGCTAAAGCTCGCGGAGCTCATAGCGTCGGCCTGCCTGGCGTCCGAGCTCAACGTCCTTGCCGCCGAGGCGGAGGGGGAGCTCGCCTCAGCGCACGCGAGCCTGAAGAGAGGATAGGAGAAGGCAATCATGCCTTGTCGTACATCTCAAGCGCACTGACAAGGGCGGCGTTGACTCCCTTCAGCCCGCAGATGGCGAGAGTGAGAAACACTGCCTCGTTGTCATAGGAAGGAATATGGCACCTTCGCAGTCAGCGATATCTTTATCGCTGACGGTACGTGAGTATTTGTAGTTATGTCCTGATTCAGAACTCGTTCTGGAATATATGTTGTCGACCTAAATAAGAATATCATCATCAGGATGCAAACAAAGGGCATGAAAAAATCATCCACTGAAAGAGACCGAAGGCATCACTCCATCCGGAGGATACACCCTTATCCTTACCCAGTGGATGTTTATCGTTCCCCCGTTCGAACTCCAGGTGATTCCTCCGATGGGATACTGAGATGATGGAAGCCCGGTGGTGAGCGTCTCCATCGTCCCGTAGTCGTAATCAAAAGAGGAAGAGGAGGAGGACGGCCAATAGGTCGAGAAAATGTGGTTCAGGCCGCTCGGGTTGACGTTTCCTTGGGTGCCTCCTGTCATGTCTTCAAGAGTGCTTCCGGAAATGCCCCATCCGGCGGCGGGACCTCCGGTTTTGACGTAGCCGAATTCGGTGTTTGTGAAACCAACACCCGAACCTGAGATGCTTCCATAAAAATCAAGGATTTGAGAACTGTTGAGGCCGTAGTCCGAATCTGTCCAGAACCGGTTGTTGGTTCCTGAAGTGAAGGCGATAATCAGGCCATTGTCTATGGTGGCGCTTCCCGAATAGGCGGTCCATCCAGAGGGTGTGTCTGTTCCTGTGAAGTTCTGGTATAGGGCAGGGAACATCAGTGCACCATTGTCGTATCTTCCGTAAGTGCTCGACAGTTGCGGAGCTTCGCCCGCATAGGCTCCGTCGAACTCCGTGCCTTTAGGCAAGAAAGTCATGTTCACTTCCATAATGGAGCCAGATCCCATCTCACCCGGCAGCCTTATCCAGAAGAGGGTTGCATTTTCTCTCCAAGAGTAGAGTTCAGTATCCCCCGAGAAGAAACGGACGTTGCCTCCGTCGTAGGATAGGTTCTGGAAGATAGGATCTGTGGAGTTTATCCTGACCATTTGCTGGAATTCCGCAGCGGTAGGAACGCTCTGGTTGTTGTATATAGTTAAAGTCACGTTCGGATGGTACACGTCCACGCTTGTCGTGTTGGATAGGGCCCATGCACCTGTGGAATCCTGCACTGCATAACAGGCATAGGTCGTGGAATTTATTCGAATAGAGAATGAATCTGAAGCGTTGGCATCATAGTTAATGTCCTTGGTTCCTCCGTTCGATGTCCAGTTCCACGGCTCCTGAAGGTCGGTAGTGCAGTTGCGGTCTGTCCCGTAGAACCATACATAGTGAAGGTAAGGAGAGGCTCCTCCGCTGACGTTGGCATACAAGGTGACATTGCTTCCCTTAGTGACAACAGTGGCGTTTGCGTTCGGAAGGCCTGCGACCATCTTCGGATTGACAGTGAAGAGGGTGCTGTTAGTGCCAGAACCGATGTATGAGCTGTCGATCGCACTCATCCATCCGTTGAGAGTGACGTTCAACTCATATGTCCCTGGCGTAAGATTTGCAGGGATAGGGATGTTTATGGAAGACTGCGCATGCTGGTAGGTAAGATTTCTCGTTAAGACAAGGAGCCCGTTTGACGAGTATACTGAAGCATTGATGTCATACGGGCCTGTGATTCCAGTGCTGTTTGTCATCCAGGTGCCAATTCCTCCTTGGTCTACTGAATTCGTATTTCCATATGCCGAAAGTGAGGCGTTTACTGTCTTGAAAAAGAAGAGCGGAGCAGAATATGACGAAGAAGTCGTATCAGGATCTGAATCAGTCACGACCACGTTCACAACCTCTGGGAAGTTCGCAAGGTCATTAGCACCTATCGTGAAGTTCTGCACACAAGAGGTTGCATTTGTTATTACGGTCGCCGTCTGTATGGTCTCTTTTGACAGCGAATTGACAACGGAGAAGAAATATGTGTAGGGCGGTACTGCGAAATCAGTGGTAGCAATTCTTGCTGTAACCGCTACAGAATTGGATCTTTCTATAGGCCCTGAATATGTTTCTGTCGATTTTTCCAAGAAATGACCGAAGGTTGTCACGTTCGGCATGACTCCGTTTGGTGGCGTGTTTCTCGTTCGTATCCAAGAAAGAGACACAGGAGTAGGATTGTTCCAACGATCCCAACCGCCAGTAAGAGTGAATGCTTCATCTCCTGTTATTTCAGACACATTCTCCATTTGGGTGGTCACTAGAGAGTCGACACGGTTACCGGGGTGTTTTGTCCTGCTTTGTATTAGGACTTTGCCATTATATAATGCGAAACTAACTGGAGAGGTCAAGGTATCTGAGGTGTTGGATACGGTAGACACTCCATTGATTGTAGTGAAAAAATATTCAGGATAGGGACTGTTTTCATCAGCTCTTAGCACTCCAACTCCATAAGTACAGTTAGGTTGCATCCATCCCATAAACCCGTCGTAGTATCTGCAAGTAGTATTGCCGCTTAAAAGAGTCCATCCCTCGTAACCTGTCGGAGTAAGAACACATATTCCCCATGAACAAATCGAATATCCTTCGGGAAGGTAAAACGTATCCACCGCAATATTAGTATTTTCATATGTCGCAGGAGTTAGGTTTGCATTCTGGAATCTTACGCTGCCTGTGAAAGTTAGTCCGTTGTCAACAGTCCAGTTTGAACCAGCCAAACCGAATATTTGTTGATCTATAATCGAGTTATTTCTCAAAAAGTCGTCATAATGGTCGAAGACATATCTCCCATTGTCATACTCCGCATATTCGGGGCTTAGTGTCGGAGCTTCCCCGGTAGGGCCATTGGCGGACATCACATTATAAGGCAGTATATTCATGAATATCAGAATGTTGCTGTTTCCGGAGATGGTTTGGTTCAGTTTGACCCATACCACTGTATGCGCTGACGAATTAGTGGCATTGCTCTCAACCCATGCCTGAAGAGGCTCCCCTGTTGAATCGGTGAAATTAACGTTTGTCCAGTTCGAGTTTATCAGAGGGAACTTCCTGCTGTTTATATCGAGCATCTGCTGGAAGGAGACAGGGGTGGAATATTGCTGCGTGTTAGTAAGAGTTATTGGAACGGAATAAGGTTTTATCCTGCCAGATAGGTCGATACTAGCGTTAGAATTAACTTTGGTCCAATTATAAGCTTCGGGTTTGGGACCGGATACGCCATTGTCAGTTACGAATACCGCGAGGATCGTGTTATTCGTGATTTTAAGTGACAGCTCCGGACCATGAACATTCAGATTCTGTGATGCTGAAAAGTTATCATTCATCAAGGCCCACTGGTAAAAAAGTTTCTTATTCGCGGATCCTGGCACGATTGCTTCAAATATCGTATTTTCGCCAAAAACAATAGGAGTATGAGAGAGATTTGCGACACGCAAATCTCCATAAGTCACCCAGAAGCTTGTGTTATCGGGAGTTATGGGATCAGGGTTGACCCAAGTCTGATTATAAATTGAATAATTTCCCCGAACAAGAAAATGATAAAAAATCAGATTTACCGGAATAGAATAATTGAGCCAATAATCATCTTGAATATAATTAGGAAATTTCTTATTAGTTAATGCAAAATTACCTAATGAATTCGAAGCAGAATTATTTGTTCGTGCAAACAAAGTATTATTTACGTGAGTGAAATCATAACCGAATTCCACATGACCAAAGTGACCTAATAATTGATTCCAGCAGTTCCCGAACAAACAACGAGGATTTCTTTCATCTATAATCTCAAATGATTCATCATTAGGAGTATACGTAATATTGTATTGAAACGGTGTCCAAGTTTCATCCAAATCGTGAAAATACAAATGCCAGCGATTATTTTCTTTATCAATTAACTTTATTTGTACTTGAATTCTGTCATTAGGATTTATATTCCCGGTATTGGTTGTGGCGCACAACTGGAAAATGGAATCAGACATCCAGTTCCATTTAATGCTTCATAGAAAGCATAATAGTGTAATAAGTTTGGATCATAGGCAGTCCCCATTTGTAAAAGATGACCTCCTCCCCCGACTAAAGTCGGGGGTATCCTCCGCGTTTTAGGAGGCAAGCCTCGTCTGTCTATATTGGTCCTGGTTTCTGATGTAATTCTGTATCGTCTCCTCGTTCTGGGGGCCGACGCTTCCGTTGCTGTACCCCTCACTCCAGAAATGCCCTCGGTGATATCGCAGTCGGTGGTTTGGCATCTCCTTGAAAACCACATACGCGGAGTATCCTTTCAGCAACTGCACTGCAGTCGCGACAGACATCGTGTTCGGCACGTCGATTTCGAGATGAATATGTTCGAAGTCGTCGCCAACGGCGAATTCTTTCACTCCTATTCCGTGCCTTAATGCGGAGTCGTAGATCGCGTCGTGTATTATTTCGCAGGTCTTCGGGTTTTTGAACATCATGTATCGGTATTTCGTCACAAAAACCATGTGCTGCCAATTATACCTGTGGATGCGCGCCGTCGCACTTTCCTTTATATCCCTTTCATTGTTTACACTACTCACACAAACACTTCGGCGGCAGAAGCTTCCGGACCTCGAAAAATTTTGGGGTCACCCTGCCGTCGCTAATCCTTCTCAGAATCCGTTAAAATTAGTGCAGGAGCACTCAAAGTGGGGTCAATTCCTGTCCACGGGCTGAAGCTCGTGGCATACCTTGACCCCACACCCCGTTAGTTATAATTTCCAAGAGCTCCGCCAATTCCTGCCCATTGAGCATTAATGCCGCTTAAAGGAGGATTATTAGGAACAATCCAAGAGGCGTTAACTTCAGAAACACCAAGGGTATCGATTTCATATCCGGCCCATATTGAAGAAGCATTAGGATTATATGCTGAAATGTTTAAAAAATAAATAGAAATAGCAATTGAAAATACAATGATGCTCAAACAGATATTTTTTCTTATTTTTATCACCAGTATTAAGTTGCTGCTTCGATAAGCTTAGCTATCTTAATATATTTTACAGTAGCAGATCGATTTCCCAATGGTGTGCAAGTTCCCAAAGCACCAACCATGCCAGTAATATCTTGGTCAATAGCATAACAAATCCAGATACTTCCTGAAATTCGAGTACCTATAGGAGTATGTTTCTCAGATACTGGCAGCGTTATTTCTACAGATTGCCCAGAAGAGAGAGGAGAATTCGATATTGAAGAAAAGGATACATCAGGTATGCCTGATGTAGATTGGGAGACTCCATCAGGCGCATAAACAATCGCCCATGCTGTCCAGGTTTGCCCTGTATTTTGATTAATCACGCCTGTCAGATTTCCAGTTAAACTAGAATAAGTTAAATTACTGCAAGAATAACCATAGATAGAGCTGCATGAAAAAGTATGTGCCACGTTTGCAGGAACACTCAATAAATATACGGCAATAATGGCGATTACTATTAAAACTATAAAAGCAGAGATTGATGCTTTAGTTTGTTTTTTTCTTCCAATTTCCCCCTTTTTCGCCATGAATATGCTATGAAGCAAAACTTTAAATTACTTTCCAAAGCTTGGATGAAAAGTAAACCTATTCTAACATGAGTTCAATGACTTCTCCTCAATTACCTCGATTATGATGCGATTCAATCCGCCATCTGACCATCGCAGCTTGGCGTCCTTGACGGCGCGCTTCCATCTCGAGAACTCCTTAGGTATGGTGGTCAGGACCTGGCCGTTGCCTAGCTGAAGGACGAAAGTCTCGTTCTTTTTCAGACCCTCCCTGGATCTGCGCAGTTTCTTCTCGATCTCCACGCAAAACTTTAATAAATAAGTCGTATTTATGGTTAGTGGGTATTACCATGCGATACACGCAAGGGAGTAATACCGCCTATCCTGACGCCGGCCTGCGGCAATCGACAGAATGCGGGTCTCGAAAATCACAGGGTATGAGGTGATCAGACTCGGAGTGTTGTTCAGGTACACATGGACGTTGTTGCCTATGCCTGAAGCAGACGAAAAGGTGAAAGTGCTTGAATCGGCGTTGCTCGTCACAGTCACATACGGGTCAGTGACCCATCCTGAAGGCAGGCTTCCATGAGAGACGCATGCGAAATTGGCGTATATGAGGAATACGTTAGCCCCGTTGTCATACTGCCCGCACGTGTTTGACAGTTGAGAGGCCTCCCCTGCATAAGTTCCGTCGAATTCCAAACCAGTCGCCCCGAAAGTCAGGTTTATCTCTGTGTTAGAGTTTGCATCAATACCGTCAGGTAATTTTATCCAGAAGAGGGTGGCATTCTCCCTCCAGGAGTAGAGTTCGGTCTGGCTGGAAAAGAAGCGCGCATTTCCTCCGTCTGAGGACACGTTTTGGAAGATCGGATCGTTCAGGTCTATCCTAATCATTTCCTGGAAGTTGGGACCTGTAGCTGCACTCTTGTTGTTGTACAAGACAAGAGTCACGTTCGGATGGGGTGTTTCCACAGTCATGGTGTTCGATATTGCCCATGCTCCTGTAGAGTCCTGCACCGCGTAGCAGAAGGAGGTGGTTGAGTTTATCTGGATCGAGAATTTTTCAGAGGCATTGACATCGTACTTTATGTCCTTCGTTCCGCCGTTCGAGGTCCAATTCCATGGCTCCTGAATGTCTGTGGTGCAGTTGCGATCCGTCCCATAGAACCATGCATAGTTGAGGTAAGGAGAGGTTCCATCGGTGACGTTGGCATACAAAGTGGCGTTGTCTCCCTTAGCGACAATGGTAGCATTTGGAATAGGCAGCCCTGCTACAAGTTTCGGATTGACCTTAAAGGTGGTGATGTTCGTACCAGAACTTATGTAAGAATTGTCAATCGCGGTCATCCACCCGTTGAGCGTAACGTTTAGAGTGTAATTCCCTGCCGTAAGATTTGCGGGAATAGGGATGTTTATGAAGGATTGTGCGTGCTGATAGATAATATTGCTAGTCAACACAATAACTCCATTTGACGCATATACCGATGCATTAACATCATACGGACCTGTGATCTCGGTGCTGTTTACGATCCATGTGCCTATTTCTCCTTGGTCAACTGAGGTCGCATTTCCATATGCCGAAAGCGAAACATTGACAGTCTTGAAAAGAGAGAGCGGCGCGGAATATGATGAAGAGGTGGAAAAGTTATCTGAATCTGTTACTACTACTTTCACGACTTCGGGGAAGTTCGCCGAGTCATTGGGGCCTATTGTGAAGTTTTGCACATATGAAGTGTCATTTGTCATTACCGTAGCAGTCTGAATTATCGCGTTGGACACGGAGTTGACTACGAAGAAAGCATAAGTGTATGGTGCCTTGGCGAAATTAGTGGCATAAAATCTTGCAGCAACGCTTACAGAGTTAGACCATGCTATTGGAGTTGGCGATGCCGTGGTTGATCTGTTCAAGAAATGGCCGAAGGTCACGTTCGGCATGACTCCATTTGGCGGTGTGTTTCTCGTCCTTATCCATGAAAGGAAGACAGGTTTAGGGTTGTCTAAACGATCCCAACCACCAGTAAGGGTGAATGCTTCGTCTCCTAGTATTTCAGACACATTTGCCATCTGCGTAGTTATGAAGGAGTCGATAGAGTTACCAGTATGCCTTGTCCTGCTTTGTATCAAGACATTGCCATCGTATAAGGCAAAGCTAATGGGAGAGGAAAAGCTATTAGATTCGTTGGCTGCGGTAGATACTCCATTAGCAGTAGTGAAAAGATACTCTGGATTGGGACTGACTTTATCGGCTCTTATCACTCCGACGCCATAAGTACAAGTATATTCCACCCATCCCATGAAGCCGTCATAATACCTGCAAGTGGTGTTGCCACTTAAAAGGGTCCATCCCTCATAACCCGTAGGATGAAACTCCGAACCATCCCAATAACCTCCAGGGATATATGAAGTATCTACTGTGAATTTTGCATTTTCGTAAGTTTCAGGAGTTAAATTCGCGTTCTGGAATCTTATGCTGCCTGTGAAATTCAATCCGTGATTAAACGTCAAGTTCGAACCGGCCAACCCGATGATCGGTGAATCTGTCGTAGAGTTATTTCCAGAAAAGTCGTCATAATTGTCGAAGACATATCTCCCGTTGTCATACTCTGCATATTCTGTGCTAAGTGTCGGAGCTTTTCCAGTGGGGCCATTGGCAGACATCACATTGTAGGGCAGTATGTTCATGAAGATCAGGATGTTGCTGTTTCCGGAGATGGTTTGATTCAATCTGACCCATACCACTGTATGCGCTGACGAATTAGTGGCATTGATTTCAACCCATGCCTGAAGAGGCTCTCCCGTTGCATCAGTGAAGTCAACGTTGGTCCAGTTGGAGTTTATCATGGGGAACCTCCTGCTGTTGATATCGAGCATCTGCTGGAAACCAATAGGAGTGGCATATTGCTGGGTGTTAGTAAGAGTTATCGGGACGGAGTAAGGTTCAATCATGCCAAGCAGGCCCATCCTAGTGACGTTAACACTGCCAACATAGGTCCAGTTATAGGCCTGAGGTTTGGGATCGGACGATGAGTTGTCGGTAACGAAAACTGCAAGTATCTTAGGACCTGTGATGAAGGTTGTCAGTTCTGCACTATTATGCTGAAGGGTTAATGGCTGCGATAATGAAAAATCAGGATTCATGTAATCCCATTGGTAAAGAAGTTTGCGGTTGGGGTCGCCCGGCACCACTGCCTTGAAGGTTGCAGGTTTTCCAAACACTACGGGAATTGTATTAGAGATGTTTGCAACCTGTAAATCACCATAAGTCACCCAGAAGCTCGTGCCGTCGGGGGTGAGGGGGTCGGGAATTGACCATATCGAGTTCCAGAGAGAAACATGAAATAAATCAGGATACAGTAAATCGAAGATGGGAGGGGTAACATCCATCGAATAATTATCTTGGATATAGTAGTCATAAGAGATCGTATTAGCGTTTGCATGGTCTTCTCCTATGTTGTTTGAACTAATCTCGCCATAGAGTTGGGCAGATAACGTATCAGGTATCCCAGTAAAATCAGAACCAAACACTACATGACCAAATGGTGCTAGTGAACTAAGCACAGGGAGGGTATAACAATTAACTATACAAAAAGGTGGCCTCTCCTCTATAACCTCGAAATTATATGTGTCAGGCTTATAGGTTAAAGACTTTTCAAAAGACCAATCTGCAGTAACATCATGAATCAGTATGTCCCACGTATTATTTATCTCATTAATCAATCTTATCTGGGATTGGACTTTATCATTACTGTTCACCGTTTGGTTTATCAATATTGGCGAACAATAAGAAGAGTTGAAATCAGGACAGGTGGAGTTTACCAGTTCATACCATGCAGAATATTGTGCAGAAGCATTATTCACGTGATATCCAGTACCTATTTGTAGAAGATTACTATTCCTACCTCCAATTCCAATCCATTGATAAGATCTACCTCCACCGTTTCCAGGAGGAATAATCCAAGAAGCATTAAACTCTTTCACAACAGAGGGCGAAGGACTAATTCCATAACCTGCCCATAATTGATTAGGGAAACTATAGGTATGTGCAACAACACAGAAAGAACAAATTGAAAACACTATTAAAAAGATTAGAGGATTTAATGAATTAAATTCTTTTATTATTATCACCCATATCCATTACTACTTACGGTAGCAATCTGAATAAATTTCACTGAAGCAGATTGGTTGCCCATAGGAACACATGTTCCTAAACCACCTCTAATGCCTGTAACTCCTCGACTATTTGAATAGCACACCCAAAGATTTCCGCCAACAGGATTATGCATCAGAGATAACCTCAATACGCTCAGGGTTATCTGTACTATTTGCGCTGAAGATAGATTAGAAAGACCAGATACAGATGAAAACACTGCATCAGGTAAACCAGAGGTTAAAACATTAGCGCCAACAGGTTCATAACCTATTGCCCATCCTGTCCAGTTTTTGCCGGTATACTGCGCTAGTGTAAGAGTTAAGTTTCCAGATCCAGGATCAAATACCGGATGGTTACAATAATAACCATAAAAGGAGGCACATTTAAAGTTGTATACTCCTGCGGTTGAACCAGGGTTATAATATCCCAGGGACAAAACAAAGCAGATACCAATAAGTATAACTACAAATAACAAGAAAAGAATTAGAAGTTTTTTAATAGGTTTTCGCACTGTTTCCCTCTTTTTCTTCGGTTTAACTGATCAATAAGAATTTAAATCACTATGTTCACATTTCAGGTGGAATATATTCCGGGCTTAGTTTCGGAGCTTCTCCAGTAGTAGTACTGTTGGTGGACATCACGTTATAGGGCATTATATCCATGTAAATAATGTTGGTGCCAAATGCAGGTATGCTGTTGTTTAGTCTCACCCATACCGCCGTCTGAGTCGAGGAGTTTGTAGCATTGTTCTCGACCCATGCCTGAAGAGGCTCTCCCGTTGCATCAGTGAAGTCAACGTTGGTCCAGTTGGAGTTTATCGCAGGGAACCTCCTGCTGTTGATATCGAGCACCTGCTGGAAACCAATAGGAGTGGCATATTGCTGGGTGTTCGTAAGAGTTATAGGCACGGAATAGGGGGCTATTTGTTCCATCTTTGCGAGTGGGGTTTCAATCACACTATTGTTGCCTATATGTGTCCAGTTATATGCTTCGGGTTTGGGATCTGATGCACTATTGTCAGTTACAAATACTGCAAGAATTGTTTTATTCTTAATTGGAATTGTGATTGTCTGATTATGGGTTGTGAAAGAATGCAATATTGAAAAATCAGGACTCATCTCGTCCCATTGGTAAAGAAGTTTGCTGTTAGGGGCATCGCCTGGTACGACTGCTTCAAAGGTTGTGTTTCTGCCAAACACTATAGAAGTGTGAGAGATATTTGCAACTCGTAAATCTCCATATGTTACCCAGAAGCTAGTGCCATCTGGAGTTATAGGGTCAGGGTTCGCAAGAATAGAGTGATCTGCTGTAGTACTGACAATAGAATAAGCAAATAAATCAGAGCTGGTGTTGTAAAGAGCCAACGATTTTGAGTGAGTTGTGCCATTCAAGGTATACCTTACTGATAATTTTGCTTTTTGTGTGAAATCAGAGCCGAAAGAGGCATGACCGAAATATGCCAGAGAAGTTCTGCTATTGATTAGTCCTCTTAAAGGATAGTTGTAATAGTATCCTGGTTGCGTTTCTTCTACGAATGCAGCTGATTCAGTTCCAGACAAGAAGGATACTTGTTTTGGATAGTTCCAGCTTTTGTTTATGTTGCTGATATTTAGCATCCACAAATGATTAGTTTCATTAATCAATGCGATTCTAGCGTCAACTAGATCCGTTGCAGCCACATTATGGTTAAACCAAGGTATATAAATTTCCCTTTCTTGACTATTACTTGTTTCGTTACATCCAGGTTCTCCAAAACATTCGTACCATGCGCCATACGGTAGAGCCCCAAAGAACCCTGTAGAATCATATGAAGTTCCAATCTGTATGAGATTGCCTGTCACATCATATCCTGCAATTCCTGCCCATTGTGTAGAAATCCCAATATTAGAACTTTGCACAATCCACGATGCATTTATCCCTGTTAAATTTGATTGCAGAATGGCATAACCAGAGTAATTAAAAGTGTGGATATTAAATCCCGTTGCACTTATAGAAGAACACAGAGCTAAAATACCCAAAAAGCAGATAACCTCTTGAAGTACTCCCAATCCCCTCACATTCTTAATTTACAGTAAAGCTTAAAATATCAATGTATTGGATCCAATTTTCCTCTAAATGTTTGCACACATATAGAGTAATTAGTCAGGTAAACTAACTGCAGTTAACTCAGTTAACTGAAAGATTATTAAGTTGTTACTCTTAGTTCATTCTATGAACAATTGGTTGAAAATAGCAGTCACCGTAATAGTCATACTTTGTATCTCAATGTTTTTACTTTTTTCTTTAAACACCGAATTCACTACAGGAGTTCCACTTCCTCAGTGTGTTACACTAAATAAGTTTAGTTGTGAAAATCTAATTTTTCACAATGCTACTGCAAACTTAACGTTGACAATAGAACAGAACAGTTCAGATTGGTCAGACTGGGCTTTAGCATTTGCTCAACCAGGCTCGGTTATGATAAACAACAAACCGAATGTTTTCTTCATTTTGGAGAAAGGTGGATTCGTTAAAGGTGAGACAAAACAAATAAGTTTGAATTCCTCGATGACTGCCCCTGTCAGGATAGGAACCGCAATTACAGGGAACCTGTGGGTTTGCTACGTGTTAAATGGGACAATAACCTCCGCTGGAAAAGGTTACTGTCAAGCCAATAGTGCGGTTCATTATGTGCAAATTGCAACTCTAACTGCAAAAGCAACCTGAGATCTTCTAAGATCCACCTGGCAGAAAGTTCCTCTTTTTTGATAGTTTTGATTGGTCTTTTTGTTGTAGCTGTTGGTTCCTTCTGTTTATCCGCTGTTGCTAGCTGCTGGGGCTCGTAAGTAGGCAGTTAGGCAGATTGTCCTGCGGGAGAATCAGTCTTCGCCGAAGATCTCGTCGAGTTCGACGTTAGAGTTGGCGGCGTTTACCTTGCTCTTCATCTTCGTGCCGTTCTCGGAGTAGTTCGCGTACTCCACGCCTCCCATCACGACCATGACCTTTATGGCGCTCTTCGCCATGTTGGGCTCTATCCTTGCGCCCCACTTCAGCATCGCGTCGTCGTTGATCCTGCTCGAGACCTCCTGGAATATGCTCTCGGCCTCCCTGAGCGTCATGTCCTGGCCTCCCGTTATGTTGACGAGTGCCTTCTTCGCGGTGCTCAGGTCGACGTCAAGAAGCGGGCTTCTAAGGGTGTTCTCCACCGCTATTATCGCCCTCTCCTTCGATTGGATGTTGTTGCTCTCCCCGACGCCTATGACGGCGTATCCGGAGTCCTTGAGCACGCTCCTCAGGTCCGCGAAGTCTATGTTGACCATTCCGGGCTTCGTGACCATCTCTATTATGCCCTTGGTCGCGTTGGTGAGGACCTCGTCGCTCACCTTGAACGCCATGTTGAGCGGCAGGTCGGGGGCGATGTTGAGCAGCTTGTCGTTCGGTATTATGATCGTCGTGTCGGTGGCCCTCTTCAGCTTGTCGAGCCCCGCGACCGCGTTCCTCATCCTCGACTTCCCTTCGGTCGAGAACGGAAGCGTGACTATGCCGATTGAAAGCGCGCCGGATTCCTTCGCCTCGTGCGCTATGACCGGGGCGGATCCGGTTCCTGTGCCCCCTCCCATCCCGCAGGTGACGAATACGAGCTGCGCGTCGCTGATGAGGTGCTTTATGTCGTCCTTGCTCTCGTGGGTAGCCTCCTCCCCGAGCTTCGGGTCGCTTCCTGCTCCGAGCCCCCTCGTGGACTTCTTCCCCAGAAGCAGCTTGCGCTGAGACTTGATCCTGACTAAGTGCTGTGCGTCCGTGTTCATGGCGATGAGGGTCGCGCCCTCTATGTTCGCCTCGGTCATCCTCGATATGGTGTTAGAGCCGCTGCCTCCAGTCCCCACTATGTAGATCTTGGGCTTGGATGACTCTATGAACTTCAACAGTTCCTCGTCGTCTTGTGAAACGTACTCCTCTGGCATACTGAAGACCTGGTCGCTATCCCATTATGATAAGCAAAACATAAAAAGATATTGCGACGGGACTGATTACTCAGGAGACCGACCATAGCCACGGAATCGCATTCAGAATTATCGCCGCTATTATCAGCAGCGAGAGCGCGCTGAGCAGTTTCTTGCTCTTTATCTTGTTCTGGTAGATGCGCCATCCGTCGAATCCGGGTATCGGGAGCAGGTTGAAGAGCGCAACGAAGAAGTTAAGCCCGAAAGAGAGCACAACGATGGCGTAGATGAACTCCACCGCCTGGTAGTAGGCGGACATCGTCGCGGGGGCGGTGTCTATGCCCAGTTTTCCGGCGCTGGTCGGCGTTATTGCGAATACGCCACGGCTCGTTGTCAAGGCCACCTTGCTGGAGGGAACGTATGCGGCCTCCGCGGTTGCAAGGTCGAACGAGTTCCTTATCGTGACGTTGTTCCACTTGAGTATAGTCGAGTTCACGGCTATGATCCCGTTCGCGGGGTAGTTTGGGACCACGAACGTGACGAGGACTCCCCCTGTGTTCACGTTTGGAAGCACGTAGTACAGCATCGCGAATGTAAGTACGAAGAAGAAAAGGCAGGCGACCATGTTCGCGGAGATGCCAGCTATGAAGATCCGATTCTGCTTCTGGACGCTGAGCTTTGTTATCTGTCTCTCGTCGGGCTCTACGAACGCGCCCATCGGTATTATGCCGAAGAGGACGATGCCTATGGATTTTATCTTGACCTTCGCGAGGCTCGAGAGTATTCCATGGGAGAACTCGTGGACGACGAGGAGTATGATAAGCGATATTATGCCCGCGAAGAAGGGGATGGTTATGCCTGGTATGACGGGCGTGACTCCGGGGATCTGGGTCTGAAGGGTGCTGAGCGCGCCGCTGGGATTTGACGCTATGAACTTCAGTGCGGCGATGGCGAGCGTGTAGAGCAGGCTTGCGCCGCTGTAGATCAGCAGAAGAGTTATGTAGAAGCTGAATCCTCCTATCAGGCTTATCACGAAGAAGGGATAGAAGAGAGGTCCCACTCCCTGGGCGGGCGCGCTCGATACTCCTGTGTTTATCCCTGGCATATTGATAAAGCTGAGTATTAGGGGCAGGTATGGCGACACGAAGATTATCACGAACGCTACCGTCGCGATTCCAAGTATGAGCGGCTTGATACCTATCTCCTTTCTGAAGAAGAAGTACGCTAGGATGCCGAAGCTGAGTGAGATGCCCCAGTCAGCGAAGAAGTTCCAGAAGCCCTTGTTCCTCTTCGCGAGGCCCTCCACGACGCCGATCCCCCTCTCGCCTCCGAGGAGGTACATCCCGAATGCCCCTTTGAGCCCATTGGCGTTCGTTATCATGTATCCTGAGATGATCAGGACAACGACAGCGATGAAGAACCTAAGGAACACGCTTCCAGGGGTCAGGTAAAGGTAAGCAAGTGCTAAGAATGCTCCCGCCGCGACTATCAGCGTCACCAGGGAACTCATTTCGTTCTTTGCTTTCTTGGGCATTACATCAGCGCACGCGAAAATTCGCAGTCAAGCTTTATTATCTTACTTTACGCATGGTATATATTGCTTTTACAATGGTGAGGGTATGGAGTGCGAAATCTGCGGCCGGGAAACCATGACAGTGTATGAAGTGAACGTCGACGGGGCGAAGATGCTCGCCTGCGAACGGTGCTCCAAGGGCAAGGGGATACCCATAAACACGGGCGGCCAGGAGGGCGCCAGGAGGAGGCCCGTGGCTTCCGTCCCCATAATAAGGGAGAAGGAGACGGAGGAGTTCGTCGAGAACTTCGGCGACGTGATAAGGAGCGCAAGGGAGAAGCAGGGGCTGCCGATAAAGGTTCTCGCGGAGATGATAAACGAGAAGGAGAGCAAGCTCGTGAGCGTAGAGAAGGGGAAGTCGTTCCCCGGGGAGAAGACCAGGCACAAGCTCGAGAAGGAGCTCAGGATAAAGCTCTCGTCAAGTCAACGGAGAAGAAGGAGAAGATGCCGGGAAGCGGAAAGAGGAGCCGGTCACGCTCTGGGACATGGTGAAGAAGAAGAAGGACGGAAGGGTGAGTGATTGGCAGTACAGCTCGGCTCGCTCGTTGCGGGGGTCAAGGAGAGCATCACGTTCGACGACCTGGCGGACAGGACGATCGCCATCGACGCGTTCAACACCATCTACCAGTTCATATCGATAATCAGGCGGCCGGACGGCAGTCCGCTGATGGACTCCAAGGGCAGGGTGACGAGCCACCTCTCAGGGCTATTCTACAGGACCGATAAACCTGCTGGAGCACAGGCATAATGCCGGTGTTCGTATTCGACGGTATACCTCCGCTGCTCAAGAGAAGGACGCATAGAGGCGAGGGTGAACAGGAGGCAGGACCCTGCTGAAAGGGAGAGGGCCAAGGCGGCTCGAGAAGGGGATGCTGAGGAGGCGAGGACGCACGCGATGGCGAGCAGAAGGATAAACGCAAGGAGATAATAGAGAGCGCGAAGGAGCTGCTTGAGCTCGATGGGCATAGCGTACATGCAGGCGCCGAGCGAGGGCGAGGCTCAGGCGGCGAGGATGATCAGGGACGGGCTCGTCTACGCGAGCGCGAGCCAGGACTACGACTCTTCCTGTTCGGCGCTGACGTGGCCATAAGGAACCTCACGATAAGCGGCAGGAGGAAGCTTCCCAAGCAAGAACGTCTTCATAGACATGCTTCCGGAGAGGATAGAGCTGAAGAAGCTACTCGACAGCCTCGCGATAAGCAGGAAGCAGCTGATATGGCTGGGGATGCTCATGGGCACCGACTTCAACGACGGGATACCGAAGGTCGGCCCGAAGACCGCGCTGAAGATAGTGAAGGAGCACGACAGCCTCAAGGAGATAGTGCGGTACATAAAGGAGAAGTACAACGCGGAGTTCGAGGTCGACCCGGTCGAGATAGAGCAGACATTCGAGAGCCCGACACCTCGGAGATCGGGAAGGAGGAGATGGAAAGGCTTCTCTCGGCGGCGAAGCCCAACAGGGAGTCGATGGTCAAGTTCATGTGCGGCGAGCACGACTTCTCCGAGGAGAGGATAGGCAAGTTCGCGGACACCCTAATCAAGCTAAGGTCAAAGTCCAGCCAGAAGGGAATAGGCTCATGGACGGGCTAAATCATTTGTCAGGACATTCCACAATTCCATAATATCGGGTGCCTTTGACCTTATCCTTCAGTTTCACGTCAAGGGTCAGGAGCTTAACATGGAGCTTATCCGCAAGAGACAGGAAAGCGGCGTCATAAACAGTTATGTCGGTCTCTAACGCAATGGAGATGGCATCGGCGACTATCTCCGAGAAATTATGGATCGCATATAGGTTCATTAGCCCTACTGCTTCGGTGAATGACTTCACTGCATCTTTTCCGCTGAATCTCTTTTCATGTGTCTTCGACTTCAGAGCATTCCCGACCTCATAATAATTCAGGTCCAGGATGTGAAGATAATCCTGTTCTGACACTTTCTTAGACGCCCACTCCGAGTGTTCCTCAAGAGTGACAAGCGCAACGATCACGGAAGAGTCGACGACAGTCTCAATGGGCATGTTCACGATCCTCCCGTATTAGGTCTGCGGAAGAGGCAGTAATTCCTGTTTTCTTTCCAAGTTTATTTCTGAATTCGTCGATTTCCTTCATCAACTTCTTCATCTTAGTGCTCTTCACCATCATCTCGAGGTGTGCCCTGACCTCATCAGCATAGTCAAGGTTCAACTCCTGAAGCTCGTTCTTGAGCTTCTTGGTTATCCTTATGGCAATTACGTCGCTCATGAGATTAGTTTGAGTAAACAAATATATATAACCAGATGTTTACAAAAAGTAAACGGAATTCGGGAGAAGGCATAGGCAAAATGTGAGAAGCGATGGAGGCACGAGGATTCTCCAAATAGAGGACCTGCAATGCCTTAGACGCTGAGGGCGGCCGCTACTTGAGAGTTGAGACGGCGGTGAATGTCCCGACCTGCACTAGCGCGTTGGCGGTCGTCGAGGTCGTGTACATCTCCCAGATCGCGCCGTTCAGCTTGGTGCCGATCTGCAGGGGCAGCGCCATTCCGGGAAGCTCGCGCTTATGTAGATCTGCGCCGTTGAGACCTGGCCCTGCGAGAAGGAGGGCGCATAGTAGAACTGGCCGAAGACCTTGCCCCAGTACCAGAAATCGTTCGGGTTGGCCTGGTCGGCGGCAGTTATGTCGGTGATCGCCTGGCCCTGTGGCACGATCACGAAGAAGTCGCTTGTCGAGCTGGCGGCGGTGCTCCCGAGGTTGACGGTTATGCTCGGGTCGCCGTAGGAGTTGGCTATGTTTACGCTGAATACGATTCCGCTACAGTAGAATCCGGGTTCGGGATGCATGCGGTGCCCTCGAAGTTGGACCCTGAGAAGACGCCGAGGGAGAACAGGGCGCCCAGCACGACGGATATGACCAGGATCGCCCAGCCGTACGTCATCAGGTACTCCATCGCGGACTGGGACTTTTTCGCAGTTTTCATTTCAATACCATGCGTTTACGATGGACGTCGCCTGTCCGAGGTGGCATGCGCGGGCCGTGCGCGGGGGCGCACGGCACCATGCCTCGCCCGGTCCTAATTCTTCACGAGCTTATCCCCGCTTCCCGTTATCGTCTGCTTGCTTATCGTGGTGCCGTGATAGTAGAAGGTGTCGGAGCTTCCCGTTATCGAGAGGCTGACAGTCCCGTTTATCACGTGGAAGACATCAGAGCTTCCCACGATGCCGATCGCCGTCGGGCTGCTCGAGAGCATGCTCATAGTCAGGTTCGCGGCGCTCCCAGTGAGCGTGAGCGAGCTTAGCTTCTGCACCTTGAAGCTCTCCACGAGGTTCGAGCTCCCAGTCACAGTGAACGCGTTCCCGTTCAGCGTCGCTCCCATTATCTTGTCCGAGCTTCCCGTTATCGTCTGCGTGGTGACGGTCGTGTTGTACATGTTAATCACGTCGGAGCTTCCGGTCGCCTGCAGGGTTATTGTGCCGTTGTATATGTTTATCTGGTCGGAGCTTCCGGTCGCCACCACCGCTATGTTGCAGTTGCTTCCCGGCATGTTTATGGTCAGCTTGTCGGAGCTTCCCGTGAGCATGACCTCGCTCTGGTTGGTTATCTGTACGGTGCTTGTCTTGCCGCTCGCGGTTATGGAGAGCACGCCTCCCTTGTTGGAGTTTGTGCATCCCAATGCCTTAGGCTGTGCGACTGTGATTTGCACGCCAGAGCTCGCCGACTCGCCGCTTACGTCGGTGGCGGTCAGGGTCACTGTGTAGGTGCCCGCGGTTGCGAAAGTGAACACGTTGCCCTTCTGCGTGACTCCGGAGCCGCTGCTGAGGCCATAGGAGTACGTGTTGGACCCCGTGCCTCCGGCGGTCGAGTTCGTGAACTTGACCGACTGTCCCGCGCTGATTGTGGTGACGTTCGCGGTCAGCGCGACGGCGAGCGCAGGAGTGACAGTTATCTGTATCGCCTGGGTCTGGTTAACCTCGCCTGTCAGGTCGGTCACGTACTCGATCACAGTGCAGGTCCCTGCCGTGTTGAAAAGGAACTTGTTCTTGGTCTGGACGTATCCGGTGCATCCGGAGATTGCGTATGAGTACTGGTCTGCGCCAGTGCCTCCTGACGTCTTGTTGATGAAGAGGACCGACTGGCCTATGCTGACAGAGGTCCAGTTAGCCGAGAACAGCGTGAACTTGAGAGGCGGCGTTATCGACACCGTCACGCTCGACTGGTTCGTCTCGCCCGACATGTCGCTGACATCCAAGGTCACGGTGCAGGATCCCGAGCTGCTGAAGGTCATCCTGTTTCCGTTCTGCTTGGCGCCGCTGCAGGCGAAAGAGTAGGCATACGTGTTGTTTCCGGTGCCGCCGGTGGTCTGGTTGATGAATGAGACGGACTGGCCGGCGCTGATCGTGGTCCAGTTCGCGCTGAGCGCGGTCTTAAGCGGAGGCGTGACGTCCACCTGTACCGCGATTGACTGGCTCACCTCTCCGGTAATGTCTGTGACATACTCTATGACGGTGCAGGTGCCCGCTGTGGTGAACAGGAACCTGTTCCCCGTCTGGACGTATCCGGTGCAGCCTGAGACCGCGTATGAGTACTGGTTTCCGCCGGTTCCGCCGGCGGTCGCGTTCGTGAAGAGCACGGACTGGTCGGCGCTGATCGTGGTCCTGTTTGCGATGAAGGAGGAGAAGGTCAGCGCGGAAGTGACGCTTATCAGGATCGATGATGACTTGTTCATCGCTCCGTTTGCGTCCAAGGCGGTCGCAACGATGGAGTAGATCGAAGGGACCACTGGACTGAATGAGAATATGTTAGACGAAGAGGAGGAATTCAGCACACCGTCCACATACCAAACATAGGAGTACGGGGGCGTGCCTCCCGAAGCCTGTGCGGTGACGGGAACCCTCTCCCCGGCGCTGATGGTGGAATATAGAGGGGATATGGTGACCTCGACAGGAGGCAGAGGCGGAAGCACAGTTATGGTGGCGCTGGCTGATACGGCGTTGTCGTTGCTGTCGGTAACCTGTTCGGTTATCACATAGGTGCCCGGCGCGGTGAATGTGAAACTGTTTCCGTTCTCGGTGACTCCCGCGGCGGGAATCAGGAATGAGTAGGCATATGGGGGCGAACCTGTGTATGAGACGGTGGAGTTCGCTGTCGTGTTCGAGATGGATACGCTTCCGCCGACGTACACGCTGGTCGCGGACGGGGTGATCAGGAAGTTAAGGCCCGGCTTGACGGCGACGAACACCTGGGCGACGCCTATGTCCCCTACGCTGTCGTTCGCTATGACGCTTACGACGTTGGGGGAGGCGAGGTCGGAGTTGTTCCCGTGGAAGACTGCGCTGCATGACTGGGTCCCGAAAGAGGCGAGGTTAGACGGGCTGATGAAGGGGTAATACGACCAGTCGCACGTGTAGTTGCCGTTTCCCCCGCTTATTACGGCGGTGAGAAGGTTGGTCTGTCCGGCATCCATCACGGACCTTTGCTGATTGATGGATACCGAGAGGGATCCCGCGGCCACTGACATCGGGAAGACTACCAACAGCGACAGGAGTATCGTGTACACTATTTCTTTGCGCATAAGCCCACTTCTTGGTCTTCCTACTGGTTAAAGGCTTAAAACTCTATGTACGACGTCTGACAGTACCGAGAGGGTTCGAATAGAGCTAAGCGGCGGATACGGATTTAACGTCAATGCGTAAATAGGCGGCAAAACAACGTTTTCGTGGTGATAGCACGGGGGTAACGTCCACAAGAATGAGGACTATCGAGTACGCGAGAGAGGACAGAATGGAAACGCTGAGAGAAGAATGGTCCCTGAACAGGACCAGCGGCAGGCTGGAGGTCAACATGGAAAAGCCAGTCAGGAATGCAATCAGGTCGCTCGTGGACCTGTCATGGCAACAGAGGATGGATCTGGATATGGAAGAGACAAGACGGATAATCATACTGGTTACCGTCGATGCCGCTCAGAACTGCCTCAAGAACTTCGAAAGCGTCTACAACAAAGATTCCAGGCCCCGCGATGCGATAAGCGCCGCCATTGCATGCGGCAATGACCCTAGCCCTGAGAATATGCAGGCGGCGAGAAAGGCCGCGAAGGAGGCGGAATGGTCGATGATGTATGCAGATAACCCGTTAGCTGCGCTGGAATCGGAAAGGTCAGAACCGTACCTGACGCAGGAAGGGAACAGGCTGCAGGACGGACCCGCTGATCAGGTGGAGCACATGGCCAGATCAGCCGCGGACTTGGCCTCGACGGCGGCCATGTTCGCCTCGATGCCCGCGTCGTCCCTGACATCGACAGTCCAATGTTCGCTAGAGCAAGCGGAGGACTCGGTAAGGGCGGCGATGTTCTCCGCAGACATCTCGGCAATGGTGAAATATGCCAAGGGAGCCAAGAAGCAGAAGTACGTGGGAAGGATAGAGGATTGGAAGAAGGCAGAGAACAACATCAGTCCGGCGAATAGCATCAATCTCGGAAGGGAGACTGAGAGGATCAGGCTCATGGGAAGGCTTCAGTCCCTGGTGGACGAGGCTGTAGAGAAGCACAGGTTGAAGGCGCTATTGAGGACGGAATCTGCGAAGATGCAGGAGTCAGCGCAGTTGCAATGACTTGCCTGAATAACGGCCTGCAGTTGGAACAGGAATCTCCGAGAAAGCCACAAATTGACGCGAAGGAAGAACTAAGTGCCATTGAGCGATCTTCCTGAGACCGCCACTATCTCGAGCTTGTTCTCTACGCCTCCCTCTCTCAGATGGAGGAGGCAGTACTTTTCTATCTCCATTGCAGCTTCAGGCTTCTTGCCCTTGGGGATAAGGTTCCAGAGGCTCATCGTCCGGGGGTATGCGGCTGCCCGAGATAGCGGCCACAGCTCCCTTCTCTTGAATGCCCTCGTAGAGACGTCATCGAATCCGTTCGATTTGAGGATCGTCAAGGGGTCGTATCTGCTCTTGATGTTCGGGAGGTCTCCGGCGATGAACTTTCCAAGCATGTCCCTGTAATCTCCCAACAGGGAGCTCTTGTTCCTGTTAACCACGAAGAACACCCCGCCGGCCTTCAGCACTCTTTTGATCTCGCGTATGGATGCCTTGTCAGTGAACCAATGAAACGCGCTGAAAGCAGTCACCGCGTCGAATTTGCATGTCTCGAAGGGCATCCCGTCCACAGGAGAGGCGACGTATCTTATGGGGGAATCTCCCTCCTTTTCTGCCTGCCTTATCATCTCGGGATCCTTGTCCAAACCTAAAACAGTGGCACGGCATCTTGCCAGCTGCCTTGTAGAGATCCCAGTGCCGCAGCCTACGTCCAACACAATCGGGTCTCTGGCATTGACGAGCTCCCAGAAGTATGAGATCACCTCTCCGGGAAACTCACCTCGGGCCTCCGCGTACTTTTTGGCTAGAGCTCCGAAATCGCCATATCCGGAAATTTTCTTGGTCATAAAGGCTCCCGTGACTAGACCAGGTCGTTGTACATCCTGTTGTTGAACTCGTAGGCAGTCATGCCTTCCACCGTCTTTATCCCTATCATCGCGAGGGCCTCCTCCTTGCTCTTGACGGTCGTTATCCCATCCTCAAGGTCGATCACAAGCAGCTCCCCCTTGTACTCGCATAGGACCACGTGCCTCTTGTCCTCCTCCCTCACCGCGGTAAGTATCGTGGCGGAGGGGTTGCCCAATGCGATGAGCACGCTGCACAGGAGCACGACCTTGTCGAAGATGTCGCCCGCCTGCAGGTTCACGACCTGGCTGGGCCTCAGCCAGAACTGCACGGGCGGGCTTATGGTCGCTATCTCGTTCTGTACGTAATTGTGGGCGTTCCTGGCCGCCTCCAGGAAGTTCTCCTCGTAGTTGTAGATGTGGAAGCCGCTCGTCATCTTCCCCGCGACGGAGAGCACGGTCTCGTCTTCCGGGGTGACGAGCTTCGGCAGCTCCGCCACGTAGATCGTCTCCCCCGTCTCTATGACGTCTTTGTAGCGCATTATTATCTCGAGGTACAGTGCGTTGTACTTCTTCGTTAGCTCTTCTTCCCCAAGCACGGTCCATCCACCGGGTTCCATTCGGACGGAAAATCCTATTAGTTTTCCGTTCGGAAAATGAACTGGTACTGCCCCTAAAACATTAATTAATATTGGAGGGGAGATGATTACCATTGGGGATATTCGTGCAGATAAAAGACGCTGGGAAGAAGGAGGGCGAGGAGGTAACGGTAACCGGCTGGATCTACAGGAAGAGGGGCAGCGGCGGCATAATCTTCGCCGTGATAAGGGACTCGACCGGGCATAATCCAGGCCGCGATCAAGAAGGACAGCGTCGACGCGGGATCTTGGAAGATGGCGGAGGATGCGGCGATAGAGTCGAGCATAAGGATCAGCGGGATCGTGGCGAAGGACGAGAGGGCGCCGACCGGCTTCGAGCTCAAGGCATCCTCCTTCAAGCACTTCAACATCTCGGAGCCATTCCCCATAACTGAGTACCAGAGCCCCGAGCTGCTACTTGACAACAGGCACCTCTGGCTCAGGAGCAGGAAGATGACGCAGGTGATGCGGGCAAGGTCGCACATCTTCAGGCTACGCTAGGGAGTTCCTTGACGGGAAGGGATTCTACGAGGTGACTCCGCCGGTGATAACGATGTCCGGGAGGCGAGACGGGCGCGGACATGTTCGCGATAGACTACTTCGGGCAGAAGGCGTACCTCACAGAGTCATCGCAGCTCTATGCGGAGGCGATGATCTTCTCGCTTGAGAAGGTCTACTCCCTGGTGCCGTCATTCAGGGCGGAGAAGTCTAGGACTGTCAAGCACCTCGCGGAGTACTGGCACCTGGAGCCAGAGATGGCGCACTACGACAACAAGAAGAACATGCAGGTGCAGGAGAAGCTCGTCAGCCACATCGCGAACAGAGTGGCGCAGAAGGATGAGGACATACTCAAGGAGGTCGGAGTGAGCAGGGAGTCGCTCCTCAAGATAAAGCCCCCTTTCAAGAGGATAAGGTACGAGGAGGCGCTAAGGATACTCGGAGAGAAGGGCACTTCGCTCAACTGGGGCGACGACTTCGGGGTTCCGGAGGAGAAGCTGCTCACGGAGGACGAGGAGAAGCCGATATTCATATACGACTTCCCGAAGGAGCTCAAGGCGTTCTACATGCCGATAAACCCGAAGGACCCAAGGACGGTCCTTGCCTCTGACATGCTGGCCCCGCACGGGCACGGCGAGATCATAGGGGGCAGCGAGAGGATCTGGAAACTTGACCAGCTCATGGAGAGGATGGCGGACGTCGAGAAGCAGAAGAACGTGGTCTTCGACAAGAAGAAGTACGAGTGGTGGATCGACCTAAGGAAGTACGGATCGGTGCCGCACTCGGGATTCGGAATGGGGATGGAGAGGCTGATAAAGTGGATGCTGAACTTGGACCACATACGCGACGCGATCCCGTTCCCAAGGATGATGAACAGGGCGTATCCGTAAGAAGTAGTAAAATTCCCGATACGGAATGTGTATAAGCATTTCTACTGAAGTGCTATATTGTGGATGGCATGGAAGGAGGAAGCGGATAACGGCCAGGTTCTGCATGATATATTTTTTAGCGTTAATTTTTGCGTTTTGGCAACGGTTTCTTGTTCTCGTTTAAATTCGAAATGACAGAGGTCATGAGTCGTGCCATACCTATGGTATGACACCAAAACATAACGAATATAAGCTTTTCTACCGAAATTTTATCTGGGGAATAAAATGGAAGGAGGAACAGGCTAAATAAGTCTTCGATAGTAGGTAGTTTTCGATAGTCTTATCGATATTCTCAAAGTGCTATCGAGTTTAATCTTTAATCATAATTCAGTTTCTGCTTATCCTGAAGGGTCTTGTAATCGTTGACTAGACGCGAGTACTGTCTTGAATACATATTATCAAACTTTCTGAAACATAACGAACCCGCGAAAGAACTTGTAACGATCGAGGTCGTGATTTTGGCATTTTTCATTATAGAAAATAGTTCCTTCTCTTCGATCTCTAGATCTTTCTCATCAAACACAGGAAACATGAAAATGCCACCGTTCGGTATTCCGGTATCACCGACAAGAGCATACTGGTTTATGGGACGCTTGGTTTCTTTTATGATATGAGCCAACAACAGTGGCCTGCTTTCCTCCCAACTATTTCCGTTAACTTCTTTCGCATATAAGACTGCCAGGTATTTCATCGGAAGGCCTGTGATTGAAGCGGTAATTCTTCTTATTATTCCCTTCTTCTTCAACTTGTGGTATGCGTATTGCGCCCTTCCATTATCGAACCCATACTTCTTGTCGACCTCGCTGAAATCAATGGCTCCGTTCTTGCTTAGCTCAAGAAGCAATGAGTATTCGTTGTTTGAGATGCTGTCCTCAGGCTGTCTTGGAACCTCTTTAGACCTATTCCATACGCGCGCCTTCAGCACATCGAAGAATTTCTCATTGACAGGGATGAATCCATAGGTGGGATATACAGGAGCACTCATCCATTCCGCATCATAATTCGGAAAGAGATCCTCTCTTGCTTTGCTTATGTTGAACCTTGCATTCTCTCCCATTTCGGTTAGAAAGAATACCATGAGATCGGATTCTCCCTTCGTGGACAGAGCGAGTTGCACGCGGGGATTTTTTTCCAAGGTCGACTTCATTTCTCCCATCGAGGGAGTTCCGTTGGTGAACTTTATCAGGATCAAGTAGGTCGTATAGCCCAATTTATTCAAGTCTATTTCAGGCAGATAGTGTATGTGCCATGCCTTTTCCAGGTTCTTGACTCTATTATATGCTGCCGCGGGACTGAGACCTACGAGCTTGCCCATGCTTGAAAAACTCGCCCTTGCATTCATACTAAGGATTGTGAGAAGCTTGTTATCCACTTCGTCTTCAGTCATTTCGGCGGGCAGCAGCGTTTCCTCTTTGCTTTCGGGCCACAGTATCTTCCCTCCTCGTTCGGCTATTATTGCTTTTGCCTTCTCAAAGTCATCTGCATATGAATTAAGTTTCTTGAAGAAAGTGCCGTCAGGCAGTATCTTGCCCATATATTCGGATTTTATTTTCGTCTTTTTCTTTTCCTTGTCCCATACTCCCGACTCTCTGTAAACATAGTACCTCTCGTTTATTTTCTTCAGGTAGATGCGGCCCGACATCTCCCCGCGTAGTTTTTCGAAAGTCTCCTTTATCGGGTTTTTCGATACCATACGTTATTTAGTAAAACATCAATCCTTTTAAATTATGTTATTTTTACTTATCTATAACAAAAGGAAATGATATAATCAGGAAAATAACGCACAGATAGGAATATTTGTTTAGCCAAACAGAACCACTAACTTGGTTATTCTTAAATAGAAAGAACTGCATAATACACTACCATGGGATTCGGGATAGGGAATAGGGGCCGTGGCGTCATTTATCTTATTATCAGAGCATGCCCACCCACAAACATGTCTGCGCCTATCGCCTCACATTCTCACTGCGTCCCTGCGGGCGGGCGACACGCACCCGAGTGCGTCGTCGCTTCGCCTTGCCCTGCATCACGATTATAGGGGATAGGATGAATTTTCTAGGGAGGAACAAGGAATACAATCAGGCGGATAGAAACGAGGCCGAAAGGGCGGTGAAGTGGGTCCAGGAGAGGCCCAACGTCTGGAGGGTCGTCTACGTCGACTAAGATTGGAGGACTATAGTCTGGTTCTGAAGTGTGTGAGGGGGAATTGGGATGAACAATAAGGGGAGCGAAGCCAAGAAAGCGAATGAACTGAAGACAACGTGTTTCCTTCTTCTTGAGCCGAAGAGCCTCTGCGATTCCGGGGAGATCGCGAGGAGGCTGGCGAGATTCAAGGGAGTGGGGAAGGTGCACCTGACGAGCGGGAGATACGGGCTGATCCTGTCCACGAGCGCGTCGCCCGGGAGGATAGGGAGGATTGTGTCCACGGCGAGGAAAGCTTCGAAGTCGGTGGAGGTGGTCCTGAGCCACCAGGAGTATTCGGGTACCTGAGTCACCCTATTTCTATGTCGTACCCAGTCTCATTCTTCTTCCTTCGCTCCGCGAGAAGCGTTCGGTAGTCAGCATCAATTGCGCTAAGACGGGAGATCTTCCCTTTAATGAGGCATTTCGGATCGACGTATCTGAACTTCTCCTTTAGGTGGATGCTCCTGCCGCTCTTCGCAAGTCTGAAACTCGGCGGAACGTACATTTTCTCCAGGAGGCCGCGGATCTCGGGGTCCCCTGAGCCCTTGACCTTCCTGAGCACATGGTCGTCATCCATCTCGAAGTCGGAGACGCTTATGACTTTCTTGTCCAGCGCGAGCCTGAGGAGATCCGCGAAGATCAGCGCCTTCGCGCTCAGTTCAAGGGGGGACTTTGCGATTCCCCATCCCTCTCCCTCGCTCTGCCATCCGAGATAGCCGATGCTGAATGTCCTTGCGGCGCCTGCGGAATTGAAGACCATCTCCCCGTCGTTCACGATAATCCCGTCGAGGCACTCCTTCACCATGTCCTTTCTTCCCATATAGTGCCAGTACCTCAGGTTGCTCTCCGCCCTGTCGGCGCAGATGTCCGGTATCTCCCTCTCGAGCAGGCCGTAGTTCGCCGGTTTCGATATCCTACCAGGGTCCAGGCCGTGCCTCTCAAGGATCCTCGATATTCCGGTATCCTTGAAGTACTTCTCATGTATGCTGTCCTGGTAGTCCTCCTTCGACCTGTTGCCTATCGTCCAGTCCACTATGTGGGAGAACGCGGTGTGGGAGACGTCGTGCAGAAGGCCGGCGGCCTGCTCCTCCACGCCGGCACCGAACATCCTGAGCATCAGCATCACCCCGACGCTGTGCTCGTACCTGCTGTAGGCGGGCATGCCCTCCTCGAGCATCTCCTTGGGCACCCCCTGCTGGGCTATGCCCCTGAGCCTCAGTACCTCCTTCGACTCCATGAGGTCGAGAAGGACGCCCTCGCTGATCTCGAAGGTTCCAAACATCCCGTCTCTGACCTTAATCCCCATGATATCATGTGTCCGGCGCCTTTCTTGAGTCTTTGCTTGGAATTAAATAATCCAACCCAGATAGAATCACATGCCAAGCCTAAGAGAGATCATCGACTCGTTCAAGGTGAAGCACGAGACTGCCTGTCGAAGGGCACGATGCTGCAGGTCGTGTACAACGACAAGCTGGTGATGCTCAAGCTCGACGGAGCGACCAACTCCAGGATCAGGAAGGGATCGGTATACACCGGAGGGTACTGGGACTACTTCATACCCCTGGTCTACGCCTACAGGAACCCGAGCGTGCTGATGATAGGCCTTGGGATAGGCACCACTCCCTACCAGCTGCACAAGCTTTTCGGGAAGGGGCTGAAGCTCGACATCGTTGAGTACGACCCCAATGTGGTCAGGCTGGCCAAGAAATACGCTCCAGGCGGCATCGGGGACATGGTGGTGGTCGCGGACGGGGCGGAATACGTCGCCAGGACGAAGAAGAAGTACGACATCATCATACTCGATGCATACGGAAGCGGCGCGCGCATACCGCGCCAGTTCTACGACAGAGAATTCATCAGGAGCGCGGCAGGGGCGCTGAAGGCGGACGGCACGATGGCGATAAACTACGCGATGCATCCCTACGGCATACTGAAGTTCATAGGCTACAGGATACACCTGAAGGAAAGGTTCAAGGTCTTCAGCGTCAAGGTGAACAACTCCTCTGACAACCTGATAATCCTCTGCTCGAAGAGGCTGGGCAAGAAGGAGTTCGCGTGGAGGGTAAGATCCATGGCGGGAAAGGACAAAGACAGCAGGAGACTTGTCGGAGCCTATGCGAAGATGAAGAAGCTTTAGTCAGGGCAAACGCTTAAACTCCTTGATGAAAAATGCGGTTTTCGCAGGAAAATCCGTTATTCTGTCTGATGGAGGTGATGCCTAAGGATAGGCGTCCCTACGTTCCTGAAAAACAGTAGAAGGGGAAGGAGAAGCGACGCTGTAGGTTTTAGGCTTAATCCTCAGGTCCCTTCTCCCGCTTCCGCGTCTTTACGCCTATGAGTCAGGGGAGTGATATTTTACTATCTCGCAATGGGGCTCTTCGAAATTTTTCGGAAACTCCCGCAGAGGAGGAAGAGGGACGGTGGCATTAAAAGCATCCCTCTTCCTCTTGTCTTCGTCGGAGTCGAGCATAGAAGGGTCTATCTTGTGAAAAACATCGTCGTCATCGGAGCGATGCACTGCCTTCACTCCTGTGGCTTCAGTTCTCTTTGATCTTTCTTGGGCTCCGCTCTCATTGCAGTTAGCATGCGGAATCTCGTTGACCGTCTTGATTACTGACATGATATCACGGATAAATCTCTTTTTGACCTATTTATGAATTCCTCGCGTTTTGTGTTACTGTATTTTCAAGGGTGGAAACGACGTCGGAACTCGAGCACGAGGGATAGCGAGATACGTCCCGGGCAGGAGGGGGAATGTCTGCGTCTGGGAGTAAATAGTGGAAATTCGGGGTGGCAGCTTAGGGAGAGGACCATGGAAACCTTTTTTAACAGTGACATCGGTGTATTAGCATGGCTGCTAAAGGCGCTAAAGGGAAGAGAAAGAGGGGTTCCGTAGAGAAGGAGGAGGAATCGTCGGGCCTGCTGGAGACCTTTGTATTCATCGTCGGATCCATCATGACTGCCTTTTTCATGGCATGGTGGTGGATGTACCTGCAGTTCGCCTACTTCGGCCTGCTCGACCTCCTGCTGCTGCCCGTCATCGCGAGCATGGTATTTACGGTGGCAGGGATCAGGCTGCGAAAGAAGGTCAACTCCGTCTTCTGGTTCAGGATCGCGGTGATAGCGCTGATTGCGGATGCGGCGGTATTCATTACCGCTGCAATGTGCTTCTAGGCACGGATCTCGCGTTCACTGAAGTCAGACTAAACGGATGCGCATAGCGGTCGCTGCCCGCGATGGCCTCAGTAGGCGCTCTCGCTCAGCGTGATGCCGTCCGCGATTTCCTCCATCCTGCGCTGGTGCTTGAACAGGTTGCGCCTTCTCTCAATCGCGTTCCCGATGGCTGCGAGCTGCTCGGATCCCATCCTCATCTCATTCTTCTGCTCGGGATCCTCGACCCCGTCAATGAAGTGATTCGCGTTATCCTCCAGGTAATTTGCCGCCTTGGCCAGGAGGTTTGCCGCGCGGTTCTGCGCGTTGGCCGAGCCCTTAGAGTCAGACTCCGCCAGCTTCAGCACATCCTCGTGCAGGCTGCCCTTCAGCAGCACCACAGTGTAGTTTGCGCTGCTCGAGCCGTCGCTGCTCTTGGAATTGAAGAAGGCAGTATCGTGCTCCTTCGACGTCTCGATCCACAGTGTCCCGCTGCCTCCCTTGAAGCGCTTCGCGTAGATTCCGTCGCCGTCCTGCTTATCGGTGAAGCTGAAGCTGAATGTCACCGAGATATGCTCATCTTGAGAATCCTTGTCCGCCAGGACGAAATACGCCGCGGTCCTCTTGCCGTCGAGTTCAAGAATCTGCTTGGATCCGGTCTCTGCCGCCTTGAATGCGTCTATTGTCGGAGGTGCTATTACCACTTTGTCTGCCATGGGATCACGACTCTAATCTTCGCTCTTCCTATTAATAGATTCCTGGCGTTTCGTTTCACGTCGGGCATGGTCTCCCTGCTCTTCAGTGAAATGTCAGGAAAAGGCGAGGGCAGGCATCGGCAGGCATCGCTGTGCCGCGTGGCTGACTTATTCAGATTCCAGCTTTTTCGCGGCCTCTGAGACGATCTCGTTGACGCCAATCACCACCGCGATGTTGTGGCCCTTGTCGTAGCCAGACGCCGCGGCCTCCGCGTATCCGTACTTCGAGTCGTAGGTGAAGCACATGGTTCCTCTGATGGACTCGGAGCTCTTGAGGGACTCGAGCTTGGAGATCACCTCCTTCCTCATCCCCTTGAACTGCTCCTCGCTCATCTTCACCCGGAACGCATAGTAGGCGTTGAACGCCTCGAGGAGGTTCACGCTCTCCTTTATGCCAGGCACCACTTCCGCCTCCCCGTATCTCCTTCCGAGCACGGTTGCGGAGACCCATGATTCCATTTCTTGCACCATCATAACATATGGCGTCCCAGGTATTTAATGCTGACCAAAACTGCAAAATATTTGCTAAAAGTTGTGATTTTGAGTAGTCGCAGGATTAGCGGAAAACACGACGAATTCTTATAAAGGGGGCAAGCCACGAGTTAACTGATAGAATGGCAAACCTCGCTCAAAGGGCGACGCAGACCAAGCCCTCCGGAAAGGAAGGTGAAATTCAGGCACCTGCTGAGATAGTGAAACTTAACGCTGTTGAGAGAGACGGACAGCGACCTGAAAGCCAGGGCAGGCTAAAGGATCTGCATCTGACGGAAAAAAGGGAGGAAGAAGGAATCAGTGTCAAGACTAACGGGAGGGGAGAGGCCACATGCAGCGGGCTGATGGAAGCGGTCGAGAACGGGCTCCGCGATGCGAAGGAGAAGGTCGAGCACCTTAAGCTCAAGGGGATTTTCAATCGCGCCTTCGACGAAGGCGAGAGGCGCGACGTGAACGAGGCCTGCAAAGAAGCCACAGGGAGCCTTTTGGCTCTGGCGATGACGGGAAGGCTGACCAGAGACGAGCTCGACAGGCTGAATACTGCGTTCAATGAGATGAATGACAGGATCGTGGAGAAGAGCTGGAACCACAACCGCGACATTCCGAATAAGGTGGATGTCGAGAGCACGAATAGAAAGATAGACGAATATGAGGAGCTCATGGCAAGGGCGGATGCGGCACTCCCTAAAGAGACGACGCATATCAGGAAGGAGGTGGTAGTGCAGCTCAAAAATGGGAACGCCATAGCCACTAGAGATGAGGTCTTGGGCAAGTTCATGGAATACGTGACAGACTTCAATCAGGAAAAGCCATAGAGAGTTTAGGTCGAGCGGATCAGGTTTTCGCCACATCGGGCAGGGCATCCCCTATTTTTCAGTCTAAAAGGAGAAATAGAAGGAGAAGCAGATTTGCACGCTCCGATTTCCTGCGTCGCACCGGAAAGCGTCACTACGAAAACCCCACGAATCCTTATAAAAGGCGGAATCAATGATTTAATCGATAACATGGAAGCTATTGTTCAAAAGGTAAATCAGAAGGACATCCCTGGAAAGGAAGTAGAAGCGGGCGAGGGGATTAACCGCGCCACGGCAGGGAATTTGGAGGCTGTGAAGAGGGATGGACAAGGGATCGGTGCGAGCCAGGGAAGGCTCGATGGCCTGTACTTGAATGGCGGTAGGACATCAAACAGATTCCTCATCAGGACGTACGGGAGGGGAGAGGCTACAGACAGCGGGCTGGTAGAGGAGGTCGGGAAGGAGCTCCTCGATGCGAAGGAGAAGGTCGAGTACCTGAAGCCGAAGGGCATCCTCAAGCGCACCCTCAACAAAAGAGAGAGAAATTATGTGAACAAGGCCTGCCAAACCGCAGCCGAGAGCTTTTTGGCATTGGCACTTACGGAAAGGCTGACCAAGGACGAGTTCGAGAGTCTGGACGGTGCGTTCCGTGCCATGAACGACAAGGTCGGGGAGAAGATCAGGAAGCTGAACCTCTTGACCGGGCTGAATGGGGTGGACGTCGAGAGGACGAACAGGAAGATGGACGGTCTATGAGGAGATACTCGCAAGAGCGGATGCGGCACTCCCGACGAGGATGCTAAGGAAGCAAGAGCAGAAGAAGGGGGCAGGGCAGGCAGACGACGTGGTGATCCTAAACAGGGGATTCACCATAGCCACCAAGAATGAGGTCTGGGAACAGTACTATGAATCGGTGTTGTCAGGCAAATAAGTTCCCAACAGCATTCAGGTTCCCGAAATCAATGCAGAGTGAGCGTAAACGCTTCAAAATTTCCCATTTGACCGACCAATTTGGGAGTCAGGCGGATGAAGGCTGAAGGAACATACGCCTAACGCACTGGATCGAAAATCCCTGTTTCCGGAGCTGTCGAAAGCCTTTTTAACAGCAGGATTGTTCGTATTAACATGGCTGCTAGAAAGGAAAAGAGTAATCAGGTATTATTTGCAGAAGTGACAGTAGGAGCGATATTTCTTGTTTTTATTTCTTTTCTTATGTTAATGGGTGGTTTTGGACCTCTTTTTATACTTCTGGTATTGGTTCTGATAGGGGCAATAATAGCAAGTGTTATCGGAAAAGGCAAAACGCTTCATCCGTTAATTTACTCAGCGGCACTGGTTTTGGGCTTCTTCGCCGGATTATTTTTACTTAGTCCTTGTGGCGCCCCATTTGGAGCATACGGCAGTCTTGCTAGTTTTGCCATTCCCATCTTCTTCATAATACTAGGCTTGATTTTTGGTAAATTAAGATTCGTGAAGTATTACATTATCTTTCTGCTCTTCGGCATAGGATGGATAATAGCTTCGTCCTTTTTCGTAGTCCCTGTTTTTACCTGTGGCATTGGTGGGCTAAGAGTTCCCTCTTGTGTCGCGGCTCCTGGTTTCCTCTGTCAGAGCATAATATTGTCGCACACCACAGGATATTTATCTGTTAGGATAGGGCAGAGCACAGGAACAGACTGGGGTAATTCGATAATTGTTTTCGGAATTCAGGGAAGCGCCTTGGGCTCAAATGGATTTCCTATTGTGTATTCAGGAGGTAACTATGTTGTGGGTCCGCTTAGATCCGGACAGACCATCACTGCGATATTTGCAAATGCGGCACCTGTTTCCTCTCCCGTCGGAACATTTTTCGCGGGTTCGGTGTGGCCTGCTACACTACGAGAAAGGGTGCGATTCGTTACATTACAGGACCCGTAGGTGGCTGCATCGGAAATGGCACTGTCAACTACACGCAGATAGCAGTTCTCGACGTAAAGGCGAGCTCATCTCGCGCATGGCTCTCCCCTCTCTTCCTTTAAACAGGAGTAGAAGGAGGAGAAATGTCATTCTAGAAACTTCATGTGTATCCCGATAACACCATCCTGCATTTCTTCTTCGGCATTATAATGCTCTCTCTGTAGTTTTATCTGATCCTGTATGCTCAAGGTTTGATCATGCCCAAATTTCGATTTATCGAAATTAGAGAACAAATCATAAAAGGACCTGAATATCGAAATCCCGACGACTTCGACCTTGATTTTTTCCTCTTTCTTCGGAAGCTTGCTGAATAATATGATATCTCCCACTTTCACCCCTCTCCTTTTCTCATCGTAAAGACGTATCTCCATCGTCTTCTTTCCGCTCTTGATCTTGTCGAAGGGCGATGAATTCAATGACATTTCGTGAATCATGGGATCCTCTTGAGACTAATTTCTTAACACTTGCAATAGGTATTCGGCACTATAGTTTCTAAATAGTTTCTTCGGGTCTGAAACCCATGAAACGGTCTCATTCCATAGCTTATCTAAACCCGCCTGTCCAAATTCTTCTTCAAATTTTACTGAATTCAGGAAGCCGTTGGGTAGGTAATCGTACGTTCCTTGCTGTACATAGACAGATTTTGAGAACTTGGCACCTGACCAGTCCTCTATTATAGGGGTGAACAATCGTGAAGGCCTATCTTTATAGTCAATTCCAAGCTTCTCCAGACCTTCGGCTATTACGAAATCCGCCATCGCGACCCAGTCACCTCCGTCCACCATCAAGTCGAGTGCTTTTCCGTCTTTGGCTTCCTTTACGAAGAGGGCTTCTTTTATGACGTTCCTTAACGGGGTATTCATATCTATGAAGTCCTTATTTTCAGGAGCCAACAGCATCTGTTGTTTTCCATGTTGGAAACACTCGCTTTCTAATACCAAGTGGTAATTATCGATCTTTTCTTTTACGGTTGTCGTAACGCCTTCTTTTTCAGAGAATCTGCATTCTTTGCATGGAAATCTCAGTCTTAAATGATCTTCAGATGGAGCAATAATAGGCTTAAATTCCTCCTCTCTGCTTAAAATCTCCAACAAGGTTTTTCTTACAAAGGGCATTTCTTGGAATTGATGATAGGTTAAAAGAGTATAATCAATGCCGCTGCGAGTTTTGAGCATATCAAGCATGCGTACAAAAGAGTTTAGGTGAATTTCAGACAAAGGCACTCCATCTACTAACGTATCTGAAAGCATTTTGGTATACGTCAGTCCTTTTGCTTCGATTTTTTCTTTTGGTGCATTCTCTAAAACTTCGAACTTGAGTTTCACAGGTACGTCGAATCTGTCGGACAAACTCTCACCTAAAGCGAATGTTGTCATCAAGCTTAGTACTGTCCCGAGGTGGGGATGGCTGTTCATCTGAGCGGAATAATGCATTTGGATCTCTGTTTTATCCTCCATCCTCGGAACAAATAAGTCGGTTATATCTTTTGTTATGTGCGCTATCACTACTGGTGGATAAAGAACTTGCCTTTTCGCTTCTGCATCTCTCTTTACCTCTGATATTGCAGACTTCGCGCCCGAAGAGACATTCTGGCCAGTGTGCAGTTTGTCAGTTCCCGTTTTTTCACCTCGCGTATCCTAAAAGAACTTCTAGTCAGTGACGAAGAATTTCCAGTAAAGGGTTTCCCGACCTTATGTAGTAGAAACTTTGAGGAGGATTGAACCGAGGGATTTGTTGGCGAATCATGGTCAAAGTGAAAGGCATCTTGTATCTGAAAGGATCCTTAACCTTTATCGCATGTCCTATTTCATGTCCGGAAAAGGATGCTTTAAGATCGGCTTCCGTTTCAGGTACTTCCTTGACTGTGTGTTTTATGAGTAAATCTACTGGTTCGTTTAGGACTTTCTCTATAATCGCCTCCCCGACTATTGCGTGCACGTTTCCAGATGCATACAGGATCATTCTCGAGCCTACGTCGGCATGAATAGTTGTCCTGCGATACTCCCATTTTTTATTTCCGGAAAGTATTTCGTCAGCCCATCGGGGTTGGATCGCTATCAGGACATCCTTTCCAATCGTGGTTGAATTGCCATCTAAGGTTTTTTGCAGGACCATCAAATTCACTCTTATCTAGCACACATGATATATTGGCGCTTTCCTTATTCTTAAGCTTTGACTTGAAAAAAAGCAGTGTGAACTTTCGAATATCATCAGGCATGGTCTCCCCTCCCTTCCTCTTGAAACAGGAGAAATAGAAGGAGAAGCAAACCTTGTATGTTTTAGGCTTTAGTAGCGGTGAGCTCAAGGATCGCTTGCGCTTTCCTCTTACACCCCCGCCCTATCAAAATCCTGTAATAGGATCGCCATAGTATCTCGTTTCGGATTGAGCTTCGTCCTTAGATGCATTCAGGACTTATCCCTAAGCGCGTGGCTACCCAGCGATGCTTCCACAACTGGTAAACTAGAGGCGCCGATGCTATATTCCTCTCGTACTAACAGCATCTTATCCTCTGATACTGACACTCCCAGTAGATATTACCGTCCTGCCTCGCGGCGGACTTAACTCAGCTCATGTACGTCTTTAATGTGCGAGCAGCACAGCCCTTGGTGGCTCCTGCACCACCAGGATGACGTAAGCCCATATCGGTGTATCAAACGGCTGGGTCGATGTGAACTCTCACCAGCCACGAACCGGTTACCTCCAGAGTAACTTTTCTGACAGTTTGGGGTCCCATTAAAAGGACCTCCAAAGCTCGGTAAGCCCCTATTTCTAGTCTGCACATTCCGCTTTTCAATGTACAGTCAGCCCTACATTTGCCTTTAAGCTCAACAGTGAGTTTCCAACTCACCTGAGTAGAGCATTGGTCACTTTCGTTTCCTTATCGAAAGCAACCGCCCAGTCTAACTACCCATCTGCAGCTGTCCCCTTGCAGGTTAGTTATGTAGCAGTCGGAGAGTGGTGTTACAAGTTCGCTCCGCATGGCCCGAAAGCCATGCATCGACGCTCCCACTTACGCTCTGCAGCGATCGCCGCACAACAACAACAGACTGTAGTCAAGCTTCATGGAGACTTCATTTCCCACTGAGAGTACGCGGCATGTTCACCGCGTAGTGAGTTCACCGGGCACCAGATTGGGACAGTAGGGGGGTCATTACGCCATTCATGCAAGTCGCCTATTAAGCGACGAGGTATTACGCTACCTTAAGAGGATCAGAGTTATCCCCGCTCTTTGCTAGCGCTTAGTCCCGTTGAAACAGGGTTTCGCGTACTAGCGGTGAGCAGGCGTCACCCACTATACTAGGCCTTACGGCTTTGCGGTGAGTTGTGTTTTAAAGAAACAGTTGCCTCCCCCATTTTATTGCAATCTGCGCTTACTAAGCACAGACATGGCTTGTAGAAAACATACGCCACTAATTTGCCGATTTCCCTAACCTGATTTAACCCCGGCACGCCTTGGACTTTTCGTCCAGCAGCACCTGTACTGGTTCTAGGTACGATACACCACGATCGTTGCGTATTCCCTTTTCACGGGCCCAAGAATTCGATCAAAGTTCATTTAGCCGCTTCTCCTCATAATGAGACTCCGCGGCCATTTGCACGTTACTAGTGATCTATCCTCAGGCGTCAGAAATACACCTTGTGTTGCCACACCTACGTGATATGCGCATGAATTTTAACATGCTTCCCTTTTGTTGGGTAGTGATTGGCTCCCAACTTAGGATCGGCTAACTCCCCGCTAAAGATTATTTCGGGGAAAACCTTGTGCTTCCGGCGTACTGGATTCTTTCCAGTATTTGCTGTTACTAACACCAGGATCTTCGCTGCTGCGCAGTCCATCTGCCCTCAGGGACAGACTTCTTGCCGCGCAGCACGCCCTCCTACTAGTTCGTCCTTGCGGACGGACTCTGGGGTCTCGGTACCTAGTTTAGCCCCGTCCATCTTCAGAGAATCCTGTCTCAATCGGTACGCTGTTACGCGTTTTTTGAAGGATGGCTGCTTCTAAGCCTACCTCCCGACTGTCTAAGACAGAACCCTCCTTCGATACACTTAACTAGGATTTAGGGACCTTAACCTCAGTCACTCGCTTTTAAGTCTCGCCCCGCTAGCTTACCCAACGGCGCCGACTCCCGGATTTACGCAGCATGCACATTCGGAGTTTGACTCGATGGCTGTACCTTTCAGCACACACCAAAAAATCGGTCGCTCTACCGTGCATGCAAGCTATCCGAGGCTATCCTAAAGATACTTCGAAGGGGACCCGTTATTGCCGTGTTCGAACGGTCTATCGCCCCTACTCGTAGGTCACCCAACAGGATAAACCATGACAGGTAGCGGGCCTCCATCGAGCGTCAGCTCGACTTCGCCCTGCCCACGAGTAGTTCACAACGGCTTCGGGTCGTAAGACAGTGACTTAGGCGTTTTCACACCCGGCGGAATTGCTCCCGCTCTCGCTTTCGCTACGCTATAATGCTTGCCACTGCCAGTACACTCCCTGGCTCTTGCTTCAAGAAGAAGGGCACGACACCGCTCCGCGTTCCTCGCTCGATCCTTTCGGATATTCGCTTCGGACGCTTCAACACTGGCGCCGTACCTTCTTGTAACCACCTAGTTTCAGATCTTTTCACACCCACACGTGTGGGTTCTTTTCAACTTTCGCTCGCGCTACTTATTCGCTATCGGTCTCTAACTAATATTTAGGGTTGGAATTTAATGCTCCCATATTCACACGACGTACTAAGGCCGTGCTACTCTTTTACAGAAAACACCACATCGATTACTTATACGAGGCTGTCACTCTCTCTGGCCGCTCTTTCCAAAGCGTTCTAATCGTCGACATGGTGGGCTCCTGCACTACATCTCCCTCCTTTTGCAAAGAGGGATTCGGCTTGCCCTGTGCCACTTTCACTCGCCGTTACTGATGGCATCGCGTTTGCTTTCTTGTCCTGCGGGTACTAAGATGCTTCAATTCCCCGCGTAAGGCCCGCGCCTCTATTCAAAGCGCGCAGTTAGGTGATCCCGGGTTCAAAGGTTGACATGCACCTACCCCGGGCTTATCGCAGCTTGCCACGACCTTCTTCGCTGTTAGAGCCTAGTCATCCCCTAGATGGCTTAAATTTACATACAAAGCTTGCTTCTCCTCAAATCAATCGCATTGCTGCGATCTCATGTACACCCAGACAAAGGCACGTGAGTTAGAAGAATCTAACGCACCCATTTTCATCAAGCAAAAGCAGAGAGCCCGCTCTCAAACAGAAAGGCCTTTAGAGTCGAAGTGCGTGCATTAAAGCACCAACCTAAGATATGCCGAAACAGGTTTATATAGATTATGGTAGCCCGTCGGCATGCCATTACTGCATCGCGCACCCGGAGGTTTCGATGCGGCGGGATCAGTGCCTTGCAATGAAGTGCTCATTCCTCCGCCGTCCACGTCTTGGGATTCTTTTTCGCCACGGGCGCCTTGCGCTTGCGCGTAGCGCGGATGACGATTATCGCACCGAGGGCGATGAATGCTATGCCAAGGACACCGCCCATTATCCCAAGCGGCTGCGAGCTTGCTTTTGGAAGGATTCCCATGATAAGGACCAGCCCAATGAGAACGAATAGGACGCCGAAAGCGGGCCACGAGACCCTCTGGTGGTAGACGCCGTACCCTATCGGGATGAGTATCAGACCCACGACCGCCAGCGGCAGTCCGAAGAAGCGGAAGGATAGAATTAGGAATACACCTATGAAGATAACAAGCAGGGCCACTGCCTTTGAAAGGGCGCTCGGAGTTGACACGAAAACTATTGACAGGACAACTCTTATAAAATATGAGTGCAGGATCAGGCACCTCCTTGCCTTACCTTCGCAACGTTCTTCTCTTCATTCACGCAGCATAATCTCGCCCGTCCTCGTCCGCTTGGTGTCGAATCCCGCCTTCTCATAGAAGGACTTGAGTTTCCTGTCGTGCGGATCGAAGTTGAGAGATACCCATTTGATTTTGTCCTTCCTTAGTTCCGAAATGATGTAGCGCAGCAGCCTCGTCCCGAGACCCTTGCTCTGGAACTCGGGCCTTACGTTGACGTCAACGATGAAAGCATGTATGTACCCGTCGCTTATCACCCTCGATAATGCCACGAGCTTGCCGTCCTTCCTTATGGTGAAGTAGGAGTAGGTGTGCTTCATCACCCGCCTCAACAGCTCATCATAGTGCCTTCTCCTGTGCGGATCCCAGCCGACGGACTTGCGGATCTCCTTTATCTCGGCAAGCGTTATCTTACCGTCCCTCTCTATCTTAATCCCTTTCATTTCAACTGGCCTTCCGTTTCTTGCCCACGCGGTTCTTCTCGATGTAAGCGATGGCAACGGCGGCCCCGTTCACCGACACTATTGGAGACTTGTATCCGAAATACTTAAGCATCAGCTTCCTCTCCTCGGAGGGTATGTCCTCCCATTTCTTTATCTGCTTGGAAGTTGTGCCATCGACTGCCACGACCTTGTGGTCGCCGTCCTCGCGCGTGATGAAGCCTATCGGAGTGGCGGTAGTGATCTCCCCGACCTTGAAGCTGTTCTTAGAGTAGACGAGCACGTCGACCTCGTCCGGAATCTCGTCAGGGTTCTTCGATGACTCGTCATTCTGCAAAGTTCCCAGGATGAATCCATAGGCGATGGGCATCATACCGTCATTCACGGGGATCACCTTCTTCGTGGGCCCGAGGTCCAGCATCTCCTTCTTGTCGTGGCTCAGGTGCCTCCTCCTGTCGTCCCCCTTCGGAATCTCTATGAATACCTTGACAGACGGTTCCCTGCTCACCGAAAACACCCGATAGTAAGACTACGGAAAGAATAATAAGAGATCCGAGGTTCCGCGGGACCTGATTCGGTCACTCCCAGTCCCTCAGTATGTCGGTGAACGCCTTGGGGTCGGCTACCAGGCGGCGCGCGTTCTCCTTTCCCAGCTCGGGGGATGCGATCAGGAGCATCTCCTCCTTTGATGTCGCCCTTGACAGATTCCTGAATTCCTTGCGCAGCGTTTTGAAATGGAGCATATCAGTGTCCCTGATGCCGCGCAGGTGGGCGACGCGTTCTTCAGGCAATCTGTGACGCTTGCTGAAACTGATCTCGTGCGACAGCTGTGCAATGGAGATCATGTCAATCGTGAGCATGACCTCGTGCCTCGATAGCAGGAGTCCCTTCACGTCATTGTCGGAGCCCTCCTGGCTTACCAACGCCATCGAGGCGGCCCAGAGGTTCAGAGAAGAATCGGAGAGGTATGCCTTTACCTCGGAAGTGGTACTGCGTTCAACTACTGCATCGACCGCCGCCGACCTCAGCATTACGGACTCCTTGCTGTTGCGGCTAGGCTTGGATGCCTTCACTAGAACGTCCGCGTCCTTTGAAAGCTCGGCGGGAGGGTTCCTCCTCAGCATCTCCCTGTGGCCCTCATTGAAGACGGAGAGAGCATTTTCCTTCAGTTCCAACGCCTTCGTCACGAAGTCGGTGGCGCATTCCATCCCGGCTACGAGTGTCGAATGGCGTGCCAGCTCCATCAAAGAGGCCATGGTTGATTTTGCCTGCGTCTTCGATTCGGGAACCGCGGTTATTTCAGAGGGTGACATGGCCTTACCGTACCTGATTTTCCGCCGCCCTATAAAAAGTTTGGCGTTAGGAAAGAAGGCACGCCAGATGGCGGGCTCACGTCCTCAATAGCGGTTCGAGGACTTTCGGATTGCTGACCATCACACCTATGCCCTCTCTTCCGAGGTGGGGCAGCACGGCGTGCAGCATCTTGCGTGTCGTCTTCGCCTCATCTAGCTGCGCGCGTCTCTGCTGCAGCAGCTTCATGTAGACGTTTTCGTGGTTCATTTCCGAACGGAGATGGCCCGCATATACGGTGTGCCTGTCCCTGAAGGCGATCTCGCGCGTGAGCTGCGCGATGGATGCCTCGGTTCCCGCAACCAGCGAGACGCTGCCCAAGGCAAATGACGCCTTCACCTCCTCATCAGGCATTCTATTGATTATGCGGGCGACACCCTCCGCCCTATGATTGATGTAAGAATCCTCGAATTGCATCCTGGCCTTTGTGGCGGCCCAGCGCTCTGCCACGATCTCGCACACCTCCGCCTCTGTCTTTTCATCAAAGCGTCCTCCGCTGAATTCTATCGCCTTGCCCAGATCGTTGACCTTGACTCCTTCATGGAGCTTCACCATATCGATATAGTACTTGCCTAGGCGGGAGTCCCACGTCCTCTTCGCCAATTCGTAGAACGCTTTCCCCCTCTCAGCGAAGCCTTCTACGTTCGGCACTTCGCGCCCTGATGAAACGTTCCTGGCCATTTCCATGATGGATCTTAAGTTAGCTTCGAGCGTAGCATTCGGCGCCATCGTCTTTGTCTGTGAGCCCATGGTATCCCTCCACCCGATGGACAGCCCGCCTATAAAAGTTTTGGCGTTATAAAAGGTTTGTGATCTCATGTCCGGAAAGATAAGGTGCTCGCACATACTGGTCGAGAAACAGTCGCTCGCGCTCGAGATACTGGAGAAGATAAAGAAAGGGGAGAGCTTCTCGAAGCTCGCGGAGCAGTACTCCATCGACGGCTCAAGGAGGAGGGGAGGCGATCTAGGGGAGTTCGGGAAGGGCATGATGGTAAGGCCCTTCGAGGAGGCCGCATTCAAGCTGCAGGTTGGGGAAGTGTCGGGGCTCGTGAAGACGGAGTTCGGCTACCACATAATAAAGAGGACGGCGTAAGTCATCCTTTCCGCAGTTTGAGCAGACGCCTGTACTGCCACTCCCGCTCTTTCAGCGTGGCTTTTTCGGAGTTGCTAGGGCGAGCGGCATCCCTGATTGTTGTTGCGGCATAAATGGCGGCGGCTATCGAATGTGTTTTGACGTGCACTGTAGCAATCGCCTGTCCCGCCGCACGGGCGGCTGAACGGGCGGGATCATATTCTTTCACTTCGCGTGCGGCGGCGTGGGCTGCGAGGGAAGCTCTACGCACGTCGGCCATCCCGAACACGCCGGTGCGCACCCATTCACGGCACGCATCGATTGCTTTTCGGGGGCGATCGTCATTCGGATGCTTCTTCTCGAAATAAGGGAGCACGCGCTCGGCGCAGTCGGCAGCCCAGACCGCCAAGGTAATGCGGTCGGTATCGTGGATGAGATCCGCGATCGGTCCATCCAATCCCGTTTTTGCCATTATTCGCTTTTCCATAAGAGTCATCGGACTTTGTTTCTTACGGTGATGTCGCCTGTCCTGAGCTCGGCCTTCAGCCCGATGGGATTCAGTAGTCCGGGCTCACCCGTCATCTGGTCGCTGAGCTTGTTGAACACCAAGGGAAAGTTGTACCGAGCAGCGTCAAAGGAGAGGGGGAAGCTAGTTTTGCCCGTCCTGATCCCGTTTATCGCATACTCTCCCTCTTTGCCTTCCAGGCATGCGGCGGCATAGTTTCCCTTCTCGGAGTTGATCCTATCGATCGGGTGGCAGACGAAATGCTCGGACTCGTTCACCATCTCTCCCGTGAAGATGCATCCGGATGGAACCTGTTTCATGGCAGTTCTCCAGGCATCCAGCGCCACTTCCGCTTTTGACTTCTCGCCCGGCCGTAGCATCAGCCCTTTCTCCTTCGCGCTATGCTGCAGGTAAACCATCTCCGCTTCGTACGCTTCGTAGACTTTCATTATGGAATCCTTCCTGCCGAAGGGGAGGCTGTCCTCTATGCATCCGAAGCACAGCGCGATGTGGGCGGGAGATTCGGTGAATACAGTCATGTAATGCGAGACTACCGCGTCAGGAACAGGAAGATATGCAAGTCCCCTTATCACGGGGCGTACAAGGACGCCCTCGCTTCCCGGAAGCTCTTTGCTCATTCCGAGAGAGTCTCCGCATTCCGCGCAAGCCAAGCTCATTTCTCAGCACCGCTCAACCAACGATTCCGCCGTATATAAGCATTGGCTCGGAAAACGCAACGGCTTGGACACACCGTTCGGATGGTGTTTAATATAATTCGATGAGATTGGATTCCGGTGAGGTCACGACGTTCAAGGCGTACATGGACAACATCCAGGCGGAGACGGGGAAGACTCCGGATGACTTCTGGAGAATGGCAAACAAGAAGGGCTTCGTGAAGCGAGGGAAGGTGGTGGCAAGCCACGCGGAGATGTTCGCATGGCTCAAGTCGGGGATAGGACTTGGGCACGTGCGCGCGAGCTTCATCATACTATATGTGAGGCTGCGCGCCAAGGACCCAAAGGTAAGCGCCAGGATGAAGGAGTGGGCATACAGCACAGGATACAAGGAGTAGAAAATATATTCCGTCTGCTATTGGCCGGAAATCTCCTGCAGCGTCTCGTTCAGTGCATGGCTGCTACAGAAAGAGTCGGACACGTTCGCGCGGCTCGGATTGCACATCACCGCGATGTAGAGATCTCCCTTCTGCATGAAGCTTATGTAGAACGAGCTCGATGCCTTGGCGAATGCCTCCAGGTACCTCATGCCGCCTATCGAGCCGGGACCTACGTCCCTGAAGAGCGTGCTGTTGGCGTTCGCGGCAACCCAGTAGTCGAATAGGAAGGTCGCGTTCGGCGTCTCGATCACCTGCTCTGTGAAGTTCGACTTGCGGGTGGCGTTGTAGAAGTTCACGATGTAGCCCGCCTGGACCCGTATGGGCACGTTTGCGGAGCGCGACCTCGCCTGCTGCATCTGCGAGGCGTTGAACGGCATCTCATGGTATACGCCGTTCCCGTATATTGCCTGCACCTCCGGGGAGGTCATGTAGGGGGAAGCGGAGGGGCCGCCGGAACCTGCATTGCCGCTGGTGTAGATCCACGCCGCAAGCAGGGCTGCAATCACAACTACGGCGACAGCCGCAAACACGAGTCTTGCCATTACATCAGGTGCCTTTTCGTTTTATTAAGCGTCAGTACTTGACCAGGCACACGACCTTCTTGTCCTCTAGTTTCGCTATCCCCCCGAGCTCGGTGAGCTCTATCAGGAAAGCGAAGCCAGCTATGTTCGCGCCCAGCCTCTTCATCAGGTCGGCCGCCGCCTTCGCGGTGCCTCCTGTCGCGAGAAGGTCGTCGACGATGAGGACCGTGCTGCCCTTCTCGACCGCGTCCTCGTGCACCTCTATCGTCCCCTTGCCGTACTCGAGGTCGTAGTCCGCGCTTATCGTCCTGTGGGGCAGCCTCCCCTTCTTCCTTATCGGTATGAACCCGGCGCCGAGCTCGTTAGCGAGGGCGCCTCCGAATATGAACCCCCTCGCCTCTATCCCAGCGACGTAGTCTATGTGCGACTCCCGGAACGGATTCGCCATCTCGCTGATGACGGTGACGAATGCGTTCCCGTCCTTGAGCAGGGGCGTTATGTCCCTGAAGACTATGCCCGCCTTCGGGTAGTCAGGAATGTCCCTTATCTTCCCTTTTAAATTATCCTCCATTCCTTCCATGCTCTCACGAAGGGATTTAAAGTGTAATGTCTTAATAAACATTAAAAGTCCAAGGAGTGGTTGGTATGCACATAGAGAACACGCCCGAGGTTCTGGCGCTTATACCTGACGGGAACAGGCGCTGGGCCAGGAGCCACAGCCTGTCCTTCCTCAGCGGATACAGGCTGGGAGTCGAGAAGTTCATAGACTTCGCGGACTGGTGCGCGGGCTACGGGGTAAGGAACATCTCAGTCTGGGCGTTCTCGACGGAGAACTTCAACAGGCCTAGCCCCGAGAGGGATGCGCTCTTCAACATCTACAGGAGGGTGGCGAAGGACAGGAACATAATAGCCAAGCTCCACAAGAACGAGACCAGGTTCAGCATAGTGGGGGACAGGTCCCTTCTGCCCAAGGACCTCGTGGATGCGCTTCACGGCATAGAGGTTGAGACGAAGGGCTACAAGGACAAGGTCATAAACATGCTAATAGCCTATGGCGGCAGGGACGACATACTCCACGCGGCGAAGATGCTCGTCGACGACGCAATAAAGGCCAAGGTCAACACCGTCACCGAATCGCTCTTCAGGAGGTACCTGGTGTCCAGCAGCATCCCCGACGTCGATCTCGTGATAAGGACCTCCGGGGAGGAGAGGACGTCCGGCTTCATGCCCTGGCAGAGCGGATATTCAGAGCTCTACTTCAGCAAGAAGCTCTGGCCCGACTTCACCAAGAAGGACCTGGAGAGTGCCCTCGTCTCGTACAGCGAGAGGCAGAGGAGGTTCGGAACCTAGTTCCATTTCCCCGTGTTCCCATGGCGGCAGCAGATTCTAGGGACTACATAACCCATTACGTAAAGTATTTCAACATGAACGCGCCCGGCAGCTTCGCCCAGGCGCTGATCCTGATCCTCATCGGTGCGGTCTCAGGAGTAATCGCGGGCTTCGTCCTGCACAGCGGCATGGCCTACGACACATACGGGCTGATCATCTCCGGGATGAGCACGGGAATATTCGTGGTCAGCCTGCCAGCCCTCCTGACCGTCGTCCTCATGAAGACGGTGAAGAGGAAGATGCTGCTAAAGCACGTGATGCTGACGACGCTACTCGTCACGCTCCCATATGCCATACTGCTGGTGCTCGGCGCCGCCATCTTCGAGATGACCGCGAACGTCGTGATAGCGTACCTCTTCCTGATACTCGTCAACGCTGGAATCTACGGCTACTGGTTCGTCATGGGCAAGGTGGTCATCGGCAGGCGAAGAATCGCAATACTCGCCGCTGGCGCGCAGCCGGTCCTCAACGTGCTCTTCTATGTCCCGATGGGCGGGTACATACTCTCGGACACCCTGCCCCTGGGCCTTGCGCTCATCAAGCTCTTCGCTGGAATGCTCGTCTTCCTCCTTGCGAGCTACGCCTTCCTCTACGTGGTGGACAGGCCGTCGAAGAAGATGCTCGAGGTGAGCGGCATAAGCATACTCTCCTCGATGGTCGGGCAGTGGCTCTTCAACTTCACCAACGACGTCAAGGTCGTGGGCTACGGGGCGGGAACAAGGAGGACCCTCGACATGGAGGTCCTCGTGCTCAAGGGCAAGGGAGGCTACAAGGGGATATTCGTGAACCCCGACATGCACTACGGACCGTTCCACGGGGTCGGGGGCGCGGTCGCCCCGGCGCAGATAGGCGACATGCTCCAGAGGAGGTTCGGCGCGGCGCCGTTCGTGCTCCACGGGCTCCTCGACATACAGGACAACCCGATAATGACATCCCAGGTCAACTTGGTCACAAGGAGGATAGAAAACATTATAGGCGACATGGCCGAGTCGGAATTCTCAAGGGCCAGCGGCAGCCTCTGCATAGGCGAGGAGGGAAGGTGCAGGGCGCTCAACATAAGGATCGGGGATTCGGGGCTGCTCATCTTCTCGAAGGCGCCCCATGTTACTGAGGACATAACAAGGAAGGCAGGAGGGCTGTTGAGAAGCACCGCTGCTTCGGCGGGCATAAGGAACGCGCTTTTCATCGACGCACACAACTCGAGGTTCGAGACCGCGGGGGCTGAGGAGCTGCGCGGGGTTCATGAGAGGAGCCCTTACGTCAAGTGCTACCAGACGGCGATAAGGAGGTCGGCAAGGGGCGGATGGCCCAAGTCGTTCGGCTTCGGCGCATCCTACAGCAAGCTCGGCACAGCGCTCAGGAACCCCAAAGACATCGGAGACGCGTACACGAGCGTCTGCATACTGAAGTTCGGACGGAAGCTGTTCTGCCTCGTCTACTTCGACGCGAACAACATGCTCCCGGAGTTCAGGAGCACTCTTCTTGAGCACATAAGGAACAAGTACCACATGGACGCCGAGCTCTGCACGACAGACACCCACTCGATAAACACTGTCTCGTACACCGCGAGCAACGCTCTAGGCAGGCACACCCGCGCGGAGATGGTGCTGCCTGTCGTGGACTCGCTGATAAACAGGGCCCTCAAGGACGTCGAACCCGTCAGATACGCCTACAAGAAAATCGAGGTCAAGAACTTCCCGATGTGGGGGGCGAAGGCGGACCACCTGATAGAGGAGACGAGCAGGGAGGTCAAGAGAACGCTAAAATACGTTGTGCCCGTACTACTAGTGCTCGCGCTGATAGTTGCGGCGTGGGTCATCTACGTGGTTTGAATGCTTCTCCCGGACATCGCAATCCTTGCAATCGCAGCATTGCTGCTTGCCCGCAAGGCGATGTGCGACCGCAAGAAGAAGGACTGGCTCTTCCTCATCGCCGCCATGGCGGTGGGAGTGATACTCGCCCTGCACGAGGGAATCGGGATCCCCGAGATGCTCGAGGGGGTGGTGGTATTCAACGGCATAGTCTCCTCATACCACACGAGAGAGAACTACGCCTTCGCGGCTCTTGCGGCATTCTTCATAATCGCGTTCTATCCCGAGGTCCTGCTGCTGACGCAGGCCACGCTGCTCGGGTTCCTGAGCGGGTCGTTCTTCTTCCTCAAGCCCAACAGCGGCAAGGCTAGCCACCTTGAGAAGAAGAGGGACCTCGTGCAGATAATCGCAGGGCTCGCGATAATGATCTCGTATTCGCTGCTGCCCATGAGGCAGGTGGTGATAGGGATAGTCGCGCTGATAGTGGTCGCCTCAGCAGTGGGCAACTACGGCGTGATGAACAAGAAGAGCAGGGTTTCCAGGACGCTTTACGCGTTCGAGAGGAAGAACGCGGTGCTAGGGCAGGGGGCGATGTGGCTTGCGATGGGAGTGCTGCTAGCCATCTCCTTCCTCAACACGGACCAGACCATAGCGGTCTTCGCGGCGATACTCGTAGGGGACTCGGTGGCAACATTGGCGGGAACCGCGTGGAAAATCCCTATCCCCTACAACAGGAAGAAGAGCGTCGTAGGCACCGTGGCCTATTTCGTTTCGGCGGCGGCGATATCCTTCCCTTTCCTCGGATACTTCGGGATAGTAACGGCCCTGGTCGCGGCGCTGGTCGAGAGCGCGCCCAGGCAGATAGACGACAACTTCGACACTGCTGTCGTTCTGGTGGCGCTGATAAAGCTGCTTTCAATTTTAGGTTTCGCCTGATCAGACCCTACTCGGCTGCTTTTATTCCTTCGCGACATTCTTAGTATGAGTCAGATGGCAAGAGGCGTGGTGGCTAGTAAAAAGTCTATAAAGCTCCAGTCGGCGATGGAGTACCTCATGACCTATGGGTGGGCCATACTCATCATATCGGTCGTGCTTGGCGTCCTTTTCCAGATGAACGCGTTCAGCTCCGCGTCGTTCTCGCCGAGGGGGACGGCCGGGTCCTGCAGGGTGATAAGGACGACGACCGCGGTCAACCTCGTGGGTCAATGCAGCGGGCTGCTGCCGAAGTACGTCGCCGTCTTCACAGGGTCGAGCACCTCCTACATCTCGGTCCCCGACTCCTCTTCGCTAAAGCCGGCGCGCATTAGCGCCTTCGCGTGGGTCAATTTCCCAAGCCCTTTTCCGTCCAGCCTGTTCGGGATAGTCAGCAAGGGCACGGACGAACACCATGGATTCCAGATGGGATGGGATCTTAGGTCGGGGAACAACTTCATCTGGGCGGAGATAGGCGACGGGAACTCTGGCGCCTGGGACCAGTGCAACAATCCGCCCTCTTCGCTTCCGACTGCCGGTTCGGTACATCAGATTGGAATGACATATGACGGTTCAAACATCGTTACTTATCTCGATGGGAAGGCGGTCGCGTCGTGCCAGTTCAACGTGGCGATTGTCTGGAACAGCGACCCTGCGAAGATAGGCAGCATCATCAACGGATACTACGGGCAGTGGCCTTACATATCGGACGTCCAGATATACAACGCAACCCTCGATTCTAGCCAGATACAGACCCTCTACCTGGAAGGGATTGGAGGTGCGCCTGTAATCCCCCAGAACGTCGTCGCCTGGTGGCCGCTGAACGGGGATTCCATCGACTATTCGGGTAACGGGAACAACGGCGTTCCCAATGCCGTGTTCTATTCGAGCTCGTACGTTAGCAAGTAGCGAGCGGAAGTCCGCTCGACGGTGAAGAGAAAGGAATCGGATTCTCAGACTCTCCTTCCCCTCCTTCCGCCCGGCCTCCTCGTGGTGTCCGTCGGTATGGGGGTGACGTCCTCTATGCTTCCTATCCTGAATCCGCTCCTGGCCAGCGCCCTCACTACGGCCTGCGCTCCAGGTCCCGGAGTCTTGGGCCCGTGTCCTCCAGGCGCCCTTATCTTGATGTTGATGTTGGTTATGCCCTTCTCGATCGCGGTCGCGGAGACCTTGTAGGCCGCCTGCATCGCCGCGTACGGCGAGCCCTCTTCCCTGTCCGCGTCGACGATCATGCCTCCGCTTCCGATGGCAATGGTCTCTGCGCCCGACAGGTCTGTAAGCGTGATTATCGTGTCGTTCTTGGACGAGTAGATGTGAGCGACGCCCCACCTTATTCCTTTGGGAACGTACTTCTGCTTGGCTGACAGGACGGACTCCTCGAAGGAAACCTTCTCGGTCTTCTTCTGCTGCTCCTCCTTAGTCTTCTCTTCCACTGACTTTACTTTTTCCTTCTTTGCCAAACATTCACCTAACTCGCTACCGCTTCGGGCTTAGCCGCGTCCTCCGCAGCCTCGGCCTCTTTCACAGTCTCTATCGGAACCGCCTCCGGCTTGTTGTCGACTGCCGGAGCGGGAGCAGCCTCCTTCGCCGGCTGCTGTATGTTTATCGGTTTGTAGTATCCTATCGCGGCCTCCTCGCTCGAAGTGACAAGGTGTCCGGGGGACTTCATCCTCTTGCCGTTTACGGAGATGAGTCCGTGCGCGATCAGCTGCCTTGCCTGTCCCGGCGTCCTCGCCAGGCCCTTCCTCATTACAATGGTCTGAAGCCTTCTTTCCAGGAGTGCCTCTACGTTTATGACCAGAAGGTCGTCCGGAGTCGCGTCTCCCTTGACTATGTTGTACCTGCTGAGCCTTGCGATTATCTCCCTTCCTGTCTTCTCGCTGGACTTGCCAGACAGGACGGATCTGAATGTTCATCCTCATCTTTCTGATCTCGCTCGCGAGTATCCAGAGCTCCCTGAGGTTCCTGAGCCCGTACTTCGACCTTGAGATCGTGCTCCCTGCCTATCCTGGCGGAGTCCCACATGTGAGAGGGGGTCTCGTACTTCTTCCTGATTTTTTTCGGGTCTCCCATCTCATCACTTCGCCGCAGGCGCAGGTGCGGCTCCTGCCGCCGGGGCTGCTCGCAGCCGCCGGCTTCGGCGACCTGCCCTTCTTGACCTCCTCCTGAATCTTCTTCTTCGTGACTCCGACAGTCCTGCCGGTCCTTCCGGTCGACCTGGTCCTCTGTCCGCGGACCTTCTGGCCGTACTGCCTTCTGAAGCCGGTCCAGGTCTGAAGCTTGATGCCGTTGTCCATGTCGCTTCTTTATCTTGACTATGAGGTCAGTGCCCACGAAGTGCAGGTCAAGGCCCGTGTCGATGTCCTTCCTCCTGTTAAGCATGAAAAGGGGAACTCCATACTTCTGGGGCTCCTTTATGACGGTCTCGAGCTCCGCGAGCTTCTCCTCGCTGAGGGACCCTATCGTCTCGGTCTGCTTTATTCCGAACTTCCTCTCGGTGACGAGGGCTATCGCGCTCGCCAGGTTGTGGCTTATGCCCTTTATGTTCCTTAGTGCGGCGGCTATGTCCTTGTTTCCGTTGATGTCCCTGCCCGCCATTCTGACTATGTTGGTCGGCTTGGACTCGGCTCCCTTCTGCCCTCCGTGGACCTTTGTCGGAATGTTCGGTTTTTGTTCGGCCATTAAAGCACATTCACTTTGAATTCACAGGTATTTAAACAATCACTCTATGTCTGGATGCGTATTAAGCATCGCCAGGGTTGGGATACTCAGCAATCGAAATTGCTTTTGAACCCAAAAGGCCGTGAAGGCCATGCGCTTGCAAGTTTGTTTTCCAGGCGCACGCGTTACCGGATTCTGCCACCCTGGCTCGCGTATACTATGAGTTAGCATTATTAAAAAGCTAACAGCTGTACCGCTATATTGGACTGATAAGATATTTAAAGAGTGCAGGGCGTTCTGCAGATGCTACGTTCACGCATATCTCGATTCGGTGTCGTCGAGCCAGCGCGCAACCTCCCTCGAAAGCCCTTCTTCCTTGCCCCTGAAACTGTGGTTCGCGCCCTTGATCAGCACGCCCCTGAAAGAGACGCCCCTGTAATTCTCCGCGAGTATCCGCATGTACTCCTTCACTGGCTTCAGCGCGTACTGCTCCCTAGTCCCGAACAGCGCGAGCACGGGAACTTTCATCCTGCGGAAAACGTCGAGCCTCTCGAGATCGTAGTTGAATATCCTGCTCTCCACGTTCTTCAGGTCTGTGAGGCTAAGGAACCTGGACACGCTTGTGAACCCTGCGCCGTACCTCTCCGGCATGATCGCGTTCCTGTCCTTCTTGGACTGCTTTCTTGCGAAAGCGACGGCTTCACCGAACCTTCTTCCCATCTCGTTCTTGTCAGAGTTGTAGTCGTCAGCTGGAGCAGAGAGTATAAGGCCCTTACGATCCCGCTTGGAGATTTGCTCAGGTAATATGCTGCTTTCTGGCATCCTGTACTGTGCCCTGCAAGGTAGATCCTCTTCATTCCCATTCTCTTCCCGAACCTCACAGCACCCTCTATGTCGTATCTGCAGTCCTCGAATCGTTCTATGGCGCCTCCCGCAAGCAGGGATTTTCCCTTCGATCCTTTCCAGAAGTGGTTAACTAAATAGCTGCCGCGCTGTTCCATCGAGAGGAAGTTGAAGCCCTCCCTATTGAGGTTCTTAGAGAGGGATCTCATGGCGGCGGATTTTGAGAAGTTGCCTTTGATTCCGTGCAGGTATATGACAAGCAGGTTAGACTTGCGTCTAGGCCTCGTGAGGAAACCGCAGAGCCTCACATGGTCGGCGGCCTCGAAGAATACTAGCTCTCCTTTTATTGAGTTTGAGACTTTTCTGCCATTGCGCATTTCATCCCTGCTCAGGATAGGAGAGGAAGGTTAGTAAGATTACTCTTCCGGCTTCGCGCTCGGCTCCGGCTTGACGGTCGGGAAAAGGATTATCTCCTTTATCGAGTCGACGTTAAGGAGGAACGAGACCAGCCTGTCGAGCCCCATCCCGAGCCCCGCGGTCGGAGGCATGCCGTACTCTATCGCCTCCAGGAAGTCCTCGTCGATTGGCGGCGCCTCCTCGTCACCCTTTCTTCTTTCCACATCCTGCTCCTCGAACTTCCTCCTCTGCTCGAGTGGGTCGGTCAGCTCGGAGTAGCAGTTCGCCAGCTCCTTTCCGACAACGAAGAGCTCGAACCTCTCGCTCAGCTTCGGGTTGCCCCTCTTGTCCTTGGTGAGCGCGCACATGTATCCAGGATAGTCCGTGTTGAACACCGGATCAGTTATGTCGTCCTTGATGTACTTGTCGAAGAGCGCGTCCGCGACGTGATACGCGTTTGTCAGCGATGTCTTCAGGCCTTCCTTCTTCGCTATCCTCTCCGCGTTCTCGTCAGTAAGCTCGGTTATGTCGATCCCCGACTTCCTCTTTATCTCATCGACCATCTTTATCCTCTTGAAAGGAGGCTTGAAGCTCACTGTCTTGCCTTGGTACTCGATCTCGTACTTCCCATAGAGCATCTTCACAATGCCGCTGAGCAGCTCCTCGGAGAGCTTCATGAAGTGCTCGTAGTCGCCGTAAGCCTCGTAGAACTCGAGCATCGTGAACTCAGGGTTGTGCGTCGAGTCGACGTCCTCGTTCCTGAAGTCCTTGGACATCTCGTAGACCCTCTCGAATCCGCCTATTATCAGCCTCTTGAGGTAGAGCTCGTCCGCTATCCTCAGGTACATGTCGGTTCCAAGCGAATTGTGATGCGTCTTGAACGGCTTCGCCGTGCCTCCGCCGTAGAGAGGCTGGAGTATCGGGGTCTCGACCTCGAGGTATCTCCTCTCGTTAAGGAAGTTCCTTATGTAGTCATAGATCTTCGCCTTCGCCCTGAAGAGCTTCCTAGAGTCAGGGTTGGATATCAGGTCGAGATACCTCTTCCTGTACCTTATGTCGACGTCCTTGAGCCCGTGGAACTTCTCTGGCATCGTCCTTAGCGACTTCGAAAGTATCACCACGTTGGTCAACTCTACGCTCACCTCCCCCTTCTGGGTCTTGACTACCTTCCCCTTCACTCCCAGTATGTCGCCGATGTCGATCAGGTCGAGCAGCTGGATCGTGTCCTTGGGCGCTGTGTCCTCCTTGACCATGATCTGTATCTTTCCCAATCCGTCGACCAGGTCCATGAAGCGCAGCTTGCCCATCTTTCGCATCCTCATTATCCTCCCGGCCACGCTGACCTCCTTGCCCTCCAGGGACTCGTACTTCGCGACTATCTCCTCGGAGTGATGCGTCTGATCGAAAGAGTAGGGGTAAGCGTTAATTCCGAGCGAAGATATCTTCTTCAGCTTCTCAAGCCGTGACGGTTCTGCCAAGGAATGCACCAAACAGATTCTGCCTCTTTCATTTATTATTGCTTTTGATTAGTGCGCGCTCGAGGGTATGCGCGCAAGCATGCAGCGGGCCCGGCGGGATTTGAACCCGCGACTTTCAGGTTAAAAGCCTGTCACTCTGGCCAAGCTGAGTTACGGGCCCTTGCTTTCTTGTTGCGTTTAACCTATAAAAATCAGAGCTTATCAACCGTAATGTAGGATTCGAGAAGGTGTCAGTATGGCAGGTCAAGATTCGTTCGGTAAAATCATGTCCGAGCTCAAGTCGCAGAGGAATCCCAGGAACATAGAGGGGATGAAGAGGTTCGGGATCAGCGGCAAGAACACGCTCGGAATACCGATTCCCACGCTCAGGGGCATCGCGAAGAGGGAGGGCAGGGACCACGGTCTCGCGCTGAAGCTGTGGTCGTCGGGTGTGCACGAGGCGCGCATACTTGCGACGATGGTGGAGGACCCAGATAGGGTGACGCCGAAGCAGATGGACAGGTGGACCAACGACTTCGACTCGTGGGACGTCTGCGACCAGTGCTGCGGGAACCTCTTCGGAGACACGAAGTACGCGTACGACAAGGTTTACGAGTGGTCGAGGAGCGACAAGGAGTTCGTGAAGAGGGCGGGATATGCGCTGATCTGCGCGATCACGGTGCACGACAAGGGCGCAGGCGACGAGAAGTTCACTGGATTCTTCCCGGTGATCAGGAAAGGCGCTACTGACGAGAGGAACTTCGTGAGGAAGGCGGTGAACTGGGCGCTCAGGCAGATAGGAAAGAGGAACGCCAGGCTCAACAGGATGGCCATCAGGGAGGCGGAGGCGATCGCCAGGATCGATTCCAAGAGCGCGAGGTGGATAGCCGCAGACGCGCTCAGGGAGCTAAGGAGCGAGGGAGTGAAGAGGAGGATATCGCATGGTTAACCTGAAGCAGGCAACGCTGATCATAATACTGCTGGGGGTGGTGAGCCTATTCGGCGACTTCACCTACGAGGGAGCGAGGAGCATAATACCCACCTTCTTCACCACGGTCCTCGGAGGCTCCGTACTATTTCTCGGGATAGCCACCGGGTTCGGCGACTTCATAGGCTACAGCTTCAGGTTCGTCAGCGGAAGGCTCGCTGACACCACGCACAGGTACTGGGCGCTTACATTCATCGGATACGCCCTCAGCCTCCTGCTGCTCCCCATGCTCGCGTTCGTCCACGCTTATGTTCTCGCTGCGGTGATAATAGTGCTCGACAGGTTCGGCAAGGCAGTCAGGCAGCCCGCCAAGGACTACATCATATCCACGCTCGCGGAGACGGGCAAGTCAGGAAGGGCCTTCGCGATAAGCGAAGGGCTCGACCAGATAGGCGCCATGATCGGCCCTCTAGTTGTCTCAGCCATAATCTTCTACCAGAACAGCTACCAGAACGCATTCCTCGCGCTCTTCATCCCGGGCATACTCGCCATCGTCATACTCGCGTTCACCTACAGGTTCTACGTGCGCGTCCCGCCGAAGAAGAGGAAGGTCGCCGAGAAGGTGGAGATGCCTTTCAGGAAGTTCTTCCTCTACTCCCTCGCGGTGGCGGTCAGCGCGGCGGGGCTCTACGGGATCGCTTTCGTACTCTACGGCGCGCAGACGCAGGTCAGCAGCTACGTGATCCCGCTCATCTTCCTGGTCTCGATGGCGGGCGAGGGTGCGTTCGGCTTCGTCTTCGGAATCCTGTACGACAGGATCGGAAGGAAGCTCGTATACCTGAGCATGGTAATCGCCCCTCTCATACCGCTCGCGCTAGGAGTCGGGACCGCGACATACTTTTTCATCGCGGCGGTCGCGATCGGGGCGGTCATGGGGATACAGGACACTGTGATGAGGGCCGTCGTCAGCAGCATGGTGCCCGCTAAGAGGAGGGGGTTCGCGTTCGGGATATTCAACGCGCTCTACGGGTTCGGCCTCATGGTCTCAGGAGTCGTCATCGGATACTTCTACGCGCTCTCGGGGGCGATAACGGCCTACGTCATCGCGCTCCAAGCGGTCGCGATCGTGCTCCTGTACTTCTCTTTCAGGGGCATAGGAGGAGAGGCATCAGACCGTATTAAATAATGAGGTATCGTAGAAACAATCAATTGGTGTTTTGAAGTGGAAAATGAAGTTGCTGCAGCAGCTCCCCAGAAGGGAAAGCCATGGTATCTGAAGGGAGACATGGGGACACTCATAGTCCTCGGCGCCGCGGCCGTGATTGCGGTCCTCATACTAGTATTCGTGTTCGTGCTTCCGCAGGGCCACGGGGGCGGAGCGTCAATGTTCGCGAGCGACCTCAACCTGACCCGCCAGATAACTAACGGGTCGGTGCTCTACTCCACGGCATTCGGGCAGGAGCTCGAGCTTGTGTTCAACGCGAACGGCACCAAGGTCGTAAGTGCAGGCCAGAACAATTTCAACAGGAACCTCACACAGATCAATTCGTATTACACGGTGAACGGAATAACGATGGACTGCCTCTTCACCTACCCTAGCGGCTTCCCGAACAAGACATCGGGGAAGGTGTGCATAAAGTGGCCGCTTCAGACGATGGAGATGATGAGGAGGGAGCTCTTCCCCACCTCCGCTGCGGACGTGTTCAACCCCGTCGGGCAGGCAAACGCCTCCGTGGGATCCGCCTACTACAACGCGCTCCTTCAGAACGTCTCCTACGCTGGCATCAAGAACATAAGCGGGAGGCTCTGCGACTACTTCAGCTACTCTAACCCGGGAGCCAACCCCCCGGTCTCCATCAACATCTGCCTTGACAGGCAGTACGGCATAGTGGACGACTACAACAGCACGATCCTCGGGAGCACCGAGATAAGGCTCGCGGGCTTCGCGGTCGACACGCCCCAGAACGTCACGATCCCGAAGATAGGGATATACGTCTCGAACGTCACCTGCTCGTCTGGCGGGCTGAACGTCAGGTTCATTCCCCTCGTCAACATCGCGGACAACACCACGATAAGGACGACGTTCAGGGAGGGCAGCAGCACGGCAAGCTACGTCACAGAGAACGTGACCACGCAGGTCAACGGGACGCTGGCCGCATTGCACCAATACAACATCTCCGTGAGCCCCGGACACCCGCTCAACACGAGCCAGGAGAGCCTTATGCAGATAGGCGGGCTAGCCTTCTGCGCAGGGAACTACTGCGGAAGCGGCGACATGTTCGAGTCGAGCTGCACGTGATCCCATGGCGGCATCCAAAGTGAGGAAAGGGAGGTACCAGCACTACAAGGGCCACTTCTACAAGGTCCTTGGGGTCGCGAGGCACAGCGAGGACCCGAAGGAGGAGTTCGTTGTATACCAGGCCCTCTACGAGAACAAGGACTTCGGCAGGAACGTACTGTGGATAAGGCCGAAGGGGATGTTCATGGAGAAGGTCGTGGTCGACGGGAGGAAGGTGCCAAGGTTCAGGTACGTCGGCAGGAAGTAGCAGGGGGAGCAATTCCGGAAAATGCGAGGTTAGCAATGCCTTTTTAAAATCAAAAGGGTAAGGGGTATTAGGATTGGTGAATGTTATGGAAGCATATTGCGTCAAGTGCAAGAGCAAAAGGGAGATGAAGGACCCGAAGGAGGTCATTATGAAGAACGGCAAGAAGGCGGCGACAGGAACCTGCCCGGTTTGCGGCACGAAGATGTTCAAGATCGGCGGATGAACGCTGAAATTGACGACGACTGCCAGGGATACGATCCGAGGCCGTGGCATATGGCGTTTAAGACAGGCACGATAAAGCAGAAGATCACGATCAAGGCCAGCCCCGACGAGGTCTACGGCGCCTTCATAGACACGAAGAAGCACGCCGAGTTCACGGGGGCTAAGGCCAAGGTCAGCGACAAGGTGGGTGCGAGGATCACCGCGTGGGACGGCTACATAAAGGGGAAGAACCTGGAGATCAGGAAGGGCAAGAAGATAGTCCAGGAGTGGAAGACCACGGAGTGGCCCAGCGGCTACCCGCCTTCAAGGCTCGAGCTCAAGTTCGAGAAGAGCAAGGGAGGCACCCAGCTCACGATGACGCACTCTAAGGTTCCCTGCGAGCAGATAGAGGAGTACAGGCAGGGATGGTACGACTCCTACTGGACTCCCCTTAAGGAGTATCTGGCAAGGACGGCGAAGGGCAGGAAATAGGGAGTGCATCCTCCTGCATCCGCACTCCCCGTTCCCTCTTTTTATAAAGGATATAAATTAGTTTATGATGAAGTAGTTTGGGGGAATTGAATGGGAACGCTATCCAACCTGAAGAAGAACGATCCGGAACTTTTCGACTCGATAAAGAAGGAGCTGAAGAGGCAGAGGGAGTCCCTCGAGATGATACCTTCAGAGAACTTCACAAGCGTGAACGTACTTGAGGCACTCGGGACCGTGCTAACCAACAAGTACTCCGAGGGATACTCGGGGAAGAGGTACTACGCCGGCAACGAGTTCGTGGATAGGATAGAGACGCTCGCGATAGAGAGGGCGAAGGCGCTCTTCAAGGTCCCTTACGCCAACGTCCAGCCGTACTCCGGCTCTCCCGCGAACCTAGCCATCTATGTGGCGCTGTGCAAGCCGGGAGACACCATAATGGGGCTCAACCTCACGGACGGAGGACACCTGACACACGGATGGAAGACCAGCGCCACGGGCATGTTCTTCAACAGCGTCTCGTACCACGTAAAGGCGGACGGCTACATCGACATAGAGGAGGCGAGGAGGATGGCGATGGAGAGCAAGCCGAAGGTGATAGTCATAGGCTACACCGCATACTCCCGCGCTCTCCCGTTCAAGGAGTTCTCGGAGATAGCGGACGCGTGCGGCGCTTACCTCGTGGCGGATATATCGCACATAGCGGGACTCGTCGCCGGAGGGGCGCATGAGAGCCCGGCCAATTACGTCGACGTGATAATGACGACGACCCACAAGACCCTCAGGGGCCCTAGGGGCGCCATGATAATGGTCACGGAGAGGGGGCTCAGGAAGGATCCGGAGCTCGCGTCCAAGATAGACAAGAGCGTCTTCCCGGGACTCCAGGGAGGGCCGCACGACAACACGACCGCCGCGATGGCGACCGCGTTCCTCGAAGCCTCAAGGCCGGAGTTCGCCGAGTACGCGAGGCAGATAGTCAGCAACTCGAAGGCTCTGGCAGAGACGCTCAAGGAGAACGGGATCAAGCTCGTGACCAACGGGACGGACAACCATCTTATACTGATAGACTTGACGCCATTCGGAAACGGCCTGGGAGTGTTCGCGCAGGACGCGCTCAACGCGACTGGAATCGTTGTCAACAAGAACACGATACCCAAGGAGCCCTCAAGCCCGTTCTATCCGAGCGGAATAAGGCTCGGCACCCCGGCGATAACCACGAGGGGGATGAAGGAGGAGCAGATGCGCGCCATAGGCAAGATAATGGCCGACGTGATAAAGATCACCAAGGACCTGAAGCTCCCTGACGATAAGGAGGAGAGGTCGGAGTACATCGGCAGGTTCAGGAAGCAGCTGAAAAAGAACCCCGTGATAAAGGAGGCGAGGGAGAAGGTGCTCGCGATCTGCGAGGCGTTCCCGCTCTACGCGGGGCTCAGGCTTTAGGGCGATCCCATGTCGAACAAGGCAGTAGCCAATTTCTACGACGGCGCGCAGGGAATCGAGGTCGAGGAGTTCACGGACGAGGAGAAGGCGAAGCTTGACGAGGTGGTCACAAACACAGACACCAACGTGTTCGCCTGGAAGGTCGGGGGGCAGCTGACTCCCGAGCAGAGCGGCGCGCTACTTTCGAGGTACAGCAGGACCACGCTCACCAGCAGGAGGCTCTACCTCAATGAGTTCCTCCCGAACAGGGAGCGCGGAAGGGAGTTCTTCGCCGCATGGCTCATGGAGTACGGGGACGATTCCATCCAGGAGATGGTCGGCGGCGTTCCCGTATCGTGCGAGTACGTCTCCAACCTCGCGGTAAAGGACATAGAAGACTGCAGGATGGGCTCCTACATCGAGAAGTCGTCGCGCTACGTCTTCTTCGACAAGAAGCTTCCGAACGGGGAGTTCATGTACTACCGGGACCCGCAGATAATGGGGTCACGGTTCGGCGACGCATACGTCAAGCTCATGGACGGCCTATTCGAGTCGTACGTGAAGTACACGCCGGTAATGATAGAGTACATCAAGGGCAACAACAGGCTGGAGGACCAGACGTTCAGGCTCGGTGAGAACGCGATAAAGATATCGGGGCTCACGCCTGCGATCAGCGAAAGCTTCAATGTGACGGACAAGGACCTGGTGAAGGCATACGACAACGCGATAAAGGCGAACGCGCTGGACTTCGTGAGGGACTACCTTCCGATGTCGACGCTCACGCATGTTGGCATAGCGATGAACGCGCGCTCCTACGAGAACCTCATGCTCAAGCTCATCTCGTCCCCGCTGGCGGAATCCAGGCACGTGGGCAACGCGATCTTCGCCGAACTGAACAAGGTAATCCCATCGCTCGTGCAGAGGACGATGGAGAGGCACGGCAAGGAGCAGGTGAGTTTCCTTTCCGCGAAGAACAGCGCGACGCTTGAGGCGGTCAACGCCGCCACGAAGGGCATGGAGTACGACAGCAGCGGAGAAAGGGTGGACCTGCTGTATTACACAGGGAAGGGCTCGTCCGATCCCGACAGGGAGGCGCAGGTCGCGATAGTGTCGGCGGTGCTCCACAAGTTCGGCAGCGCCATCTCGATGGCAGATGCCACGCGCAAGGCGGAGGAGATGGGCGATTCGGAGAGGAAGGGAATCATAGACGCCTATGTCGGCGAGAGGACCAACAGGAGGCAGAAGCCGGGAAGGGCTTTCGAGAACGTCGAGTACCAGGTTGGCCTGCAGGGCAACGTCGGGATATACAGGGACCTACAGAGGCACAGGATAGGTACGCAGGAGAGGCAGAAGTTCGATGTTAGGCTCGGCTTCAAGACGAGGGACGCCTTCAGGGACATAGGGATTGCGGACGAGTACGAGTCCAGCATGAAAGAGGCGACGGAACTGTTCAAGGGGATCCACGAAACGATGCCTTACCAGGCGCAGTACGTGGTGCCCTACGGGTTCTACGCAAGCTGGTACTACAGGCTGAACGCCAGGCAGCTATACCATCTCTGCGAGCTCAGGACCACGCCCGCGGGGCATCCCGACTACAGGAGGATAGTGCAGAACGTCTACAAGAAGGTGGACGCGGTGCATCCGAGCGTAACGAGGCACATGACCTACGTCAACATGGAGTCGAAGACGCTGGGCAGGCTCGACTCGGAGATAAGGATAGCGATAAAGAAAGGTAAGGCAAAGGCATAGCGCCAGGTGCGGCGGACCGGAAGCCTCGAGGCAAAGTCCCGGCCCCACTGCGCTCTAGCCCTTCTTTATCCCGACGACCCTCACTGTGAAGATGAGCGTGTCTCCCGCCAGACGGGGGTTGAAGTTTATGGTCGCGGTCGTTGAATTCACGGCCTGCACCAGTCCCTCCGACGTGCCTCCGTTCGGCAGTGTCTCCGCTATTATGTTTCCGGGATAGATGGTGTGGTTCCCGAATGCGCTAAGGGGAACCTGGACGATAAGGCTGGAGTTCACCTCCCCGTACGCCTCGCTGGGAGGAATAGTGAGCTTCCTCGTCTCGTTAAGCTTCATTCCTATGACCCCAACGTCGAATCCCTTGATCACCCTGCCCGCACCTACGGTGAAGTTCAGCGTGTGGTTGGTTCCGACGTTAGAGTCGAAAACGGTGCCGTTGCTGAACGTTCCGGTGTAATAGACCTTCACCGTGTCCCCCGACGCCACCACCTGGGGCGCGCTCTGGGTCAATGCATAGGCGGATCCGGCCACTATCACCACGACCAAGGCGACCGCGATGAGGAAGTACAGAGATTTTCCGAACAGTTTGGGGTATTGCATTTTATTCACTTTATTCGTTCCGCCTTGCGGGCCATGCGCGACGCCCGGACAGGAGGACAGAGATCCAATCTCCCGAATGGTAATGATGGGCAGGTTAAAATTATATTACTTGTCAAAAGCCTCGGTTTTCCGATCCGCACCATCAGCGGTCGGACTTCTGTGAAAAGACCGCATGCTTAAAATATCGCGGCTCTCTAATCAATTGGATCCGCCTGGCTGTCTGACGCGGATTATTTTTCAGAGGATAATCACATGCTGAAGGAGAACAAGATACTCGCGATACTAGTCCTTGGAACGATGATGGGCGCCCTTGACACTACTATAGTGCTCCTGGCCCTGCCTTCGATGACGCAGGGTCTCGGCACGAATCTCTCGCTCTCGATCTGGGTGATACTGGTCTATCTCCTGATAGTGGCTGTCGCCACGACACAGCTGGGAAGGCTTGGCGACCTGTTCGGAAGGAGCAAGATGTTCAACGCTGGATTCGTTGTCTTCACCGTGGGCTCCGTCCTCTGCGGACTCTCGCCAAACGTGATGTTCCTGATAGGCTCAAGGGCGCTCCAGGCGTTCGGCGGGGCGCTTCTTGAAGCGAACAGCGGCGCGATAATCGCGGACACGTTCGAGAGGGAAAAGAGAGGAAGGGCCTACGGCTTCATAGGCATAGGGTGGAACGTCGGCGCGATGCTCGGCATAGTCCTCGGTGGCGTGCTCACTACATTCATAGGATGGCAGTCGATATTCTACATAAACATACCTATAGGCATAGTCGCGCTCGTCTTCGGCACGAGATACCTGAAGGACAACAATCTCGTCAAGGAGGATCTCGATCTCGGAGGAATGGCACTCCTTGCCGCATCGCTCAGCATCGTGTCGTTCGGCCTGATAGATTTCGCGAGCATGGGACTTCGCAGCGTTAACGCGACGATGGTTGCGATAGGGCTGATGCTGATTCCCGTGTTCCTGTGGTGGGAAGGCAGATCCAAGGCGCCGATGATACCGATCGAGACTTTCAGGCACGGTGTGCTTAGATCCTCGATACTCGCCGCATTCCTGCAGGCGATGGGATATTTATCGGTAGCTTTCCTGATGACGCTCTATCTCCAGGGAGTGAGGGGGCTGAGTCCACTTGACGCCGCGCTGCTGCTTCTTCCAGGATACCTTGTGAGCAGCGTTCTCGGTCCTTTCATGGGAAGCGTCTCGGACAGGATTGGCGCCAGGATTATCGCGACAGTCGGCATCGCGCTCATGTGCGTCACCGTAGTAATCTATCTCTCGCTCACTGTGAACAGCCCCCTGTACTTCGTGCCGCTGGCATCGCTCTTCGCGGGAGTCGGGGCTGCGATGTTCTGGCCGGCGAACAACAGTGCGGTCATGGCGAACGCCTCCCCCGAGAAGCGCGGAGGGATCTCAGGATTACTCAGGACCATGTCGAACATAGGGACGCTCTCCAGCTATGTGATCTCCATAACGGCCGCGTCGCTCGCGGTCTCGCGCCAGACGGCCTTCAGCATATTCATAGGGACAACGAAGCTCATCGGAGGTGTCTCGCAGGCGTTCCTCGCGGGTTTGGATTCCGCTCTCCTGCTTTCGCTTGTGATACTGATTGCCGCGGGACTGCTTTCGTACTTCAGGGGAAAGGAGGACAGGACTGGAGGCTGGGTCAATTCCGAAATGCAGGGGCATGAAGCGCAGCCGGCTGACCGCGAATGAGAAGAAGGAGAAAAGCGCCCGAAGCAGGGATTGAACCTGCGACCTACTGGTTAACAGCCAGTCGCTCTACCACTGAGCTATTCGGGCAATGCATAAGCTTTACTCGCTAATAAATAATAAGCTAAGCTATTTGCCCTCCTTTTTGAAGAAGGGGAAAGGCTCGGACAGGTTTATTATTTTCGCGTACATGTAGGCGTGGTCGCCGATGGTGTTCGTGAAGTCGAGCGTGTTGTTCCTGTAGTCGTACCTCGCGAAGTTGCCTTCTGACTTCGCTTCGGGGAACGAATAGTAGAATACGGGCTTCTCGTTCGCGAGACCCTCCAGCACGTCGAAGGCGGCTATCACTCGCTTCCCGCCCGAGACGAATGAGTATACGTTCGCTATCGCCTCCTCCTTGGCCGCCTTCCTTATGGCCGCGCCTATCAGGTCCATCACGTTCCTGACAAGGATCATCTGCACCCTCTTGCTCTCGATTCCCTTCGCCACCTCGTAGCCGGAGAGCTCTATTCGCATCACGTTTATGAAGTACTTGTTCGAGGGCTCGGTCAGCGTCGTGAACCGCATCCTGTCCTTCGCACCCTCGACAGAGGGCTCGTAGGCTATCATCCCGCCGGACTCAGAGACGGGCGCGTGGTATGCGATCTGTATCTCGCCCACCCTCTCCCCGAGCGCGACGAGCCTCTTGCCCTGCTTCGTCTCCTCTATTATCAGCGTGCCCGAGATCGAATCGAAACGGCATGCGTACCTGCAGAGGTCCTCGGGTGATGCCGCCCTCAGGTAGAGCATCTTGCTCTTCTCCTCTTTCTCCTTCTTTTTCGCAGGCATGAAGTTCACTTGAAGACTATGTGGTAGACGTCGCTTATGAGGAGCATGAACGAGTACGCCGGCTCGTATATTATCGGAGACAGCAGGACGCCCTCGCCGGTCGCGCTGAAGTCGTTGATGACGCTAGCCTGTGCGGTCAGAGTTATCGGGAAAGTCTGGCGCAGGTGGGGGCTCGTCGTCGAGTTCACAGTGAGGTTGAAGTGGTAGATCCCGGACTGGTTCATGTACACGGGATACAGGTAAGTGTTGAGCTTCGAATGTGTAGCTATTACCTCGAAGGGCACGTTCCACGCGGGAAGGCCGTGGGCGTTTATCAGGAACGGGTCGTCGGATGCGCCAGTGTTGTTGATCGTCACCTGTATGTCGATCGGCTGCCCGGGTCCCGCAACGAGGCTGACGGGGCTGACCTGAGCGCTGAAGACATTGTTGGTCACGTTTATGTATGCATTGAATGTGAGATTGCCGAGCTTAGAGTAGTTGCCAACATTCACTGCGGTTATCGTCATGACGTATGTACCTAGCGGAGTGTTAGGGGACACTGTTATCTTCATCTTCATAGGGTTCTCGTAGAGCGGCGACGCCTGGGCGGACCAGCCGCTAGGGAGGGAGGTCGCGTTGATAGTGTCCCAGCCTAGGTTGACTATCGTGCCCGACCTGTTCTGTGTCGCGGCGGATGCAAGTATGTAGATGCTTTCTCCAGGCCCGACCTTCCCGAGGGTTATGTTACCGCCCTGGTACAGCAGGCCTGAGACAGGGCCCTGCACGATGAGATAGGTCGCGCTCACGCTTGACATCACTAAAGAGAATGAAAGCAGGAACAACAGGTCCCTCGCAACAGAATTAATCGCCATACTAAGACATATTAGATTAAAGTTAAAATGCTTTCGCGTCGCGGGCGACACTTCCGTGCACACTTCGTGCCCTCCGTTGCGTCAGCTCCGTCACTCAACCAAAGTGCTTTCACCTTCGTAATCAAATAAGCCCGGCGTCCTTCGCGACGATCAGCACCGATTTTCTCAGCTGCCTGCGGTCGCCCGTGTTCGCAACTACGTAATCGGCGTGCTTTATCACTTCCATCAGTCCGAACTTCGCCTCCTTCCTGTCCCTGTACTTGATGAAGTCCTTCAGCGTCTTAGGATCCTGCGGCCTGTTCCTAGCCAGCGTCCGCTCGAACCTCACCTTTGTGGGGGCGACGACGGCTATCGTCACCACCTTGAAGCGCTTCCTCACGTTGTTCAGGTCTATCATGCTCCTGAACCCGGAGATGACTGTCTTGCTGTTCTTCTTTATCTTCACCTTCTTCAGCAGCAGCTTCGAGGTCACGTCGTCGCCGTACATCTTCCTTATGTCTATCGAGAACCGCTTCTCCGCCTCGGGGGTCTTCTCTATCTTCCTCTTCCGCATCTCCTCCCTTATCACGTCCCCGAGCTCGTAGACTGCGTAGCCCTTGGTCTTGAGTATCCCCGCGACCTCCCCCTTTCCCGCGCCGGACATCCCGGTTATGCAGACTATCAATCAAAACACCCTGCTCCCCTGGGCGATGGCCTCCCTGTCGGGCACGAGCAGAGACAGCGTCTCCCCTCCCTCCGCGGCCAGGACCATCCCGCTCGAGATGGCGCCCGCCACGCTCCTCGGCTCGATGTTTACGAGGCATGCGATCTTCTTTCCGAGTATCTCGTCCTTCTGGTACCTGTCCTTTATGCCGGCGATTATCGTCCTCTCCCCTATCTCCGCACCGAAGTCGACCTTCAGTATGTACATCGGCTTCTTCGCAAGCTCGTGGTCGTTCACCTCGAGCACCTTGCCTATGCGGATGTCCACATTTTTAAACTCCTCGATGCTAATCATACAATCAGGCATAAGTGTGCCTGTTTAGATTTATTAGGCTTAGTCATGCGCATTTTCATCGCGGTGGATGTCTCGGAGGAGGTAAAGGGCAAAGTGGGCAAGCTCCAGTCCGAGATGGACACTGGCGGCCTTGCCTTGGTGAAGAGGGACGCGATGCACATCACGCTCCAGTTCCTCGGAGAGAGGAGCGCGGAGGAGGCTGAGATGGTGAAGAAGGCGATCGCAACGGTCAAGCTCTCGCGCTTCAGGGTCTCGTTCGTTGGGCTCTCGTACTTCTCCCCCGACCTCGTGAAGGTAGTGTTCGCGAAAGTAGAGGAGGGGGACGGAGGCCTGAGGGGGATCTACGCGAAGATCAACAACGCCCTGCTCGCGAACGGAGTGGGATTCCCGAAGGAGAACTACGTGCCTCACCTTACTGTCGCGCGGGTGAAGAGGGCGGGGAACAAGAAGGCGCTGCTGGACTTCATAGGCAGCAACTCGTCGAGGGACCTCGGCTCGTTCGAGGTGCGCTCGATAAGCCTCAAGGAGAGCGTCCTCACTCCGGGCGGCCCGGAGTACAGGGACCTATACGAACTTGAGTTCTGACCTCCTCAGGTCGAACTCAGGCTTTGTCGTCATGTTCAGCAGCTCGTACTGCTTGTATATCCTGTTTAGCAGGAGCAGGTTGAATGTCATGCCGAGCTTCATGTCGAAGACTATGTGCCTCGTCTCCTCCCCGAATAGGTCGATCTCCATCAGGCTGGACTTGAACATGCCGTGGAACCTCTCGACCGTTCCGAGCAGCTCGGTCTCCTTGTCCTGAAGGCCTATCACTCTCGTCTCGAGGTTCGGCTTCTTCAGGTTCTTGACCTCGTGCTCCACCCTCTTGAGCACGTCCTCATCAAGGGGCTCGGAGAACCTGAGCAGAATCGCGTGCTGGGTGTTGACGTCGTAGATCGACACGAACAGGTCGCGGGTCATATCAGTAACGAGCAGGTACCTCTCCTCCTCCTTGAAACTCCTGGAGGAGCCTGTGTTCATCTGGAGCGCCAAACCGTATTGCTCCACGCTGTCCAGGGAGAGGTGTATCCTGTCCCTCGAGGTCAAGTACTCCCTGACGGACCCGAAGTTGATCTTGGCCCTCTCCTTCTCGTACACGTCCCAGTAGTCCATGGCAAGCACTCGCAAATCACTGTGGATAAAGGAGTGCAGCGCACAAATTTAACCTTTTGCGCTTTCCGAACGAAAAGGCAGTTGCGCGGGAGCCTGCGGAATATGGAGCCCGTAACGTTATCTTTAAATAATCTTAATACAGATATTAGTAAGGGCTTTTGCCTTATTTTTAAAATCTGATTTGATGAAGGTTAGTGTCATTGAGAACTCGGAGAAGGTAATGAGGTTCGACGTAAGCGGCTCGAGCTACGCGGTAGCCAACGCCCTCAGGAGGCACGCCATCAGCAGCGTGGGCTGCTTCGCCATAGACACGGTCAGCTTCTACGAGAACACGAGCGCGATGTTCGACGAGTACGTGGCCCACAGGATAGGTCTCGTGCCGCTGACGACGCCGAAGGACTACGACGAGAAGGACGAGGTCGTTTTCTCCGTCGACATAGAGGGGCCCGCGACAGTATACTCGAAGGACCTCAAGAGCGGCGACAAGAACGTTAAGGTCGCGAACGAGGCCATACCAATCATAAAGCTCTCCGAGGGCCAGAAGCTCAGGGCGGACTGCAAGGCGGTGCTCGGATCGGGAAGCAGGAGCGCGAAGTTCCAGCCCGGAATAATCTCGTACAAGTCGAAGAACGGCAACGAGTTCCAGTTTTACGTTGAGTCTTACGGACAGATGCCCGCGAATGAGATCGTGAGGAGAGCGTTAGGTATAATAAACGCTGGATTAAAAGAGATAAGCAAGGAACTGAAAAAGTGAAATAGGCACCACGCACACCCAACGCGGGGGTGGCAGAGCTTGGTCAAATGCGCAGGATTGAGGAACAAACGTTCAAAATTCCTGTGGTCTAGTACCTGCATGGGTTCAAATCCCATCCCCCGCAATGTTTGCTGAAAAAGCTTATTAACCAGGAAAAACAGATATTTGAAAAGGAATTTCAATGGCTGAAAAGGAATACGTCATAGATTGCGATTCAAGGATACTTGGAAGGCTGGCGAGCCACACGGCAAGCCTTCTGCTGAAGGGAAACAAGGTCTCTCTGGTGAATTCGGAGAAGACGGCGATAAGCGGCCACATGGACCAGATAATCGCGAACTACAAGAGGAAGGTCGAGCTTATAGACAAGGCAAACCCGGAGCACTCGCCGTACTGGTCGAGGAGACCGGACCTTTTCGTGAAGAGGATAGTGAGGGGCATGCTCCCGTGGAAGAAGCCCAGGGGCAAGGAGGCCTACAAGAGGCTCAGGGTCTTCGTCGGAGTCCCGCCCGAGTTCAGCAAGGCGAAGATGGAGAAGGTCGATATCAAGGGAAGGGAGCAGTCCTACGAGAACTCGATAACGGTGAAGGAGCTTTCCGAGCACCTCGGATATGGGATGAAATAATGGCTAACGAGACAGGATTAGATAATCTTAACAAGGAACTTGCCAACCTCAGCCCGCAGGTTGTGGAGGCGACAGGCCAAGCCCGCCGCGAAGAGGGCGGCCGAGGAAGAAGGTCGTCTCGAAGAAGAACAAGCCCATACATCGAGAGCGCGAGGAGGAAGATGGCGAACGCGAGGGCGAGCCTGGTTCCGGGGAGCGAGAGCATAACTTCAACGGCTTCGACATAAGCACTGTGAAGCCGGAGGAGTTCAGGGAGATGATACTCGAGCCCATCAAGATGTCCGGGGTCACAAGGGATATCGCGAGCAAGTCGAAGATAGTAATTATACGTCAACGGAGGAGGCAGCAGCGGACAGGCGCAGGCGGCGAGGAGCGCCCTTGCGAAGGTGCTCGCGGCGGCGGCCGGGGACACGGTCAAGAAGATGTTCATGGACTACGACAGGACCTGCTCGTCGACGACGTGAGGCAGGTCGAGCCCAAGAAGTACAAGGGACCGAAGGCGAGGGCCAGGTTCCAGAAGTCATACAGATGATGCTATGATGACACCCGTGAGATGCTTCTCCTGCGGCCAGGTTATTGCCGACAAGTGGGAGGAGTACAACAAGAGAGCGACCCAGGGCGGAGAGGACGCAGGCAAGGTGCTGGACTCAATGGGAGTCCAGCAGGTACTGCTGCAGGCGCATGCTCATAAGCCACGTGGAACTCATAGACGAGATAATAAACTACGGCAGGAAGTAACGATAGGGATAAAAACATCCTCTGCCTAAAGCTTAACGCGGGGTCGTAGGCTAGCCTGGTAGGCTTTATGCTTAGGGAGCATAAGACCCGAGTTCAAAAGCAACGCTGAAAATCTCGGCGACCCCGTATTAAGGAATTAAGGAAACTGAAAAAAATAGATGTTGATGCGCATGGATGGAGAAGAAGCAGAGAAAGAAAGACTCATAAACATGAAGGAGTACCAGGAGGCCGGCGTGCAGATAGGCGCCAGGATCAGGACTCCGAAGATGAGCAGGTTCATCACGAAGAGGTGGAAGGAGGACCTTTACCTGCTCGACCTTGACGCCACCGAGGCGAGGATAAGGCATGCCGCCAAGCTTCTTGCGCTTTACGACCAGAAGGACATCGTGCTAACCGCTTCAAGAATCTACGCCATAGCCCCCGCGAGGAAGTTCGCGGAGGTGACCGGAACCAAGGTCATGACAGGAAGGGTCATGCCGGGAGTCTTCACCAACCCGAACAGGAACGACTTCGTCGAACCTGAGATCGTGCTCATAAGCGACACGAGGAACGAGAGGCAGGCGGTAAAGGAGGCGAGCAAGATAAACGTGCCCGTCATCGCGCTCTGCGACACGGACAACTGGATGAAGTTCGTCGACCTCGTCATACCGTGCAACAACAAGGGAAGGAAGTCGCTTGCGCTCATCTACTACCTCCTCGCGAGGGAGTACATGAAGGAGAAGGGACTCATAAAGAGCAACGCGGAGTTCACCTACAGCATCTCCGACTTCGAGGCGAAGATCGAGATGAGCAGCGCCCGCAAGGCACAATAGCCAATTTATACTTAGCTGTCCGAGATACAGCATGGCTAGACGCTTAAGGGCTCAGGCAGCTGTAGACTTCATGATGTCGTACGGCATAGCCCTGGTTATAGTATTCATAGCGGTCAGCATAATCTTCAAGGTCAGCCTGACGACCCCCGTCTTCGTTGGCTCGCTCTGCACCTCGGCCCCGGGATTCGAGTGCGAGACGTACACGATCAGCGCGTCCAGCGGAATACTCTACCTTACCCTCTCGCAGGCGACGGGCGGGACCATAGTGATTAACGGCGAGGCGTGCGCCTCGCAGCCCAACGGGATAGGCAGCTATCCCGCTTACGGAAACATCAACGTGAACTCGCTCGCGGCCTACTACCCCCCGAGCAACGGGCCGGGCACGGGAGCCACCGTCTACAGCGACAACAGCAACACGATGCAGATGTACTGCTACACGAACACGGGAGTGGCGACGGGACAGCTCGGCACAAGCTTCACCGGATTCGTCTGGCTCAACTACACCGTTCCAAGCTACGGGAACTGTGACGCAGCAGGTCGCGATACTCAACCTGAAGTACACCTGAGCTTCCTTATCCTCAGGAGAACTTGCACAGCTTCTCCAGCTCGTCCTTGCCTATCTTGTGGAAGAGGGGCTTGGGCTCCATCGAGAAGTCGACGTTTATCGGGTCCTTCAGCATCTTCATCGTCGGGTCTGATGTGACTCCGAAGTATGAGAGCAGCTCCCTGCTCGCCTTCGGAGTGAAAGGATAGCAGCGTGATCGCGATTGCGTAAGTTATCGAGATGAGATCAGAGAATATCTCGGTGAACTCCTTCGCCGCCTTCGGATCCTCCTTGGCGGCCTTCGCCATCTTCCAGGGCTCCTTCCTGCTCATTATCTCGTTGCCTATCTCCGCGAGCTCAACCGCCGCCCCTATCGCCTTCCTTATCTGCAGCTTTCCGAACGCTGCGTTGTAGTCTCGACCGCCTTCGCGGCCCTCTCGTTCCCGCCGAACTTTATGTCCTTCGCTATGAGCGAGCTGTTGCTCTTCGCAAGCTTGAGGACCCTCTGCGCGAAGTTGCCGATCTTGTCGTTCATTATCGTGTTGACGGTCTCGGTGAGCGCCTCCTCGCTCAGCTCCATGTCGGCGTTCTCGGGATACAGGTACATCAGCGAGAACCTCCAGAAGTCGGAGGGCATTATGTCCACGGCGTTGCTCATGTTGAGCCCCACCTTGTTGCTCTTGGAGAACTTGAAGCTCTTCGAGAGGAGGAACTGCGACTCCTTGACCGTGTGCGGCAGCACGAAACCGAGGTCGGAGCCGATCAGCATCGCGGGCCACATTATCGTGTGGAAGATGGTGTTGTCCTTTCCGAGGAAGTGAACGAGCTTCGTGTCCTTGCCCTGCCAGTATTCCTTCCACTTCCTCTCGTCCCATTCCTTCGTTATTCCGATATAGCCGAGGACCGCGTCGAACCAGACGTAGAAAACGGCGTTCTCGAACCCTGCGAGCGGCACGGGGAATCCCCACTTCATGTTCCTCGTTATGTCCCTCGGGTTGAGCCCCTCCTTTATGCTGCTCAGGGACTTGTTCACCGCGTCCTTGCTCCAGTTGTTGCCTCCGTTCTTAGTTATGAATTCGGTGACCTGCTTCTCGAACTTGTTGAGCTCGAGGGCGAGGTTCTTCGACTTCACGAACTTTATGTCCTTCTTCCCGCAGACCGCGCAGAAGGGATCTATTATCTGCGTCGGCTCGAGCAGCCTGTCGCAGTTGTTGCACTGGTCCCCCCTCGCATTCGGCGTCTTGCAGTAGGGGCACGTGCCCTGTATGAACCTGTCGGGGAGGAATCGCTTGTCTATGTTGCAGTAGGCCTGCATGTCCTCTGTCTCAATTATGTAGCCGTTCTTGTACAGCTCGTTGAAAACGTCGTAGACGACTTCCTTGTTCTCCTCCGTGTGCGTCTTGCCGTAGTGCGTGAAAGAGCAGTCGTAATTCGTCGAATAGCTGACTTAGGCGTCTGGTGCATCTCGTCTGCGAGTACCTCGGGTTCCATTTTCTTTCTTACAGCGGCGAGCTCGATCGGCGTTCCGTGCTGGTCAGAGCCGCAGATGAAGATTGCATCCTCGCCCTTCATCCTCAGATATCTGAAATAGACGTCTGCTGGCAGAACGGAGCCGACAAAGTTCCCGAGGTGCGGCATGGAGTATGCGTAAGGCAGCGCTGATGTGACTATTATCCTTGGCAATTGAACACCTCGTACGGTCCATATTATGGAATCACGCATTAAAATTGCTTGCTGGGGAGCAAAAGGAGCCGAAAATGGGGCTCTGCGGGCCAACGAATCGGAATAAGGGAAGTAATTGCGGATTTTCGCTCGTGTTTATAACTTTGTTTCACCCTAATTTACACTGAAGGGGATTCCATGGAAGGAAGCGAGGGCGGCAACACAATGAACAAGGACTTCGTGGACCGCCTCATCGAATTCTACAACACATACTACATGGACAAGATAAACGACATGTTCGTTTCCTATCCGCAGAAGCGCGCAGTGCTCATAAACATAAAGGACCTGGAGAAGTTCGACAACGAGCTCGCCAACGAGCTGCTCAACAACCCCGACATACGTGCTCCCTAGCGCGAACGCAGCGCTCGCGAAGCTGAGCCCGAATCCCGCCGCTCTCGAGAAGCAGGTCTACGCAAGGTTCTACGGGGTCGACAACACGTCGATGCCGCTCATACAGGACGTGGGCTCGGACTACATAGGCAAGCTGATGACGCTCGACTCGCCTGATCGTCAAGAGGAGCGAGATAATACCGAAGGTCCACCTGGGAGTCTTCAAGTGCACACTGTGCGCTGCCGTGATCAAGCTGGAGGTGGACAAGGACAACGTGCCCGAGGTCTGCCCGTCATGCAAGAGGCGCGCGCTCAAGCAGGTGAACGAGGAGTCGGAGTTCATGAACCTGCAGAGGATAGCAGTGCAGGACCCGCTCGAGAGGCTCAGGGGCAGCACGCCCACGTGGCAGCTCGAGGTCTGGATGATGGACGACATGGTCAACTGCGCGATGCCTGGAGACCGAGTCGACATAACAGGCATACTCAGGATAAGGCCGAGGAAGAACTCGAAGGGCAAGCAGGAGAAGGCGCTCTTCACTATGTTCCTCGACGCAGTTTCGATAATGCAGAAGCAGAAGGAGTTCAGCGAGCTCGAGATACTCCGGATGAGGAGAAGGAGATCAAGGAGCTTGCGAAGGACCCTGCACATTTACGAGAACATCGCGCATTCGCTCGCGCCCTCGATATACGGGTACGAGGAGATCAAGAAGGCGATGGTGCTGCAGCTCTTCGGCGGCACTCCCGGAGAAGAAGCTCGTCGACGGAAGCCTGATAAGGAGCGACATCCACATGCTGCTCATAGGAGACCCTGGAAGCGCCAAGACCAGGCTGCTTCAGGCCGCGACATCCATAGTGCCGAAGGGAATATACGTCAGCGGGAAGTCCACGACTGGCGCAGGACTCACCGCTGCCGCGGAGAGGGACGAGTTCTCAGAGGGAGGATGGACGCTCAAGGCCGGCGCGCTGGTCCTCGGTTCGGGAGGGGAGGTGAGCATAGACGAGTTCGACAAGATAACCGACGACGACAAGTCTGCGCTTCTCGAGGCGATGGAATCGCAGACCATAAGCATAGCGAAGGCGGGAATCGTCGCGAGGTTCAACACCAAGACTTCGATCCTCGCGGCCGCGAACCCGAAGTACGGGAGGTTCGACACGAACATCTACCCGGCGGAGCAGTTCGACATACCGCCTACGCTGCTCTCGAGGTTCGACCTCATATTCCCGATAAAGGACACGATGGACGAGGAGCAGGACAAGAAGATCGCAAGGCACATACTGGTGCAGCACTCCGCCGCTGGCGCGCAGATAGCAGACATCGAGGACTACGAGCAGGTCGCGGCGCCTCCGATAAGCGGCGAACATGCTAAGGAAGTACGTCGCATACGCGAAGAAGAACGTAAAGCCCAGGCTCACGCGCAGACGCGAGCACGAAGATACAGAATTTCTACATAGAGCTCAGGAAGCTCGGGCTCAGGCAGGGCGCGGTCCCGATAACCCCGAGGCAGATAGAGGGGCTCGTCAGGCTCGCGGAGGCGAGCGCAAAGACGAGGCTCTCGGACATAGTCGAGTTCAAGGACGCCGAGATCGCGGTTGGGCTCTTCAACTTCATGCTTACCACTCTCGCAATGGACAGGGGAGGCAGGATGGACATCGACATACTGACAACGGGAATGCCGAAGGAGAAGATAGACAAGATCAACGCGGTGATGGCGATAATAAGGGATCTTGAGTCGAAGGAGGAGAGCGCAAGGATAATCAGGGTTCTTGAGGAGGGCGAGAAGGCGGGATTCGACAAGGAGACTGTGATGAAGTACGTCAACGAGCTCGAGAGGACGGGCGACATCTACGTGCCGAAGCCGGGAATCGTCAAGATAGTCAGGCACGGGGCGGAGTAGCGACCTTCTACCTGAGTTTCTTCCACAAATTCCATAAGCTTAAAAACTTTTACAGAATAATGTGTCTGGCGACTGAATGAAGATATTAGACCTGTTTGGCAAGAAGGACTCTGCTACGGAGATAGGAAGAACCCTGCCTTACCGCGTCTCATCCGAATTCATCCCCTACAAGCTTTACGCCAACAGGAAGGGATCGACCCTCCTGAGCATGAGGCTGAAGAACCTGACCAACGAGTCCGTGCTGAGCTCGATAGTGGTCGAGGTGCCCAAGGGCCTGAGCCTTGACGAGACGGGACTGTCCGCCGCGAAGGAGCTCCGCATCGGGATGCTAGCACCTGGAGAGGAGAAGGAGACGAAGCTTGACATTCACGGAGATTTGAGGACTGACAAGGGCGAATACACCCTTTCCATAACGGCGTTCATACACTACAGGGACTACGGGCACGTGCTCAATGCGATGAAGAAGAAGGCGGTCCTGGAAGTGGTATGACGTATTTAACGAGATAAAAAGGAAACGGAATTCACGCAATGGGTATAAATATTCTCTTACATAAGACAACTATCGCGCTATAGGTGGAAAAAATGGTCAAGTATGTTATCGCTGAGCAACTAATCGGAAAGGAAGTTGTGACGAACGACGGAATGGATCTGGGAAGGTTCTTGGATGCGGAGATGAACGAGATAACTGGCAAGCTTACTAGCCTGGTAATCGAACCCAACGCAGACAACGATTTCGTCAAGAGGCTCGAAGTCAAGGACGGGAAGCTGAAGGTTCCCTACGGAAGCGTCCTTGCGGTCAACGACTACATAGTCGTGGACAGGAAGGGAGTCGCTTAGTTCTTCGGTTTCTTTCGCGGCGAGTGCCGCTCTGTCTACATTCAGCCGTGGCATCTGCCGCGGCTGCAAAAAAAGGCCCTCAGCGGGGCGGAGGGGCGGGATTGCGCCAACGAGTCCCTCCCTCGAAGGGGTTTTAATTCTTAGCTGAGCATGGAGTACGGTGTTTGAATCATCATAGGAGGAGGCGACGAAGCGGGAAGGGGAGCAGTGATAGGCCCCCTTGTCGTAAGCATCGTCTGCGTGGGCCAGGGAAAGGAGAAGAAGCTTGCGGACATAGGAGTCAGGGACTCCAAACTTCTCACCCCTAGGAAGAGGGCCTTCCTGTTCGACGAGATCCAGTCCATCGCGGAGGAGGTCAAGACATACAACATAACCAACGATGAAATAAACGCCGCGATGAAGATGGGCATATCGATAAACCAGCTGGAGGCGATGCGCTTCGCCCAGATGCTCGACGACCTCGCCTGCGACGTGGAGAAGATGTACCTCGACTCCCCGGATGTGCTGGCGGAGAGGTTCGGGATGCGCGTGAGCCTCTTCTCGAAGAAGCTGACGCGGGTGATGGGCGTTAAGGGGCAGGGCAGGGACAGCAAGAAGATAAGGATAATCTCCGAGCACAAGGCGGACATGAGGTACCCCGTGGTCTCTGGCGCGAGCATAATAGCCAAGGTCATAAGGGACGAGGAGATGGTCAGGATAGAGAAGGAGAGCGGAATAGAGATAGGCTCAGGCTATCCTGGCGACAAGTACACGGTCGAGGCGATAAAGGACAACCTCAAGACCAAGCGCCTGAACCCGTACATAAGGGGCTACTGGAAGACCCTCGACGTCATAAGGCAGAGGAAGATGAAGGAATTCGACGGATTCTAGCGAACTATTTATATCTGCATCGTTCGGGGATGTGGAATGCGCTCCGGAGGTCTGCGGTAAAAAATCCTGAAACCTACAAATAAATAGGTATCTGTGGAAATAGAGTAGCTTCGGAATATTGGGGCCGGGGCGGCAGTTTTTAAGGAGTGATTTTGATGGCTTCCGTAGAAGATAATAGTGAGATCGAAAAATCAACGGCGGTGGTGGAGGGTCCCGTGGCGATCAGCATACCTAAGGAGACTCTTGACTTCTTCGGGGGGGACGAGATAAGGGCCAGGGTCTTCTTCGAGAAGTACTCGATGAAGGACGACGACGGCAAGCCGCTGGAGCTTACCCCTGTTGAGATGTGGAACAGGATATCCAGGGAGATCTCGAGCGTAGAGGCCGACGATGCGAAGAGGGCGGACTGGAAGGAGAAGTTCTACTGGCTGCTCTCTGACTTCAAGTTCGTTCCGGGAGGCAGGATAATGTACGCGGCGGGACAGAAGCGAGCGTCAACCCTTCTCAACTGCTATGTGCTGCCGATAAAGGAGGACTCCATAGAGGCCATCTTCGACTGGTGCAAGGAAGCGGCAAGGACGTACAAGTACGGCGGAGGCGCGGGTGTAGACATAAGCGTGCTCAGGCCGAAGAACACAGTTGTGCACAACGCCGCCATGACGTCGACGGGCGCGGTATCTTTCATGGAGATAATGAGCGAGACTTCCCACACGATCGGTCAGGCGGGCAGGAGGGGGGCGCTGATGATAACGATGGACGTCGGGCATCCCGACATATTGGATTTCATAAGGGTGAAGCAGAACCTCAAGAAGGTCAGGTACGCGAACATAAGCGTAAAGATGACCGACGATTTCATGAGGGCGGTCGAGCATGACGAGGAGTTCACTCTTTCTTTCGAGAACAAGCGCGTGAACAGGATAGATAAGAAGGTCAAGGCGAAGGAGGTCTGGAACGAGCTGGTGAATTCGGCGAGGGACTGGGCGGAGCCCGGAATCCTTTTCTGGGACACGATAAAGAGGTACTCGCCGAGCGAGTACAACGGGATGGAGGTCATCTCCACCAACCCGTGCTCCGAGCAGCCGCTGCAGGCCTACGGGGCGTGCGATCTCGGGAGCATAAACCTTTCCGCATTCGTGCTCGAGCCTTTCACGGACAACACTAGGTTCGACTGGGCGAACTTCGAGAAGTCGGTCAGGTACTCGGTCAGGTTCCTTGACGACGTACTTGACTACAACGCGGACAAGCACCCGCTCAAGGAGCAGGCGGACGCGGTCGGAAAGAGCAGGAGGATAGGGCTCGGAGTCACAGGGCTCGCGGACATGCTTGCAAAGCTCAAGATAAAGTACGACAGCGAGGATGCGCTGAAGTTCGTGGACAAGCTCTTCGAGTCGATGAAGAACACGTCTTACGACGAGAGCACGGAGATAGCGAAGGAGAAGGGATCGTTCTCGCTCTTCGACAAGGAGAAGCACCTCTCGATGAATTTCGTCAAGACGCTTAACGACGACATAAGGAAGAAGATAGAGACGAGCGGCCTGAGGAACGTCGCGCTACTGACGATACCCCCAGTGGGCAGCGGATCTGTGCTCGTAGGATCCTCAAGCGGCATGGAGCCAATCTTCGCATTCAGCTACACAAGGAGGTCGGAGTCCCTCAGCAAGGAGTACTTCAAGGTCTACCATCCCCTGGTGATGCAGTACATGCAGATCTCAGGCATAACGGACGACTCGAAGCTTCCCGATTTCTTCGTGCAGGCGTACGCGATAAATCCCGAGTTCAAGGTCAGGATGCAGGGGATAATCCAGAAGCACGTCGACAGCGCGATCTCGTCCACGGTCAACCTTCCGAAGGAAGCAACGGCGGAGCAGGTCGGGAACATATACATGATGGCATGGAAGACGGGATGCAAGGGCATAACCGTCTACAGGGAAGGCTCCAGGGAGGGCATACTCACGATAGAGAGCGAGGAGACGAAGAAGAAGCCCAAGGAGGAGGTCGTTGCGGTCGAGGTCATGGGGCCAAGGGTCCGCGACGACGAGTGGAAGAGGCCGCAGGCGATGATAGGGAAGACCGTGAAGCTGAAGATGCAGCAGGTCACCCTGTACATAACTGTCAACTTCGACGAGAGGGGCATGATAAAGGAGGTCTTCGTCAATGCGGGCAACACGGGCAGCCAGGAGAAGAGCTACACCGAGGCCCTTGGCAGGCTCATCAGCATGTACCTGCAGCTCAACGGGGACGTCAAGGACATAATAGGCACGCTCAAGGGGATAAAGGCGACGGACTCCATAACGTGGGACCGCGGCATCAAGCTGTACAGCGTGCCCGACGCGATAGCGAAGGCGCTCGAGATAGCGATGGGGACCAGCAACTTCAAGCTCTCGCCGCTCTACGAGCAGGGCAAGGAGTCGGCGGAGCAGGTCTCCGGCGGCTACCAGCTCGGCGTCGGCGGATCGAAGGAGTCGACCGTCTCCGCGCACGGGCACGCGGAGGCGGAGGTCTGCCCCAAGTGCAACGAGCACACCCTCGTCTACGAGGGAGGGTGCTACATCTGCAAGAGCTGCAGCTTCACGAAGTGCTCCTGATCAGGTAACTTTCGCCGTGACCTGGCCGGTCAGCGTGTGCGAGAATCCGGTGTTGAGCTCGGTGTAGTTCACGAATATGTAGCCGGTGAACACGCTGCTTCCGGGGGTGCCCAGATAGTTTCCACCCCCCGCAGCGGTACACTCCGCGGTGAATGTGTAGTTCGAGCCGATTTGGAGCTTTACCTGGTTGGATCCGGGGTTCGTGCCTGCGGTGTTGGCGTTGTACATCAGAGGTATCCCGTCGACCGCGTTGCAGCCGATGGCTGTGATGTTTATGGGCTGCGTGGTCGCCTGGAGAAGTCCAATGGATATCTGGCCGTTGCTCGCCAGGTAAACGCTCTGGCACTGGACGCCCGCGGGCAGCAGGCACTGATTGTTCATGAAAGTCGATGGGTTGAACAGACCAAGGGTGAACAGCGCGCCGAGCACGACGGCGAGTATCAGGATGGCCCAGCTGTAGGTCATCAGGTATTCCATCGCGGACTGGAGCTTCAAGTTACGTGCAATGTTCCTTCGCATCCTCTCAGGAGAAATGGAAAGGCAAGAATAATATAAGTAATCGCAGGGATCGAGTGCCTGTGCACGAACGCAAAACAAGGCATGAGCAGGTCTACTTCCCGTACTGCGATGCGTAATTTATCCCGGTCGGGGCGCCGTTGTTGTTATTCCCGCTGTAGTCATTCAGGTTCCCGTTGAGCGGCCACCATCCGACGACGTTGGACGGAGCGACTGGCGCGCCGCCGATGCCCTCTTGATATAGCGTAAGTATCTGGCTTGAGTCGAGGGAGGTGTTGTAGAGCTGGGCGTTTGACATCTGACCGTTGAAATAGACGTCGTTGGAGCCCGACCACCAGGGCACTCCGAACTTGAGGGAGCTCGAAGTGGACCCTACGGGCAAGTTCAGCGCGGAGTTGGTCCCGTCCAGGACCCCGTTCACATACACAGAGGTATACTGGTTCTGCTTGTAGACCGCCACGATATGGTACCATCTGCCATTCTGAAGCACCGTGCTTCCTAGCGCAGCGGATATGCCGTTGGTGGCCCAGGTTTGGGGATAGACCTCAAGTTCCACTCTGCCTGACGCAGAAATGAACACATCATACCCCGGTGTCTCCTTGAACATAAGCGTCGCGTAGCCGCCGATCACGTCTCGCGGATAAATCCACACGGACAGCGTGATCCCGTTATAGCCTCCGAGGTTCACCGATCTTGAATCAGGAACGGACATGGAACTCGTCTGCCCGTTGAGTTGGGAGACGTACTGGGGCAGAACTCCGCTGCACTGCCCCACCAGGTTGGTGGCAGTTGAGGTCCGGAGCACTTGGCATTCCCCGGGAGGCGCCTTCGGAGATAATGAAGACGAATTAAAGACACCCATCTGGAAGAGCGTGCCAAGAACGACGGAGATGATGAGTATGGCCCACCCGTAGGTCATGAGGTACTCCATCGCCGACTGGAGCTTCATTGAAATCTGAGATAAGTAGAAATGACCTCCTCCCCCGACTAAAGTCGGGGGTATCCTCCGCGTTTTAGGAGGCAAGCCTCGTCTGTCTATATTGGTCCTGGTTTCTGATGTAATTCTGTATCGTCTCCTCGTTCTGGGGGCCGACGCTTCCGTTGCTGTACCCCTCACTCCAGAAATGCCCTCGGTGATATCGCAGTCGGTGGTTTGGCATCTCCTTGAAAACCACATACGCGGAGTATCCTTTCAGCAACTGCACTGCAGTCGCGACAGACATCGTGTTCGGCACGTCGATTTCGAGATGAATATGTTCGAAGTCGTCGCCAACGGCGAATTCTTTCACTCCTATTCCGTGCCTTAATGCGGAGTCGTAGATCGCGTCGTGTATTATTTCGCAGGTCTTCGGGTTTTTGAACATCATGTATCGGTATTTCGTCACAAAAACCATGTGCTGCCAATTATACCTGTGGATGCGCGCCGTCGCACTTTCCTTTATATCCCTTTCATTGTTTACACTACTCACACAAACACTTCGGCGGCAGAAGCTTCCGGACCTCGAAAAATTTTGGGGTCACCCTGCCGTCGCTAATCCTTCTCAGAATCCGTTAAAATTAGTGCAGGAGCACTCAAAGTGGGGTCAATTCCTGTCCACGGGCTGAAGCTCGTGGCATACCTTGACCCCACACCCCGTTAGTTAATCAATAAAAGGCGATGCGCAGCTGACTACGCAGTTTGAGCAGCTGCCATCCCTACCTCGTGACGATGGTGCAGGAGTCCTTCTCCACTATCATCTCCACTTCGGACTGCGAGACCATCCCTCCGCTCCTCTCCACAAGTGTCGGGAACGACTCCAGCATTCCGAGCGATCCCAGCTCGTTGAGCGCCTTCCTTATCTTGAACTCTGAGTCTATCACGCTAGTCAGCCAGCGGAGTGCGAAAGGGAACGTCAGGTACTTCTCGTCAATGGTCTGGATGAGGCGCCTCGCATCCTCGGTCCTCGGGATAGAGTCCCCGACCTTCTGGAAGATCTGCACGTTGTTCGTATCGACGACATAGCCGACGCCGTCTGTTATGAAAGTCTCGATCGCGATCACCTGCCCCTCCTTCAACTCGGTTGTGTCCCCGTTGTCGAAGTTGGGTATGAATATCGAAGCGTGGAGCTCGTCCCTCTCTATCGCGTGTCCTCCGAGGTTCTTTATGGGAGTCAGGCCCTTGGCCTTCGTGATCTTCTCGACCTCCCTTCCTATCTCGTTCACCTTCCTCCCCGCCTTCACCATGCCAAGTGCGGCCTGCAGCGTCTCGTCCGCGGTCTCGACGAGCTTCGAATGCTTCCCTGACAGGTCGACGGTCAGCGCGTGGTCGCCGAGATAGTCCCCCTTCCTTGCGCCGAGGTCCACCTTCACCAGGTCGTTCTCGGTGAACGCGAGCGTGTCGTTGATCGAGGCGGTGTAGTGCGCCGCGTTCTGGTTTATCGATATGTTGACTGGGAACGCCTGCACCATGCCCTTGCCCTCGACGAATTTCTCCGTCTTCTCGCAGACGTCGCGCACGGTCGCGCCCACCTTGACCAGCCCCTTCGCGTACAGGAGCGCCTCGTGCGTGACCTTGCCTACCTCCTTCAAAGTCTCGTAATCGTAATCCGTTTCGGTTTCCATCGTTTCCATTCTATAGCCTCTTTTGTGCGCCCCCTCCTTTGAGCTCTTCCTCGTTTATTCCTAGCTCCTTCAATATCTTTAATGTAGCGGGTATTATCTGGTGGTCGATGTAGTAGTCGGGGTCGTAGTCCTTCGCCGTCTCCTCCACCTCCGCCTTCTCGGAGATCGTGCTCCCGTGCTTGGTTATCACGTAGCCTATGACGGAACCCTCGATCTCGTCCTTCCTCTTGACCCCCTGCTCTATCGCCTTCTTCGCCGCGGAGAGCTCGGGAGACTTTATGTCGTAGCTCCCGATGCCCTTCCTGAGCATCGTGTGTATTGCAAGGTCCGCTATCGGGACGTTCCCCTCCCTGAGCCTCTCGATTATGTCCTTCACTATCTTCACCGCCTTCTCCTTGCTTCCCTCCTTTAGTATCGCTTCTAGGACGGCGAGCTGCGTGTCCTTCGCTATCTTCGCCCAGTCGCGCCTGACTAGCTCGAACCCCTTTATCTTTATCCTTCCCGAGTCGGAGATGAGAGCATACTTCTTCTTCGCGCCGGCCTCCACCGCGCCGCGCTTGCCCACGAAGACGCCTCTCGTGTAGAAGTCCTCGAGTTCGAGTTCCATCCCGGCGGGTAGGGCCGAGTTGACCGCCTTCATGTAGTCGTTCGCCTCCTCCTTCTTCTTGTTCCCGAGGAGCAGCAGTACGCTGTCCGTGTCCGAGTAGAGGGCGCGGAATCCCGCCTTCTCGGCCTGTTCTATCGTCTGCATTATGAAGAACCTCGCGTACGCAGTTATGCTCGAGGCGCACTCCCTCGAGTACCACCTCGACCTCGCGTAGCCGAGGTATCCGTAGAACGCGTTTGCGAGTATCTTGAGGGCGGTCGACCTTGCGGCCAGTGCCTTGCTGTCCGGGTCCTTCTTGAACGCCCTCTTCACCTCCTTCCTCTCGTCTATGAGCATCTTGAGGACGAGCGGCATGATGCCGATCCTGTCCTTCCTGAACTTTATCCCGTTGGGCGCCTCGAAGTAGTCGCCCTCGCCCTTCACTATGGTGGAGGGGTCTATGTTGTGGGCTATGATTATCGAGGGGTACAGGCTCCTGAAGTCGTAGATCACTATGTTCTCGTATATCCCCGCCTCCGGCGTCCTGACGTACGCGCCCTCGTACGGGTTCGCGAGCCTCGCGCCTATCTCGGAGTCGGCAGGCTTGTTGGGTATGACCTGCTCGTGCTCGTGCGCGTAGCACATCAGCATGAACTCCACGAGCTGGCTCGTGGTTGAGACGCTGACCTCGCCGAGGGTGGAATGGCTGACCTTCGACATCTCCATCTCTATCGGAAGGAAGAAGTCGTAGAGCTCCCTGACCGACAGCGAGTCGCCCAGGGAGTAGTCGGAAAGTATCTCCAAGTCCTCCCCTCCCCTGTCCCACTGCTGCCAGATGCTGCCCCTGTCCACCATCTTCTTCTCCTTGCCCGTGATCGCCCTGTAGACCTCCATCAGCTTGAAGCTGTTGACCTTGATCACCTTCTCAGATGCCCCGACCACGGAGACGAACTTGGCGACGTTGTAGAGGTCGAGGTTTATCCTGCCAGGTATCCTGACCGCCTCCATGAGGCCATGGTGCTCGGTCCTCGGGCTCTCGCCTCCCCTGCCTATGCTGAGATCCACCTTCAGAACAGCGGCTCTCTCCATCAGGTAGGGTATGTCGAACTGCGATGAGTTGTAGCCGACTATCACGTCGGGGTCCAGCCTTTCGATGGCGTCCACGAACGCCAGAAGCATCTCTTTCTCGTCCTCGTACACGGAGACGAAGTCCCGGTCTATCTTCTTGGTGGTCAGCACCTTCCTCTCGCTCCCGTCGGTGTAGCTGATCATGATTATCGGGTCCTTGCTCATGCGCGGCATTCCGAACGGGTTGTAGGTCTCGATGTCGAAGCAAAAGCACTTGAGCTCGGTGCCGCTGAGCCCAGGCTCGCTCTTTATCCCGTCTATCACCAGCCTTCCGCCCTCCTCGTGGACCTTCACCTTGTTCAGCGACATGGGTGAGAGGTTCTTGTCTATCAGGTATCTCTTCCAGAAGACTATGTCCGACTCGTAGGTGGAGCCGAACTCTCTGAAGGTCTCGCTCATCTTGGGTATGTCCTTGGGATGGTTCAGGAAAATCTTGAACGCCCTGACGTCCTCAGTGCCTATGAGGAGTGTTTTCTCCTCCACGGACCTCACACCCACCTCCTCGCCGTCCTTGGAGACTATCTTCACGCCCTTCAGCGACTCGGCGTCGGTCCTTGCGCTTTCAGGCACAAGGTAGAAGTAGGGATGGAAGCTCGGGTCGGAGAGGTACTGGGTGCGTTCCTTTGTCTTGAGCGCGATACGTATGGCGCCGGAGCTGCCCTCAGTGTTGTAGCTCACGTCCAGTATCGTGCCCTCTAGCTCAGCAGACTCCATAAGCGTCTAGAAGTAAAGAAAAGAGCCGAAGAAACTACTTCGAGCCCTCTTCGAGCTTCGCCCTTGTGAGAGGAAGCGGCGCGATCATCCCTATCGACCACGCGAGCAGAGTGCCTCTTGAGGCGCACTCGAAGTTGAGTATGTTTATCACATCTTCCGCAAACTTGACAGGCAGCGTCTTCTTGCTGGTCCACGTGTCGTTTATCTGCTTCACCATGTCCTTCTCTTCCTTTGCGAATATGCTGCCCTTTATCTTAAGGTCTCCCACGGACTTCCCGTCGGTGCCTCCCTCGTATGACGTTGTGAACGTGTAAACGACCTCGACGTTCTCCCCGTTGACCTTCACGTTCTCAAAGTTGATGTTGAACTTCATGTTCGTGATGGGATCGCTCACTGGCCTGTGCGCTTCTACGTCGTTTATTCCAATTCCGGTTATCATTGTACCACTCTGGTTCTGTCATCATACTTATCGTTGAGCAGGTATATATAGATTTTCTTATGCCTCCCGCGAAGCCCTATTTTGTTTGGCTATGCGCAATTACCGACGTCATTTCAATATTTTCGCAAAAATAAATATTTTCCAAAATAATGCGTTTTTGTATATTTTTGTTCTCGCCGTGCGGCGTAAGGCTTTATATACTCACGTACCTAAAGTAATACAGGAAGGGCATGCCAAATAGAACCATATTGAACAAGTATGGCCTATTCGTTTCGCAAGTACACAAAGTACTAAAGAAGAAGGAGATCAGTAAAGACGACGCAGAAGTAATCGATAAGGCTAGGCTAGTTGCCACGCTTTGCTCGAATCATTCCTGGCGCGTTTACAGGTTCCTTCATTGCGGCGAATGGCTAAACAGCGACTCGATGAAGGACGAGATCAACGCGGCCTACAACGAGGGATGGAAAGAGATAAGCGAGAACGACGTTAAGGAGGTCGCTACATATCTCGTGAACGACCACGCGATAAGCAAGGTGCTCCTCTGCATCGACTGCGGGAAGAGGAAGGAGTACAAGGACCTGCTCAGCAAGTTCCAACAGGAGTTCAAGGACGGGATAGAGCCAATAGAGAGCAGGGAATTCTGTTAGGCCTCCCGCTTTCTGAAGCCCCAAGCACTCCTATCTTATTTGTTTTCATATCCAAGAGCTAAGCAAGGGCATGTGGCGCAACTTGGATAGCGCACCTGGCTTCGGACCAGGTGGTTGCGGGTTCAAATCCCGTCATGCCCGAAGAAACTAACCTCTGCCGTACCTGTATCCCACCAAGAAGGGGATGAGGAAAGCAGTGATGTAGTAGACGAACACGTCCAGCTTGTAGTAGTCGGCGACTCCGAAGGCCTTGACGATCAGGAGATAGTCGAAGAGCACTGCGATCGCGGCCCATGCTAGCCCTATCAGGAAATAATAGACCAGCGCCTCCTTTCTCTTTCTGAATCTCAGAAAAGCAACGCAGATAGTCACTGGCGTGAATATCGCAAATAGTATCCATCCCAGGATCGTGCTTGATACTGCACCGTAAATGAGCAGTGACGCGAGATAGCCCATCAGCCAGAGCGCCAAACCAAGCAGTAGCGTGTCTACGACTTTCGTCTTGACGCCCGTGATTTTATTCATGTCTTGAATAGGACGTCATATTTTAAAATCACACATCCCAGAGTGGTCGCTTGCAACTTGAATCATGCACTCTGCTTCGGACGATGGGATCGTAAATCCACTATGACGGAAAGCAAGGATTATGCTTCTCTTATCTTAAAGGTTTTATTTCCCTCCTTCCTTTGCGGGGGAAGCGACTTGATTACGTCTAATCCCGCGGACTGCGACTCCTTTGCCATTTCAGGCTTTGGTTTGACATCGAACATTTCTTCTTCGAGATCATAGTATGCCAGTTGTACGTGATCCACCGGCATGATTATTGGAAGGATCTGCCGACCCTCGTTCGTTTGCACTTGGGTGAAGAATGCCGCGAGCTGCGGCGGCTTTTCGTCCGCATGCTTTATCGCATTCGTAGCCTCGGGAGTCATGTAAACCCGATGTTTCAGAGGAATGAAGTGGTCGTAGGTCGACTCGTCGATGTCGCTAAGCACCCCGCCTTCGTTATGCTTGTAGGGCGAAGATCCCAGCTCATCCCAGTCTATGGCTACTTTTTTCCCCGCGCATATGTCGCGCCCTTCGGAGGTCAGCGGCAGGTTGAATACATCCCGATTCGATGCAGGCATTAGATGGAAGTCGTAATTCATGTTTTTTGTTTTTCCAACTTCGGAATAGGGTATTGATTCCGCCAGTTGTATGCGATTTGGTGCTGCGCTTTTAGTCAGGTTCATTCTCTCACATTGACCCTTGTGAATCTCCCCTTAAATAGCTTGACATTATTCCTGGCTTGTGAACAGAGTCGGAATTGGGGAAGGGTGGACAGCAGAAGGGTTAAAATCCTTGAAGAATAACCTACATTGCTGTTTGGTGTTTTGTTGGGAAAGCGACTCGAGTATAGGCAGTTGGCCAACATACTGGCACTTTTCCTTATAGTGCAGTTCTCCGGGCTCTTCATAACTTTCTACCTGATCTCACCGTCAGAGATATCAACCATAACCAGCAGCGCTGTAGTGAGCACGGGACCGGACGTCCTGTTCTACTTCGTGTACCTCATAGTCGCCGCCATAGTCATGGTGCTGCTCTTCAGATCGCACCACGGAGTCCTCCTGTTCAGGATCATAGAGGCGGTGGTCATATTCTCGGCTTCGTTCTACCTCTTCCTGATAATAAGCTCCTCTTTCTTCTCTCAGGACAGCTTGGTTCCGGTAGCGCTCTCGTTCGTACTTGCAGCGGTGCTGGTTCTTGCGAAGAACAAGTGGCAGGGGCTCAGGAACTTCGTGGCGGTGGTGGCGAGCATAGGGGTGGGCCTCGTGCTCGGAATCTCCTTCACTTTCTTCGCCGCGTACCTGCTTATGGCTCTCGTGGCGGTGTATGATTACGTGGCCGTGTTCATAACGAAGCACATGATAGCCCTTGGAAGGGAGTCGGTGAACAGGAACCTCGCCTTCATGATAGGGTCCTATGACGTTGAGCTCGTCCCGAAGAGCTACCTTAAGGCGAAGGAGAGGGGCGAGATAATGAAGGCGCTGAACCAGAGCAAGAACGCCGCCCTCAAGCGCATGGCAAGCGTGGGAAATATACCGATGCCCTCTTTCTCTGCTTTGGGGACCGGCGACCTCGCGATACCGCTCATGCTGGCGGTCAGCGCATACATGACGTACCTGAGCTTCTTCATAAGCCTGAGCATAATCTTCGGCGCCTCCTTCGGGCTGATATTCGCGATGCTCATATCCAAGAAGTACAACATAGCGCTGCCGGCGATACCCCCTCTCTTCTCGTTCGCAAGCATGGCTCTCGGGCTTGACATACTTGCGATGAACCCGGCGGCATGGACCCAGTACGTTATCCTTCTGGCCGGAAGCGTCGCGATACTGGCGCTCATGATATGGACCGCCAAGAGGCAGAGCAAAGTAGGGGAGAGCGCGAGGATAATCAAGACTTCGGAATCAGTTTAGCGAGAGATATATGTTCGGACCCTTACTGGCTGGGACTGCGCGGTTGAGGTTCTCGGACGCGTGTGAAGCGTCCGCCCTTTACAAGATAGAATTTGAACTTTCCGTCATCAGGGACGTTGCTGGATATATAGTCGATGTTCTTCCCCTTGTCCTCGTAGAGTTCAACTGATTTGTAATTCTTCGCGAGTTTTTTGAGCGTCCGGAGCTTCCATTCTTTGGAGTCTTTCGCTATGTCCGCAGCAAAATAGATTTCCTTGATTTTGAGCCCGCTTTGCCCAGCAAGAGCGAGTGTGTGCGCCTGGAGTTCGCGGTCGCGGCCGGTGACTATTACTATGTCTGTTCTATTCCCGTACGCTGCAATTCGCTTTACCAGCTTCTTGTTGAGTTTACTCCTGTTTCTGTATTTTGAATGTCCGAGGTAGTATGCCTTGACCCTGGCCGTTACTGGCATCTCATCAAATATGTGTCTAACTGTCATCCCAGTCCCGTAAAGTTCACGAGCCGCTTCCTTGACCGAATCGAACGTGAAATACAACGTGTCGTCGAAATCGAGGACGACAAGCCTCTCCTTGATCGTCATGGTGAGATTGCCTCCAGTATCCTAATAATTTAGCTGTTAAAAAGGTTTTCGACTGCGCGGAAAGTGAATGTTTCTCAGAAAATCCCGAACATCCTGCCGCCGCCCTTGCCGGGGGTTTCCTTGTCCGTCCTCTCCACCCTCACCCTGAAGTGCTCCGTCACCAGGACCTGTCCCTGCCCGCGGCACGTATGGCACTGCTCCTCGTATATCTTGCCGCGCCCCCTGCACCTATCGCAGGTGGACATCATCTGGATGGTCCCGAGAATCGTGTTCTGCCTGAACTGCCTCCTTCCAGAGCCGTTGCACGAGGAGCACCTTACCTGCTTAGATCCCGGCTCGCCGCCGCTGCCCTTGCAGTTGTGGCAGGTCTCGTAGCGCTGGACCATGAACTCCTTGTCTATCCCCCTCTCTATGTCTGTGAAAGGCAGGTATAGGTTCATGCCCGCGGGCTCAGCGCCCTGGCCGCCGCCTCCGGAGAAGATGTCCCCGAACTGGCCGAAGTTCTGGCCGAAGACGCTCTTCAGTATGTCGTCCGGATCGAAACCGCGGAAGATGTCCTCCTCGGAGAACTGCTGGCCGAATTGGTCGGGTCCGAACGAATCGTACTTTGCCTTCTTCTGTTCGTCGCTGAGAACGGCGTAGGCCTCGTTCAGCTCCTGCATCTTCACCTTGGCCTTGGGATCCTTGTTCACGTCGGGGTGGTACTTCATCACGAGCTTGCGGTAGGCGTCCTTTATCTGCTCCTTGGTGGCGCTCTTTGGAACGCCGAGTGTCTCGTAATAGTTCTGTGCCATCGTCCTACGCCATTTCTTGCTTCAATGATCCCTTGTACTACTTATACGCTGCTGCTAGTTGCCGCCAGAAGGGCCGTAGCCTTCCGATCCCGGGCCCTGCGGGCCGTCGGGCCCCTGATCGGGACCCTGGGGACCTGGGGCTCCCTGGTCCTTGTACATGCTCGACCCTATGTCCTTGAGCACCCCGTTCAGGGCATCGGTCTTCGCCTTTATCTCCGCCATGTCCTCCTTCTTTATCGCTTCTGCCAGCTCGGACTTGGCGCTCTCGACCTTCTCGGCGACCTCCTTGGGTATCTTGTCCTTGAACTCCTGCAGCGCGTGGTCGGCGCTGTAGATCAGCGATTCCGCGTTGTTCTTCGTCTCCGTCCTCTCGAAGTCCTCCTTGTCCTGGGCCGCGTACTGCTCCGCCTCCTGCATCTTCCTCGCGATCTCCTCCTTGCTCATCTTCTGTGTCGCGGTGATCACTATGCTCTGCTCCTTTCCGGTAGCCTTGTCCTTTGCAGCCACATGGATCATGCCGTTGGCGTCTATGTCGAAGGTCACCTCTATCTGGGGCACTCCCCTGGGCGCGGGAGGCAGTCCCGTGAGCTGGAAGTTCCCTAGAGAGTTGTTGTACTTCGCCATCCTGTTCTCCCCCTGCAGAACGTGTATGTCCACGGACGTCTGGCTGTCGGCAGCCGTGGAGAATATCTGCGACTTCTTTATCGGTATCGTCGCGTTCCTCTCTATGAGGTTGGTCGTGACTCCCCCGTAGGTCTCTATGCCTAGCGAGAACGGGGTCACATCGAGCAGTATTATGTCCTTCACCTCTCCGGTGAGGACTCCTGCCTGGACAGCAGCACCGAACGCCACCGCTTCCATCGGGTCGACGCCCCTCTCTATCTTCTTGCCGAGGAGCTGCTCGACGTACCTCTGGACTATCGGCATCCTCGTCGGGCCTCCCACGAGTATGACCTTGTCTATGTCCTTCGGCTCGAGCTTCGCGTCCTTGAGCGCCTGCATCATGGGTATCCTGGTCTTCTCCACTATGGGAAGGACCAGCTCCTCCAGCTTCGCCCTTGTGAGCGAATAGGTGAAGTGCGCGGGCTCCTTTCCCGGGGCTGCGCCTATGAAAGGCAGGTTTATCTCGCTCGTGAGCGTCGTCGAGAGCTCTATCTTCGACTTCTCCGCGGCCTCCCTGATCCTCTGCATCGCCTGGGGATCCTTGCTCACGTCGATTCCGTGCTGCTTCTTCAGCTCGGCCTGCAGGAACGCCACGAGTGTGTTGTCCATGTCGGTGCCTCCCAGCTGGGTGTCTCCGTTGGTCGAGACCACCTCGAAGACTCCGTTCCCGAAGTCCATTATAGTGACGTCAAGGGTTCCGCCTCCGAAGTCGTAAACGAGTATCTTCTCCTCCTTGCCCGCCTTGTCGAGACCGTAGGCGAGGCACGCGGCGGTCGGCTCGTTGACCAGCCTCACGACCTCGAGTCCAGCTATCTCTCCGGCGTCCTTGGTTGCCTGCCTCTGGTTGTCGTTGAAGTATGCGGGAACGGTTATCACCGCCTGCTTCACCTCCTCCCCTAGGAACGCCTCTGAATCCTGCTTTATCTTCTGCAGCAGTATCGCGGAGAGCTCCTGCGGCGTGTAGTCCTTGCCGTATATCTTGTACTTGTAGTCGGTGCCCATCTTCCTCTTGAAGGTGCTGACCGTGCCCTCGGGGTTCGCCACCGCCTGCCTCTTCGCGGGCTCTCCGATTATGCGCTGGCCGTCCTTGGTGAATGCCACGTAGCTCGGGAAGGACTTTCCGTAGACGGAAGTGCCCTCCGCGCTGGGTATGAGCACTGGCCTGCCTCCCTGCAGCACGGCTGCAGCGCTGTTTGAAGTTCCAAGATCTATTCCTATTATTTTCATATTCTCGCCTATTTTTTATCGTCTTTTTCATTTTCTTCGGTAGTGTCGCTTCCCTTCGAAACAATAACTGCAGACGGCCTAAGCATGAGGTCGTTGAATGAGTACCCCTTCCTCACGACCTCGATTATGGTCCCTTCGGGCTCCTTGCTCTCCCTCGTCATCATTATCTCGTGCCTGTACGGGTCGTACTTCCCCTTCGCCTCTATTTCCCTCAGTCCCGCGCTCTTCAGGGTGCCGAGCACGTTTGAGAACACGAGCTCCATTCCCTTCACGTTGCAGTCGCTCTCTTCTGATTTTCCTATTGCATACAGCGCCATCTCGAACTCGTCGAGCGCAGGAAGCAGCGCCTTTACGAGCTCCGCCTTTCCCATCGTCCTTGAAGCGTCCATGTCCTTCGCCATCTTTTTCTTGAAGTTGTCGAACTCCGCGGCCATCCGAAGAAGCCTGTCCTTGACCTCGGCGAGCTCCTTGTCCTGAGCCTCCGGCTGAGGCTGCTCTTCCTCCACTGCGTCGGCCTCACTTTCTCCGTTTTCTCCTGCCATTGATCTCATCTTCCATTATCGCATCGAGCTTCGACGCGAACTGCATCATCCTGCTGAATTCCATTAGCATCTCACCCTGCAGCTCCTGTATCGTCGACTCGAAGTCCTCGGCGCGGAGGTAGTACCTCCTGCCCTTCCTCACGACAAGGCCCGAGCCTATGAACCTGTTCAGGTGGTAGATCACGGTGCTCCTGGGCAGGTCGAGCTCCTTGTTCAGCTCCTTGCTCGTCGTGCCGGTGCCCTTCAGGCTGTTGCCTACGAGTTCCTTGAACATCGCCTGCTCCAGAAGGTCGTCCTTCCCCGAGAGGTCGAAAGACTCGAGGAACCAGTCGGTGAGTGCCCTCGCGGTGTCCTGCCCCGGCTTGTTTACGATCTTAAGGACGATCTTGGAACTCGTCATGTGGAAAGTATGTGTTCAAACAGATATAAATATATTTGCTTTCTTCCAACAAAAAGTTGATTGTTTCAACAACGCACTAAACAGATGCCAATTCGCCTTCCGTTCCCCTGGAGGGAACCGAAGTCTTCATTATCTGCAGCGCGGTTTCCACATTCTCCAGCGCCTTCTCCCTGTTCTCCTCGGTGTCGTAGTACTTTAAAGACACCTGGGACAGTTCTTCGTGGGACATTCTGGGAATCGCATAGGGGAAGACCAGCAGCTGGTTTATCAATGACGGGCTCTTCTCCAGATGCGCGTGACCAAGTGCAAGGTCAGTGAGTTGCGCCCTACTCATCCTTTTTTCATCGACCTGCTTGAAGAGCAGCAGGGCGGAGAACCCCGTCCTGTCGTGGGATATCTTGTCCAGCGAGTCGAGCAGGGCGCTGTTATCATCGACCTCATCCGCGCCGTTCATCCTGAAGGCGATGCGAAATGGGCTGGACATTCTGCGTATCTGGCTCCTGGCCTCCCTGACCGCCTGCGGCGTGCTTGTCTCCACGATTAGCGTTCGTTTTCATGCAATATAAGCATTTGCAAGAGAATATGACGCATTTACAGCGCGACTTCGGCGGGGGTCAGACGCGCCTCTTTATCTGGAGCGTTTTGCGCAGTTCGTCGATCACCTTCATGGAGGTCTTCCCGTTCTCGGGAGTGTCCGGGTATTCCATGTGTTCCCTTCTTGGGTGCGATATGAGCAGGGAAGAATGGGGGTAGAGAGAAGGCGAGTATTCGCTGACCTCTTTTTCGTCCACGTGGCGCGGCTTTAAGGGTTTTAAATAGTCATATAGTTTGGAAAGCCTTTGCTCGAAACCCCTCTTCTGTTCCTTGGGAGATGCACGTGTGAAGATGGCGTTCGCCGCGACACTTTCATCGACATTGCTTACGTAGTGCAGCGAGGACGCGACAATCCCCTCATTGAAGATCTTGTTCAACGAGTCCTCCAGCCTACAGGCGATGGTGACCTCGCTCCTTTGGCCCACTCCGATGAATTCGACAATCCAGGAATGCCTCCGGTTAAGCCTCAGGGTATCACCCACCGCTTCAATTCCAGGGACCAGCGTTTTTTCCATAGTCATCATTTGTCTTTACTTGGATTATAAAAGTGTCGTCGCAAGAGAAATATCCACATACCAATCGGCGAAGCTTGGGTGCGGTTTTTTCCCTTGGTGTATGAATCAGCCCCGCTTTCCATTCGCCAGAGCTTTCTCGATCTCTGTAGTAAACATGCGTGCGATCTTCCTGTTCTCGGGGGTATCCTTCGTTATGTGGACGATTGCTACCAGATGGGATTGTCCCATCTCCTGCCTCATTTCGATTCTTTCCATTTCTAGATGGGAGTGGGAAGATGACCTCCACATCGGGAGCGCCTTTTCGACCTTTCTTTCGTTTACTCGATCGAATAATTTCAGAGAGGATTCCCCTGTATGGTCATGCTGGTTTACTAAGCCAATAGAAACGCCCAGAGCGGAGTACAGGTTATTCTCGAAACCCTCCTCTTTCCCTAGCAGTTTGTATCCGAGGTCGTGCATAAAGGCATAGGCTTTGGACGTATTCTCAGTCCCGATCACGGAATCCAGCTTGCGCTTGATATTCCCGTCATGCAGGAGACGGTACGCTGTGCGATGGGTAAAGCCGTGTACAGTGTCAAGGTCCTTGATTATGTTTGCCGCTTCGATCTCAGGCCTTTCCAAAGTTGATGTTGCCATGCAGGAATTCTTTTTTCATCCAATATAAAGATTGGCGTTAGAAAAAGCAAGCAAGTATCTGTTGGGAGATGGGGCTATGTTTATTCCTCAAGGGAGCGGATCAGCCTTGTTTTTCTTTTAAGATTATCTGCTCCATCTTCTCCGTCATCTTGAGGGCTATCGCGTTTTCGGGGCTTTCCACCTTCAATGAATGGTATTCCCCTGAAAGGTCTGTTCTGAAAGCCTTTTCCACCATCCCCTTATCGAGTCGGTTAATGAGGCTCAGCGCGAGATTTCCCGTCCTGTCCAAATTGATGAGACAGAGTTGGCCTTCCAGTCTGGAGTTAACTTCATTCGCGGGCTTGTCATTCAGCCTCAAGGCCCTGCGCAGGTGGCTGCGAGCCCTGGCCAAGTCCTTTATGAGGCGATTTGCTTCTTCTACCGCACTCGAAGTGATCTTATCCATAGCCGGAATTTGTTCTCTCGGAATATAAAGATTGGCGTTAGAAAAGCAAACTTGACGCTAAATGCGAATATATGCTGCAATAGCCTAAGATCAGTCGATCTCCGCTACTCTCATCAGGGCGTTCTCCATCTTTTCTGTCGCTCGCAGCGCGAGACCTTCGTTCTTGGGCGTATTAGGGAACGGATGATGTAGCATCTTGCCATGCACCACGCCAGAGAGGCAGGATGCCATGACAGAAACGGATTCCATCCGGTCGGGTTCGTTTCTTTCGAAGCACGCGTAGTCCAAGTTTATGTGAAACACTTTCTTTACGTCCCTTTTGCTTACGTTGTTGATGACGCTCAGTGCGAGATCTCCTTTTGAGGACTTGTTGATAGAGCCCAGGAAATCCAATAGTTTGTATGAGGCATCGGAGGTCGGCCCATTTCTCATTATCTCCTTCACCGTGGCCTTGATATCCAGGTTTTCCACTATCTTCTCCATGATTAGCGTTAATTTCCCGTGAATATAAGCATTCATGTTAAAAACGCTCACGCTGGGTGCAATCATTTCAGATGGACTCCGCGGGATTTTCGACTTCTGAAAAGAAGTTTTTCGAACCCGCAACCTCCTGCATGCCATGCAGGCGCGCTACCGTTGCGCCAGGAGCCCAACTGTTAATTAGTTTCCCTCTCGTCCTTATTATGTTTTCGCATGTCCTCTCGGACACGTCGATAACGGGCCGCGGCTTCCTCTAAACAGGGGACACGAAGAGTATGTTTCCTCCTCTCAGAAGTATCGTCCCGAGCTTCGACTTGAGGGCTCCCTCCTCGACCTCCTCCGCGCTCTCTATCACCATGTTCATGTGCGCGTCGAACGAGGATACCTTGCCCCTTATGTCGGTTCCGTTCTTCAGCCGTATCATTACCTGCTGTCCGATGGACTTGTTCAAGAGGTCAAAAGGTCTTTCTTGTTGCATCAAAATCTCCCACAAAAATACAAAACACTAAATGCCAATGCCAAATTCGGACCTATTTCTTCTTCTTGTCCTCCTTCTTCCTTATGGCGAGCCTGACGGAGCCCGTTCCGAGGGGTATCTGCTTGCCCACGAGTATGTTCTCGGTCACTCCGCGCATGTAGTCAGTCTGCCCGAAGGCCGCGGCGTTGATGAGGTGCTTTATCGTCTCCTCGAAGGCGGCCTTCGCGAACACAGATTCCTTCTTTCCGACGAGCCCGTGCCTCCCTATGCTCTGGATGGTCCCGGCGCCCGTCATCGCATCGGAGATGAGCTCCAGGTGCCTCTCGTTGACGTTGATCTCCTGCTCGTCCAGGGTCTTCTTGAGCTCGATGAGCAGCGTCTTCCTGGCCGCCTCTATTCCGAATACTCTGTACATCTCGAATATGTCGTTGGTGTATAGCTTCGTCGGGTCGATCCCGTCGACTTCGAGGATCGGCTCTATCTTGCTTCCGGCGGACTCGACGTAGAACTCGCCTGTCTTGGTGTCCTGTACGACCATCGCCTTTCCGACGCCCTCTATGCCGTTGACTATCGACTTGGTGAGCTTGACAGTTATCGCCCTTATGTCCTTGAGGTTCTTGGTGCGCGTGCTAACTACTATGTTGCCGTGCTCGCCGACCCTGCACTCAAGGCCCAGCTCCTTGCTGAGGTTGGATGCGATCGTCTTCGCGTTCAGGTCGTTCGCCTGTATGGTCTGCTGGTTGAGCACTATGAGTATCCTGCCCTTAGCGAAGTTCTCGACTATCCTCTTCGATATGCTCCTCATCCTGATCTCGCTGACCTTCTTCACGATCTTCTCCGCCTCAGCGAAGTTCTTCTTGTTCGCCTCGGAGAGATAGATCCTGAGTATCGGGGTGGATGGCCTCTTCTTGGCGTCCAGGAGCTCTATGATCCTCGGAAGTCCGGAAGTCGCGATCGAAGCCGCCATTCCTGCGAAGTGGAAGGTCCTGAGGACCATCTGGGTTCCGGGCTCTCCGACGGACTGCGCCGCGATGACTCCTACCGGCTCCCCTGGCTGAACGCTATACCTGCTCTCGGCTATTTTTGCCATGATTATCCCTTCTCTTTCAGGAGCCTTTCCTCCTCCTTTGCGAAGTACACCTTGGTCGGGTCGATCCCGTCACCTCCGTACACGGTCTGCACCAGGTTGTTGCTCGTGTCCCTTACGCTGCTGTCGGACGATATGAAGTAGTCCTGCAGCGCGTTGGCGAGCCTCCTCTGGAGGTATCCGCTCCTCTGGGTGAGAAGTCCCTTCTGAATGACCGATCCTCTCGCTCCTACTGCGTGCATGAGCATCTCAATCGGAGACAGCCCGTCGACGAAGCAGTTGCTGATGAATCCTCTCGCTGCCGGGCCAACGTCTCCCCTAGCTATGTGGGGGATCGCCCTGTTGGAGTAGTATCCTCTCTTGATTCTCCTTCCCTCCCAGGTCGCCTGCTGCCCCAGGAAGAGGCTCATCTGCTCGAAGTTGAGTATGCTTGCCCTCGCCCCGGAGTTGGCCATGAGGATCGCGAAGTTGTGCTTCTCGACGTTCTTTATGAGTATCTGGCTTGCCTTGGACCTTGCGAGGTCAAGCTCCACCACGAGCATCTGCTCGAGTGACTGCCTTGCGGTGAGTCCCAGGAGTGGCTCGAGCTTCTTCGTCTTGTACTGGACGATGAGTTCGTCGACCTTGGCCTGCGTCTCCGCAAGCAGCTTCACCTTCTCCTTCTTGATCTCGTCGCTCACCATGTAGTCCTTCACGCCCATGCTCACTCCATACATTGTCGCGTATGCGAACGCGAGCTTGGAAGAGTTGGTTATGAAGCGCTCAAGCGAGTCGAAACCGAACTGCATCGCTATCGCGATGTAGAGCTTGTTGGAGCTTCCGTAGACCTTCTTGGTCACCACGCCCTCCACGAGCTCCCCGTTCTTTATCTTGAAGCTGTCCTTTCCGACCATGGTCTCGAAGTTGAGGCCCTTGGGCAGCAGCATTGAGAAAATGTCCTTGCCGCTGTACATCCCCTTCTTCGACTTCTTCGGCAGCTCCCTGATGCCTGCAATGCCGAGGAGGTACTCCGCCTCCTCCTTGTCCAGGAGGGTGTCGTCCTGCGTGAGCGTGAACATGCCTATGACTCCGTCCTCTCCTATCGTCATTATGGCGTTGCCGTCCTTTGGGGAGAAGATCTGCTCCTTCGCCTCCATGAGGTACTTCGCCTCCGCCTGCGCCTCGAGCGTCTGCGGTATGTGGAGGTTCATTTCGTCTCCGTCGAAGTCGGCTCCGTAAGGGATGGTGGCCGCGAATGTTATCCTGAAAGTCTTTCCGGGAAGCACCCTGACCCTGTGGGCCATTATGCTTATCCTGTGCAGCGAAGGCTGCCTGTTGAAGAGCGATATGTCTCCGTCGCGGAGCTGCCTCTCGAGTATGTATCCGGCCTTGACCTCCTTGACCATCTCCTCCCTGTTGGCCTCGAGCATCCTCTTTCTCTTGCCGTCGGGAGAGACTATGTTGATCACCTGCGGGTACTCGGTCATCCCGAGCAGCCTCTTGGCCTCCTCGAGGTTCCATTCGGTTACGTAGAACGGGACGGTGAGCTTCTCTGCTATGATCCTTGGCACTCCGACCTCGTCGAGGTCTATGTTGGGATCCACGCTGATTACGGTTCTCGCTGAGTAGTTGACCCTCTTTCCGCTCAGGTTGTACCTGAACCTTCCCTCCTTGCCCTTGAGCCTCTGGGCGATCGTCTTGAGGGCCCTTCCGCTCCTGTGCCTTGCGGGAGGTATCCCGCTGGTCTCGTTGTTGAAGTATGTGGTTATGTGGTACTGAAGAAGTTCCCATAGGTCGTCGATGATTATCTGAGGGGCTCCCGCGTTTATGTTCTGCTCGAGCCTCTGGTTTATCCTCATTATGTCCACGAGCTTGTGGGTCAGGTCGTCCTCGCTCCTCTCTCCGGTCTCCAGCGTGATGCTCGGCCTTACGTCGACAGGCGGAACGAGAAGAGTGTTGAGCACGAGCGCCTCGGGCCTGCTGGTCTTGGGATCCACTCCCATGACGGCGAGGTCGTCGTTTGGTATCTTCGAGAGAAGGTCCCTTATTTCATCGGGCTTCAGCCTCCTCTCGCCGTAATAGAAGTAAGTGGGCATGGAGAACTTCATCTTCTCCTGAACGTTTCCGCAGTGGGGACACTTCTTGACGCTCTTCAGCTTCTTCATCATGTCCTGCTCTCCCTGCTGCTTGTCCGTCTCGTTGACGGGCATGTCGGACGCGAGCTCCTTTGTCAGCTCGTCCTTGAAGATCGCAATCTCCTCGTTGTTGAGGAGTATCCTGTGGCAGCTCTGGCAGGTCGCCTGAAGGAGCATGTTGATTATCTTCGCGAACTCGGAGTGGATGACGGGCCTTACCAGCTCTATGTGTCCGAAGTGGCCGGGGCAGGTCTTCGCCCTCCCTCCGCACGTCTTGCAGATGAGTCCGGGATCTATGACTCCGAGCCTCTGGTCGAGAAGGCCCCCGTCTATCGGGTATCCGTCCTCGTTGTACGTGTCAGGCACGGTGAGCTTCGCGACGCTCAGCTTCTTTATCTGATCCTGGGAGAATATCCCGAATTTTATATTGTTTATTATCTCTGCCTGCATGCGATCACTCCTTCATGCCGATCTGCGGCCTTATGTGCAGCGACTTTATCTCGTCCAGCAGCAGCTTGAAGGCGTAGCTTATCTCCACCTCTATCAGCTTGTTGCTGTTGCACAGCGGGCAGACGTCGACCCTCTTCGCGTAGTCCCTGTACCCTATGCTTCCGCACTCCTTGCAGACTAGCACGGTGGACTTGTCGCTCTGGTCGAGCATCCTCTCCTTGAGCAGCAGGCTCGCTCCGTACGCCACGAGAACGTCTCTTTCCATCTCTCCGAACCTGAGCCCTCCCAGCCTCGCCTTTCCTTCGGTCGGCTGGTGCGTGAGTATCTGCACGCTTCCCCTGCTCCTCACCTGTATCTTGTTGCTCACCATGTGGTGCAGCCTGTTGTAGTATACGACCCCCATGAACAGCTTCGACTTGAACGGCTTTCCCGTGACGCCGTCGTAGAGCATCTCCTCGCCGTACTTGTCGTAGCCGTGCGCCTCCAGCACCTTGCTGTACTCGTCGATCCTGTTCTTCCCCGAGTCGGAGAATGCGGTGCCGTCGACCTTGGATCCCCTCATGGACCCTGCCTTGCCCGCGAGAGTCTCCAGCAGGTGGCCGAAGGTCATCCTGCTAGGTATCCCGTGGGGGTTGAGCAGCATGTCGGGAACCACTCCGTTCTGAGTGAAAGGCATGTCCTCCTGCGGCACTATCGAGCGCGATGACTCCCTTCTGTCCGTGCCTGCTTCCGAACTTGTCCCCGGCTTCCGGTATCCTAAGGCCCCTGACCCTGACCTTCACGGTCCTGGTGGCCCCAGGCGATTCTGTGAATATGACGTCGTCGACCACTCCGTTCTCTCCGGGCTTCAGCGCCACGGAGTCGTCCCTGGTCTTCTCCTCGAGTCCTCCCGCACCTATGCTCTCTTCAAGGAACCTGGGAGGCGCGACCTTGCCTATGAGCACGTCCCCTTCCTCGACGTTCATCTCAGGCTCTATCACTCCGTCCTCGCTGAGCTTGGAATATGCGTGCTCGCCGAGGTATCCCTCGGTCGTGGCAGGCGGAAGCTTGAAGACGTCCTTCTGTCCTCCCGGATACCTCCTCTCCTCATCGACGTAGGTCTTGTAGAACATGCTCCTGCGCGAGTCCCCTGTCTACGGCTGACTTGTTGAAGATGATCGCGTCCTGCATGTTGTATCCGTAGTAAGTCGAAAGCGCCACTACGAAGTTCTGACCGGAGGCGTGCTTGCTGAGCTTAAGGCTCTCGTATGCCTTCGTTGTCACCATCGGAGCCTGCGGGTAGAAGAGCATGTACGACCTCGACTCGAACCTAAGGTTGAAGTTGGTCGCGTACACTCCCTGCGCCTGCTTGAGGTAGCTCGCGAACATGAGGTGCCTCGCGAGCTGGTTGTGCTCCGGGAACGGCGCCATGTTGATGGTGAAGCCGAATATGGAAGTCGGGTCGACCTCGAGATGGGTCGTCTTCTCCGATATGTCCGACTCCTCCATCGCAACAAAGGCGTTCTCCTCCTCCTCTGCGTCGAGGAACTCGAGTATTCCGCTCCTTATCAGGTAGCCGAAGTCCAGCTCCCTCTTCTCTATCTTGTCGGAGAGCTCCTTGGTGAACTTGGACTTGCCGTCCTCGACGATGATGTAGGGCTTCCTTACCCTGCCCCTGTCGGTGTTTATGTGGACCTCGTTGAGCTTGTCTATGTAGGCGACGTTGACCTCTCCGGAGATTATTCCCTTCCTCCTTGCGTTCTTGACCTCTGCTATGTACTTCATCGGGTCGACGATGTATCCTATCGCCTTCCCGTTGAGATGAACGTAACACTTCTCGCTTACCTTGCTAACCATTCTAATCCTCCTCTATCTTTCCGATCTCCCTGAGCTTCGCCTCCACCGCCTTCTCCTCCGCGCCTACGCTTATCTTCGCCATCAGTGCGAGGTACTTGGTGAGTCCGACGTCGAGCCCCTCGGGGGTCTCCGAGATGCAGATCTTCCCCCACTGCGTTCCGTGGACCTCTCTTGCGTTGAAATGGGGGTGTTTCTTGGCCAGAGGCGACTTTACCCTCCTCAGGTTCGTGTAAGTGCTAATGAGGTTCGTCCTGTCGAGGACCTGGGAGACTCCGGTCTGTCCGGCTACCCATGTTCCGGTACCCATGGCATATGAGATCTTCTCGGTTATGGTCTCAGGGCTTATGATGGTAGGTATGCTGAGCTTCCTTCCCCTTGCGGAGGCCCTCTCTATCTGGTACTTCACGTCCTTGACGAAGAACCTGAACGCGTATGCGAAGAGCTCCTCCATGAGCTGGCCCGAGTACTTCACCCTCTTGTTCGAGTAGTGATCCTTGTCGTCCTGCGGCGCAAGTCCGTTTGCGACGATGCTCGAGCGCCTTGCCATCTGCAGCAGGTACTTGCCCTTGGCCTTCCTGTCCTCGAGCTTGGTGCCTATGTGGGGCAGGAGATATGTGTCGAGCTGCGTCTCCGCCCTCTTCATCTGGTACTCCTTTGCCTGTCCCGGAGCGGAAAGCTTTCCGAGTTCGAGAAGGGCGTCTGTCGGACCCATGTCCTTCGCCGCGCTCATCTCCGCGTTGAGAAGTATGTCGTTCTTGAATGTGACCACGTCGCTTGCGGCCTCGCCCATCTCGCTGATGGGGGTTCCGAGAGCCCTGAGTATGAGCGTCATGTCGACAGCCTTGTGAAGGGTCGGGAACTCGATGTTGAAGATCCCGTTCTGGTTCCTCGACACCACTGTCCTCGCCCTGAATCCAGGCGCGGTTGAGAAGACCTTGCTCGTAGTCTCCATGCCTCCCTTCTCCCTGCTGGTGATTATCCTGTTGGGAGCCAGGTCCTCGAGGCCTATGAGCACTCGCTCGGTCCCCTTTATTATGAAGTATCCGCCAGGGTCGTCAGGATCCTCCCCGTTCTCAACCAGCTGGCCCCTGGTCATCGTCCTGAAATTGCAAAGGTTGCTCCTGACCACTATCGGCAGCTCCCCTATGAAGACCTCCCCGAAGGAAGCCTCCTTCTCTATCCCTCTTATGACGGGGACGAACTCCAGGAACATTGGTGAAGCGTAAGTGAGGTTCCTCAGCCTTGCCTCGTTCGGCAGTATGCTCCTCCTTGAACTGTCCGCCTCGATGATGGAAGGCTTGTCGAGCCTGACCTTCCCGAGCTTGAGCGCGAATCCCTCGACGCTCGGCTCTATGGTCGCCTGCTGGTCGATGATCTTCTGGAGATCCTGCTCCACGAACCTGTTGAATCCGTCTATCTGGTGCTGCACCAGCGAGTTCGAGGTCAGGAATGAGTCTAGAAGTATGTTCTTTCTCATAAAAACCACAGATTAGTCCACTACCACAATCCTGTACTGCATGTATTCCCTGCCATAGTCGTTCCTGCTTATGGCGATCACATCGCCGGCCTTCGCCTCGAGTTTCTTGACCTGCGGGTCGCTGACAAGTATCTTCGGCAGGTTGTTGAGCCCTATCCCCATCTTGGAAAGAAGCTCGCTCACGTCGGTTTTGCTCATAATTCTGTGCGCAGGGACGAGTTCGTGTTCTCGCTTTACCAAAAATACACCTAAAACAAGAGTGAGACTAGCAAAATAGATAGTCCAGATATCTATTAGAAACACAAGGAATATAAGGGTTACGCAGCTTCGAGTACTACGCTATGTCCCGCGTTTCCAGCGCCGGATGCGGTGGTGATAGCGCTTAAATCTTATCCTGTCTCAATACTCATGATGCTCCAGCGTCGTGGAGCGGACCTGGGAAGAGCATGATAGTCATCGGGATAGAGAGCAGTGCACACACCTTCGGAGTAGGCATAGTGGATGACGGCGCGGTCATTGCGAACGAGAAGGAGATGTACGACGTCGGCTCCAGGGGGATGGTGCCCGCGAGGGTCGCCGAGCTCCACGTGAAGAACGCGGGCAGGGTCATAAGGAGGGCGCTGAAAAAGGCAGGGGTCGGCGCAAGGGACATTGAGGGGGTGGGATACACCAAGGGACCGGGGATAGGCTCGTGCCTCCAGGTGGGGCAGCTGTCGGCGAAAACTATCGCAGGCAGGCTGGGGGTCGGGATAGTGCCTGTGAACCACGCGGTCGCGCACGCGGAGATAACAAGGAACCAGGCGGGATTCGAGGATCCGATCATACTCTACGTAAGCGGAGGCAACTCGCAGATACTCAAGCTTGCGGATAAGCCATACAGGCACTACCGGATCCTGGGGGAGACGTTCGACGTGGGGGTCGGGAACATGCTCGACTCGTTCGCGAGGGATTTGGAACTTAAGCCAGCGTGGGGATCGACGGTCGCGAAGCTGGCGGAGAATGGAAGGTACATACCGATGCCATACACTGTCAAGGGCATGGACTTCTCATTCACGGGGCTAAAGACCTACGCCGTGGAGCACAAGGGGAGCGCCAGCAAGGAGGACCTGTGCTATTCCATTCAGGAGACCGCGTTCGCCATGCTCTGCGAGGCGACGGAGAGGGCGATGCTCCTCACGAACAGCGGCGAGCTGTGCGTGTGCGGCGGCGTGGCGCAGAGCACAAGGCTGAAGGAGATGCTGGGCGAAGTCTGCAAGGAGCACAAGGGAAGGTTCGGATATGCTGTCAACGAGCTCAACGCGGACAACGGCGCGATGATCGCCTTCGTAGCGGAGCGGATGCTAAAGAACGGATGCGCGGCCGCGCTCGACGACTGCGACGTTCAGCAGAGATACAGGATAGACAGGGCGGAGGTTTTCAGGTGATTGCATGAGGATGCTCAGCGAGGGTGCGGAGGCGAAGGTCTTCGAGACGGACATATTCGGAAACAGCGCAGTAGCGAAGTGCAGGTACGCGAAGACCTACAGGATAGCAGAGCTCGACGAGGCGCTGAGGAAGACCAGGACCAAGAAAGAGGCGCGTGCGATGCACAGGGCATCCGAGGCGGGAGTCAGGACTCCGGGAATCTTGGGGCTCGGAAAGTTCACGATATACATGGAGAAGGTCGAGGGCAGGATGCTAAAGGACATTCCAGGACAGGAGGCGGATTACGGCGAAATCGGGAGAATGCTTGCCAGGATGCACAACGCCAACGTCGTGCACGGAGATTTCACCCCGGCCAACATAGTCGTCGGGGCCTCCGGGATAAGCGTCATAGACTTCGGGCTCTCGGACATAAGCGACAGCATCGAGGACAAGGCGATAGACCTCTTCCTGATGAAGAGGGCGGTCTCTAGGGAGCAGTACGGAAGGATGGAGAAGGAGTACGCCAGGGAATGCAGGCAGGCCAAGCTCACGATTACGAGGCTTGCGGAGATCGAGAAGAGGGGAAGGTACCAGATAAGGACCCTCGCCTGACCGCCGTCACAGTCTCAGGAATCTGCGCCGGGAGGAGGGATCCCAAGGCCCTGCTCCGCTAGACGCCATTCCCTTAGTAACAATTCGCGTAAGGACAACGAATCGGACTAGAGTTCGCCCACTCTCCTCTTCTGGGCTCGCTTCATCCTCTTCCTGCGCTTCTTGACCCATTTCCAGCGCATCCTTCCCTTCTTCTTCCATTTTCTAGGTATACTTCCCAATAGAACACCGTGCTACTGTGCGATTGAATACTCTTTTTATATTGCTTATGTATATTAAAGGCGTTGGTCAGATGAACAAAAGTGTTCTTATCTATTTCGCTGTGCTTGTGCTCATGGTAGTGGCCGCGCTGTTTCTCTCGGGAGTGCTGGGAAAGCAGGGCGCATCGTCGACGACAACCGCACCAGTCAGCACGTCGGCGCCTACCACCTCCCTTCCTCCGAACGTGAGCACGACGTCGACATCTACGACGATAACCACCACGACGGTGATGATAAGTCCGTGCCAGTCGAGTAACGCGACCGAAAGCATACCCAACGGCGACTTCTCGCTCGGAAACTTCAATGGCTGGAGCTCGAGCTCGGGCGTGGGGGAGGCGCCAGGATTCGGGAGCGTTCCGTTCAACCTCACGTATGCTAACGCGCACGGAGGGTACTATGATTCCCCTTGGAACGGATACAAAGGCAGCTACTTCGCTACGACATACCACAACGGCCTTCTGCTGCAGCCAGGAAACCTCACATCGCAGCCTTTCCGGGTCGACGAGCTCTACCTGAACTTCAAGATAATCTCCCCGCAGAGCGACAAGATGTATGTAGAGATACTCGAGAATGGGACGCCGATGGTGATTGCGCACTACGACACCTTCAAGGCGCAGGGGGTCAACAACTCGCTGAGCACGTTCGTAAACGCCAGCATACCGCTGGTGACGATGCTGTGCAAGAACGTCAGCATAAGGGTCTACGACGGGATATTGGGATCCGAGTCGAACGAGTACGACTACATCGCGGTGGGAGACTTCTATAAGAGCGCGACGCAGGTGTCCACTCCGGGAATCGTCGTCAACGAGACGATAAACTGAGGCGTTGGCGGAGTTCGGGAATGGTTTGATGCTGAAGTTCTACAACACGAAAAGCAGGAAAAAGGAGGAATTCAAGCCTCTGAAGTACGGAGTCGTGACGATGTACAACTGCGGAGTCACTGTCTATGACTACGCGCACATCGGAAACCTGCGGTCCTACACCTTTGCGGACATACTGAGGAGATACCTCGAATGCAAGGGCTACGAGGTGAAGCAGGTGATGAACTTCACCGACGTGGGCCACATGCTTAAGGACGCTGACGTGGGGGAGGACAAGATGGAGGTGGCCATGGAGAGGGAGAACAAGACCCCATGGGAGATAGCCGATTTTTACATAAAGGAGTTTCTTGAGGATTCCAAGCTCCTGAACTTCGAGGAGCCCATGGTGAGGCCCAGGGCGACCGAGCACGTAAAGGAGATAATCGATCTCATACAGAAGCTCATAGACAAGAAGTACGCCTACGTCGTGAACGGGTCCGTCTACTACGACGTCACGAAATTCAAGAGGTACGGGGAGCTTTCGGGGAACACGCTAGAGGCGCTCAAGGCGGGCGCGGGAGGGAGGGTCGAGCACAACCCGGACAAGAGGAACCAGCTTGACTTCGCGCTCTGGATATGCGACCCGAATCACGTGATGAACTGGAAGTCCCCGTGGTGCGACAAGGGATACCCGGGATGGCACATAGAATGCTCCGCGATGGCGATGAAGTACCTGGGCGAGACTATAGACATACACACGGGAGGGGAGGACAACCTGTTCCCGCACCACGAGTGCGAGGTCGCGCAGTCGGAAGGGGCCACAGGCAAGCAGTTCGCGAGGTACTGGCTCCACGCCAAGTTCCTCATGGTGAACGGGGAGAAGATGTCCAAGTCTAAAGGAAACTTCTACACGCTGAAAGACCTGCTGAAAAAGGGATACTCCACCAGGGCGATAAGATACATTTTCCTTTCCGCGCAGTACCGCACAGGCATGAATTTCACCGAGGAGAGCCTGAAGCGGGCGGAGGAGACGGTCTCCGGCCTTCTGGACTTTGTCGAGAAGATAAGGCATGTGAAGTCCAAGGCAGGGTACAACGACAGGCTTCATGTGGAGGTCCTCAAGGTCAGGGACTTCTTCGAGAAGTACATGGACGACGACCTGAACACGCCGCAGGCTCTCGCTTCGATATTCGATTTCGTGAGGGAAGTGAACAAGGCGATGGATGCTGGCGAGGCTTCGCAGAAGAACATGGAAGAGGTTTACGAGCAGATGATGGACTTTGACAGGGTCCTGGGAATCCTCAAGGAGGACAGGAAGGAGAAGCTTCCCGCGGAACTCATGAACCTGATAATGAAAAGGGAGGATTACAGGAGGTCCAAGAATTTTGCAGCTGCGGACAAGGTAAGGAAGGAACTGCTGGACAAGGGGAGTGCTGGTCGAGGACAGTGCCGAAGGTCCCAAGTGGAAACGGGTAAGATAATGGATCAGGCTGCGGTCGGCTCCTGAGGAACCTGCGCATCGACCTGTATCGGCTGCTGGGTCCGGGATTCTGCCTTCCGCCCCTCTTCTTCTGCTTCTCCGTCCTCGCGCTCACGAAAAGCACGTCTATGTCCTCGGGGTTCTGCAGGTCGACCCACGCCTTTATGTAGACCGCGATGTTCCTGAACGGCTTCGAGTACCTGTCGGTGAAGCTGTACGCGCTCTCCTCGTGCTTCAGGAGGCCGACGTTGACGCCGAAGTCCAGGTACCTCTTCCATGTCGCTATCGGCAGCGACGGGTCGCACTCCTTGAGCCTGAGCGTGCCCTTCTTCTTGACCTCGATGAGCGCCTTCGCGAACCTGTATGCCCTCGTCTCGTTCTCGAAGTAGATCTTCGCAAGCTCCTTTATGTTTGGATTCTTCAACTTCTCCCTGAGGGGAGCGTCCTCGAACTCCCAGTACCGGATCGCCATGCCTCTACTGGAGGGTTAAGAGATTTTAAACTTTCCATCAACATCGTGACGCGAACCGCATGGATGCGCTGTGCGCGGATTCATTTGCTACTGAGGGATTTGGCCCATTCCGCCGCGCGGGCGAGCTCTCCCTGCTTGAGCGGACCCTCCCTTCCTTCTACGATGAATCCTTCGGGTGCCGCCTTAAGTACGAATCCTTTCTTTCGAAGGTCTTTTGAAATTTTATCTGCAGCATAACCGAATAGTTTCATTGCGACGACGGCTAAAGGATTTCCCTTTCCAGAGAGCCTAGTGTCGAAAGCGGCGACAGGCACTGTCTTGGATCCGCCATTAATTCGGTTCAGGAAATCCTGAACGGATTTGGTGGGTCTTCCTGCATGGGTGGGCGAACCTATGATGATTAGATCGAACTCTCCCATTAAGGAGTAGTCTGCTTTATCCGCCCTTATCACGGTGCTTCCGGAGGAAATCGAGTCTCCGATGGATTTGGCGGTCCTTTCGGTGTTCCCATAAATCGAATCATAGACAACAACTGACGCATCAAACCACACTAAACGCGATTCTCACTTCTTCATGAACTTCGAGAGGTTCTTCCTCATGTTCCTGTCGTTCTTGAACTGGGTGTAGAATTTCTTCATCTTGTTGTAGTCGTTCATCAGCTCCCTCACGTCCTTCTCAGAGTTGCCGCTCCCCTTCGCTATCCTCGCTATCCTCTTCGAGTTCGAGAGAAGGCTGGGATCGTTCCTCTCCTCGGGGGTCATGGAATCCATGATGCTCTTGTACTTCGTGAGCTTGCGCTCCCCTTCCTCCACCGCACCCTTCGGCATGTCCGTCATGCCAAGGCTTCCGAGGACCCCCTTCATCGGGCCCATCTTGCCCATCGCCTTGAGCTGGGTGTAGAAGGCGCTGAGGTTGAACTCGTCGCCTCCGAGATCCTCCTCCTTTACGTTGGATTCCTTTATCGCGTTCTGGACGTTAGTAAGCAGCGACTCTAGGTCTGGCATGCCGAGCAGCCTTCCCACGAACTTCTTCGAGTCGTACAGCTCGAAAGCGTTCGGCTTCTCCCCGGTTCCGATGAACTCGATGCCCACCTTCGCCGCGCTGACGGCGCTGAGCGCGCCTCCGCCCTTGCCCGACCCGTCCATCTTGGTGACTATGACCCCGGTGAGCTTGACGGCGTTGTCGAACTCCTTCGCCTGCTTCCCGGCGACCTGGCCCGTGTCCGCGTTGATGACGAGCAGCTTCTCGTCCGGCCTGAACTCGTCGTCCATGTCCTTGAGCTGCTGCAGCAGCTCGCCGTCGAGGGCGCTCCTGCCGCTGGTGTCGCAGATTATCACCTTCTTGTCCTTGAGCGCGACGGACGCCTGCTTCAGTATCTTCCTTACGTCGGTCTCCCCCTTGATCCCGAAGAAGCCGACGCCGACCTGCTTGGCGAGCGTCTCCAGCTGCTCGTATGCGGCGGGCCTGAACACGTCGCATGCGATCACGCCGCTGCCAAGGCCCCTGTCCTGGTAGAACTTGGCGAGCTTCGCCGCGCTTGTCGTCTTTCCGGAGCCGTACAGGCCGAGCAGCATTATCTTCTTCGGCTTTATCACGGGCTCGAATCCGGCCCCCATGAGCTTCACGAGCTCCTCGTAGAGCATGTTGGTTATGTAGTCCTTGGCGCTAACGCCGTCGGGAATCTGCTCCCTCAGCGCCGCGTCCTCTATCTTCTTGGTGAGGGAGAGGACGAGCTCGACGTTGACGTCGGCTGAGATGAGGCTTCGCTGAAGCTCCTTGTTGAACTCCCTTATAGTCTTGGCGTCTATTATGGTCGCTCCCGTGAGCCTCGCAATCGCCTTCCTTAGTCCTTCGCCAAGATCCATCGAACAGCCCTGAAAATAGACAGCAATGACATTATGGTTTTGGTAGATATATAAATTGAGGTTGGGGGACCCGCTCTTCTTGAACCGCCATCGCAGGGGGACCGATGGCTTTAACAGATTTAATAAATATCTTCGTCAAGGAAATATACTGAGGGCTCGTAGCTCAGCTTGGTTAGAGCGCTGGTCTTATAAGCCAGATGTCGAGAGTTCAAATCTCTCCGGGCCCATTGGCTTTCATTCTCTTTTCAGAGTCTCATATGCGCCTTCTATGTATCTCCTGGTCTTGTCCATGTCCAGCACATCGTTCCCATAGCCTTCCCCAAACTTGTTCCTCAATCCTCCCTCTGCATCTATCGAGAAGTCGGTAGTGCCGGTTGCGCGCATCAACAATGCCAGTTTTTCCTTGACGGTATCCCCGTTGAATCCTCCTGCGAAGACGATGTTGGACTTCACTCCTCCCTTCCTTAGAGATAGATAGGTGGAAGAGATTTCGGCCGCTTCGAACGCGATACCGTTTCCAAGTGATGAATCGAGAAGGACATAATCGATTCCAGAATAGTCTCTCGAAAGTTTATTTGCCACCTGAGCGTCAGTCATCCCCCCAGTCACCGCGGGAGACATCTGCTGTATTATTTTCAGTTCAGGGAACTTGCTTCTCAGCTCCGACATCTGGCCCGTCAGGGGCCACACTTTGTTTATCTGCACGCCCCCGACAAGTCCCCTTTCATAAATGCCTTCAAAGTTCATGAGCGTTTCTATCTCGCCTACGAGTTTTTCCTTCTCTTTCGTGAAGTAGTGCAGGGTCGGGAAAACGCTTCCGCTTACGCATTCGAGTATCGCGGGCAGATCGTCCAGTCGCGGAACCCTCCTGTTTCCTTCGCTGAAACCGTACTTCAGGCTCTTGTAGGATACCTGGAAACCCATCATCGGGATGTGATCTGATTCCATGCTGAAATCGGACGAGGAAAGGAACAGGTCAACCACTTTCCTCGCCTCATCCGCGGAGGACACTCCGCAAACTCCGACATAAGGCTTGTTCTTTGCCTCCAGAATATCACAGAGGTGATGGCGCTTTCGGGTCTTATAACGGTTGACGTTAAGGGGGGAAAGTGACATCGGGCAGACGCCTTAGGTTCATATAAATAAGTTCGATTCATTATTTCCTTGATGAAAAACGAGTCTTTGTCCAGGAAGATCGCTCTTGAGAGGATAAGGATACTTCTCGCATTGGCGGAGGCCAGGACGGCGGAGAACTCCAAGGACTCTAGGAAACTAGCGAAGAGGTACACCAGAATCGTCGCCGAGATAAGCTCCCACTACAAGGTGAGCATACCCAAGGACCTCAAGTACAGGGTCTGCAAAAGGTGCGGAAACTTCCTTGTCCCGGGAATAAATTGCACCGTCAGGCTCGCCAGCGCCCACGGGTACATAGCCTACGCCTGCGAGTGCGGAAGCGAGAGGCACTTCCTTTACAAGAAACGCGCGAAACGTGGCGCTTAGTCGGTCTTGCCCGCGAGGATGTCCACGAGGTCCTTTATCCCGTCGGAGTTAGAGAGGGTGAGAACCTTCTTGTCGAACACTATTTCGTCATCGGTGAGTATGCCGCGATACAGCCTTGTCATCTTCTCGCCCTCGGCGTTATCCGATCTCGCTATCTTCGTGTCCCTGATGACGTTTGCCCTCGCTATGATCTTGACGCTGTTTCCTATGCCGACGACTATCCTTTCCGAGTCGTGGAATATCCTGACAAGGTCGAGCAGCGGCCTGTTGTCGTAGAGCTTGAACGATTCCACGCCGGGCCCGTCGACAAGGAGGAGCGCGTCGTACGAGTTCGGCTCCAGCTCCCTCGCTTCTGTCGTGGGCTTCGCCACGGCTCCGTGGTATCCCTTGCATTCCCTGAGTGAAAAGCCTGCGACCACGCCCTCTATGTCGTTCTTCCCAAACATGAGCTGCAGCATGGAGAGCGTCTCATCCTTGAAGTCCGGGGCAACAAGCATCGCAACCTTCATTCAATCACGGATAAAGGTCGCAATAAGATAAATTAAGCCTTTGCGTATGGTTCGGGTTAGCGCATCTCCTTTCTGACCAGTTCCTCGTTTGACTTGAATCTCCACACGAAAAGGTATATGGCAAGAGCCAGCGAGAGAATGCCCACTCCTATGTTAATCGAGGAGATGAAGTACGTCGTCTCCACGATGCCTCCGGACGCCTGGACCACCGTCTTCACGCCAGATTGGACGAAGGCGAAGCTGGCGTATCCGTAAGGCACGTTGTGGATCTCGATGACGCCCTTCGGCCCTGAATAGACGGGCGACTCCGTGCCGTTAGTGTATGTCACAGTCCCGGACACGTTAACCGGAAGCCCGAAGAAATCCTTGGTGATCACGCTTACGTTGTATATCGGGAGGGTGAAAGAAAGGGAGTCCGAGGAGTTTCTGTCTATCGTGTAGTTCAGGGGAAGCAGTGCGCCCTTGTAGTAAACCCCCTGGAGCGCATGTCCGTAGGACGCATCGAGCAGCGGCGTGCCGTTCATGCGCAGATTGTCAATCAGGAACCCCGAGACGTTTATGTCGGAGCCGTACGCGTCCTTTCCCTGGATTGCGGTCCTGTACTTCCAGTCGGCGGTCAGTGTCACGGGAGCGTCGGTGTTCAGGTTGCCCCTCAGCGCGCCGTTTCCGTTGTTCCACCCTGAGAAGGTGAACCTGGGCGTTCCGTTCCTATAGATCACTCCTGTGCTGAGGCCGTATGTCGCGATAGAGCCGTTCGCGTACCAGCCGGTTCCCGTGGTGTTCCCGAAGGAGGAGGTGATGTTGATGAAGTTCTGCTTCTCCCAGACGGCCAGCTCGGTCAGGTTGGAGTCCATCACTACGGTCGTGCTGTTGTGGGACCCGGAATATGAACCCAGCCCGAACCCGGTCCACCCCTGGAACACGGCCCTCGAGACGTTGCTCAGATACACAGCGGGAGGGGCGGCCATCTTAACCGAGGAGTATGCGGAGTAGGAGTCGCCGCTGCTGAGGTTTCCGTACGCGGACACTATCTTTAGCTTGTATCCGAGGCTCCAGAGCTTGGTGTTGTTCGTGTATTGCGGCAATCCCGAGCCCACTTCGAAGTAGTTTGTCCTCTCGCCTATCTCCTCGACGCCGTAAGGGTTGCTTATGAAGGTGTCGCTGCCTACGCCGTATCCCAGAGTGCCGTACGCTTCGGAAACGGGGAAGTAGGTGCCGTACTTGTATTCGGAAAGGTTCGTGAATATGACCTTGCTCATCCTGACGCTCGCTCCGGTTGAGTTCGCGAGCTCGCCCATTGCGAGAGGGGAGTAGGGCCCCGAGTTGCTGACGCCGAGGAAGGCGGAACCCAGCGTCCTGTTGTTGAACAGAAAGTACCAGGTGCTCCCTACGGCATAGAAGGAATACGTGTTGAACTGCCCGTTTGGCCCTGCCGACTTGTCGGGCCCAAGGCTTCCGAGAAATGTGCCGTTGTCTCCGGGAAGGAAGTATTCGTAGAACCATTCCGCGTCGCTGGCGTTCAGGTATTCGGAGCCGCTGCATCCGTTAAGGTCGCAGTCGGTGGGATACATCCCTGACTGGTTTTCCACCACGTAGCCGACCTGCAGAAACGCGCCGTTGGGGAGGTTCTCCCCCATCCAGAAACCCATCGTGCCCATTCCCAGTTTCTGGGGGAGTACGGTCTCTATCTGGACGCTCGCGCCGCTGTTTGCGTTCGATGCGGGTCCCGCCCTGGCTCCTGCCTGGAACCAGTAGCTCGCATTTGCGCTGCCTGCGATGAAGATGAATGCAAGCAGCAATGCGGAAATGAACTCAAATAGTCTCATAATCCAGACCAATCGCATCTAACGTTTTAATGGTTTCGTCTCTTGTCGCTGAATTCAGGCTTTTCCAGTCTATGACGGCGGCTTCTGGCTCGTGCGTGCTTTTCTTCAGCGCCTGCTCGAGGACGCCGAGGTTGTTGCTGCCGTCGGCGTTGTTTATCGCGTACTTGGGCATTATGTGCGAGAAGGCGTATCCCTTCTCCAGGGCCATTGCCGAGAAGTTCGATGGGTAGTGGTTGCTGCCTATCCCTATGACGACTTTTCTGTACTTGACGTCGTTCTGTTCGGAGGATAGAACGGCTTCGTACGCGGCCTCCGAAGCCGCGTTCGCATACTCCTTGCTCTTCAGCACTTCGTCGTTTCCCCCTATTTCCACGAAGAGCGAAGGAGTGTCTAGGAGCGGGCCGTGGTGGGTGGCCTCATATCTCTTCCCGATGGGGGATGCTATTTTGTTCAGGTTCGAGAGGGCGGCCAGCATCACGACGGGTGCGGCGGACGAGAGCAACTTTCCCTTGCCTCCGAGTTTTGCCTCGGCGCTCCAGTTCCCGAGGGAATGCGTGGAGAAGAGCCCCACGCCCGCTGCGCTCTTGTGCATGCTGAGGAAAACGATCAGCTTGAAGTGCAGCTTGTCAAGGAAGTCGGCCTCTATCAGCGGGGAATCGATCTTGCATATCTTAGCGATGTCGTTTTCGTATGAGACGTAGCCCTGGCCGTCCGCCTCCTCGAATTCATACTTCTCGGCCAGGTGCAGGGCCATGTTGCTGCCCGCCTCGTCAAGTTCAGAGTAGCATATTCCTATCATCAAACCATCCCTTGTCCCGGATTCTCCCCTTCTAGCGCCCTCCTTGCACACCAGTATGGGGCTGATCAGAATATATTAGGTATCGTTGGCAAAGCGCGGGCAAATCATGACGAGAAGGTAAATTTCTCGTTGCGTGGGGTATGGCTTATATAATAATATTGTTGAATATAAGTAGAGAGTAAAGGGGGTTTGGATGTTCGAACTTAAACTTGACAATGCAAAGCACTGGAGAGATTGCGTGGAGGCGATAGTCAACCTCGTTGACGAAGGAATCTTCAACATAACCCCGGACGGCATACGCCTCAAGGCGATGGACCCCTCAGGCATAAGCATGATCTCATTCTTCATACCCAGCAAGATGTTCTCCAAGTACGAGCTCGAGAAGAGCATGGACATCGGGCTGAACATAGACAACCTAAGCAAGATAATGTCGAGGACCAGGGACAACGAGGCGCTGGTGCTCAAGGACGCGGACAGCAAGCTCTCTCTTGAGTTCATAGGAGTGAAGAACAGGAGGAGGTACAGGCTGCACATGATAGACGTGAGGAAGAAGGAGGACAAGGAGCCGAAGGTCGAGTTCGACGCGACCGTCGAGGTGGACGGCGAGCACCTGAAGAACGCGCTCAAGGACGCGTCCCTCATATCATCCTACATCGCATTCAAGGCCAGGAAGAACGACTTCACCATAAGCGCGAAGGGCGATTCGGGGGAACTCGAGGAGCTCAACGAGGTGGACGGTACTGGAGTGAGGAAGCTCGAGTCACTGAAGGACGCCGAGGCCGTATTCAACCTCGAGTTCCTGGAGAACATGGTCAAGTCGAGCCCGCTTGGGAGCAGCATACAGCTCTCGATAAAGTCGGACCAGCCGCTCAGGCTGTCATACAACATAGTCGACGCGGCCGTGACCTACTACCTTGCCCCTTACGTTGAGGAATAGGCAGGCGGCTGGCTATAAAAGCTTTTGAACCCCAGATAATTCCATGCTTAAACCGGACGACCAGAAGCTCGATTTCGCGTACAGGTACCCCTTCTCAAAGGAGGCGAAGGAGCTCGTGGCGGGTCTCAAGCTAGGGTCGGTTGACGAGCAGAACCTGAAGGAGGGGGTCGACAGGCTCGCTGGCGCGTTCAATGACGGCAGCGTGCCGCATGATAAGCTTCGGGGCCTCGGGGACCTTAAGCAGAGGAGGATACTCGGCTACGTCTACGCCAGGATGCTGGTGAGCGCGATCGGCGACAACTACTCCATCTCCAGGTTCGCCGCTGCTGAGGCCGCAGCCGCCACGTATTTTCTCGCATATGACAGCACGGACACGCTGCTAAGGATAGCGAACGAGCTAGACCTGGGGCTCGTGAAGGAGAGCAACGACTTTTCCATCAGCTTCGAGAGGTTTGTCTCGATCCCGAAGAAGGAGGACACGCTCAAGCTAGTTAACCAGAAGATATCCGCGGGGAAGGTGACGCTGGACGCGCTCCTGACGCAGAAGTTCCTCGGATACGCCATAGAGAAGGAGATAGCTTCGAGGCTCCCGATAGAGAAGAAGCAGCTGCCGAAGGAGGTCATAGAGGCGGCGAAGGGGCTGAAGCCCCAGGAGAAGAAGATAAGCCTCGGCGCGGGGAGCGGCACATACGCGTGGATAGAGAAGCTGATGGCCACGCCCATAACGGATGTCAGGCACAGGACGGTCAACCTGATACTTGCCCCCTACCTCACCAACGTGAAGGGGCTTGACGAGGACAGCGCAGCGAAGGTCATCGTAGAGTACATAGAGAGATGCAAGAAGGTGAACCCGAACACGAAGATAAACGAGACCTACATAAAGTACCAGTGCAAGTATGCCAAGACCAAGGGCATGAGGCCCCTGTCCCTGTCGAGGGCGAGGGAGCTGCTCAAGGGGGTTGCCGATTTCGAGTGATCATATGAGCGATGTGAAGACGCTTTGCCAGATCTGCAAGACAAGATTGGCAGCGCACACGTGCCCGCTGTGCGGGAGGGCGGTGTGCGACTCCGACTTCGACAAGAAGGCAGGGATATGCAACTCGTGCAAGCGCGGAAGGAGAATGGAAGGCTGAATCGGCACAGGTGCTCGGGGCGGGCTATTTTTCTCGATACAAAGAGGAGTCGAGGTAACCCGCATATGCGCTAAGCAGGGTGGCGTTGCACCCGGAACCCATCTCCGAGACGTCTTCGGAGTAGGGGACGGGGAAATCGGAGACGAGGATGAGGGCGTTGCTCCTTACCTGAGAGCTGCACAGCGACGTGGCGTTGCGAAGCAGTATCTCATTTATTTTATAGGGAAGTAGCGAATCGAAGACGCTTCTCTGGAACCCGGTACCCATTATCAGATACAGAGTCGCATTCCCGCCTCCCTGCTGGCTCTCTGCAGCGTAAGGGGCCATCTGCTGCGATAGCGAGGCGTACGCCACCGAGACGTTCCTTATCACCAGGTTCGTGTTGTAAAACAGCGAGTACAGGGGGATGTTAAGTATGAGAAACAGCGCCAGCATCGAGACGACCGCGACGTGGCCCGCGTATCTTCGCTTCCTGTTGAGGCCGTTGTACAGCGCAAACGCGACATAGGTGGCCATTATCGAAGCGGGCAGGATGAGGAACGAGAGAATCCTCGGGAAGAGCTGGATCGGCTGGTAGGCTGATATCGATTCGCTGCCGAAGTTCATGTAGAGCATCGCAAACACGAAGAAGGCGGTGACAAAGAACAGGGGCCTCGCCTTTGTGAATTCGGCTTTTGAGTACAGGGCAAGCAGGACGCCCATTATGGCGATATCAAAAAGCGCGCCTGTCGGATAGACGGGCTGGGGATTCCAGAGGATTGAGCCGGGGCTCGAGAAAAACAGGGCGAAGTTCGCTGCATAGGTGTTGGGAGAATATATGGTGATCATCCTCCCTATCTCGGCAGTCATATTGGGATACCCTGTGACTGCAGCTATGGCGCCGTAGTGCGTTATCGAAAATAACGGGTTTCCGACGTAATAGTAGAAGAAGAGCAGGAATGCGCCCATCCCCACCAACAAACCAAGAAAAGCGGAAATCTCGCGTTTGTTTTTGGATAAGAATCCATGAAGCATATGGATGCGCCTCGCCGTAACAGAAGCCCTCTGAGGTGCACGGACGCGTTCCTTTCCCCTAAACACCAACGCGGATGCGGCGAGCGCGAGGAAAAGGGCCAATGCGACGGCAAGGCCTTCGGTCTTTGCCAACGGGGCGAGACCTCCGACAATTCCCCCGAGGAAGTAGAAGATCGGACGGTCGCCACCAATCACGATTAGATAGATTGAGAGCGAGCAGAAGAATGCGAGGCCCATGTCGGGCAGCACCCGCGTGGAGAAACCGACGAAGAAGGGCGTGGTCGCGGCGAATGTCGCGGCGATCGTGCCGAAAAGGTCGTCGAACAGCCTTCTTCCTGTCAGGAAAACGAGTATCACAGTGGCGACATACTCTAGCGCTCCCGGAACCGCGAGCGCGACGAGGTTGTGGCCGAGCAGCTTGATCGAAAGGGCAAGAAACGCCACCGTCATGAACTCGAGGCTGAATGGAGGATTCATGAGCGGTGTGTAAGTTCCAGCCAAGAAGGTATGCGCCATCCCCAGATAGATCGAATCGTCGAATTCAGCGAAAGGCCCGGAATAAAACAGTAAAAGCATCACGCAGCAAAGGGCGGCGATGATGAGGGGCGCGATTAGCGTTTTGCGATCCGCAGATAGGCGTATGCGCATTTTATCCACCGCGCCAGGATGAAGCGGAGGCTCTGATAATCATGTTTCCGCGTCCTCTCATTGCTTACTGTCATTTTGCAGTATATAAATTCTTTGTGAAACAAAAGAAGTTCGATCCCGAGAGAGGTCTGCGCTGACGTTTCATACGAACCAGGAACAAGGTAGATGCATGGACAAGTGGAAGGACGCCTACGGAATACTTTTCGTGACGATAGCACTCATCTTCGCGGCGTTCGCGATCTACAACCTCTTTTACCTTCTCAGGACGGTCACGTGGCCTTATGACCTGGATTACAGCGAGGCGGTGATACTTGCGACGAAGCTGCAGTATCTCTATAAGGGCCTTGGCTCCTACCCCTATCTCATAACTTATTATCCTCCACTTTACTACCTTCTGGTTGACGCTTTCCGTGCTGCTTACTCTTCCTCCTTGCCCTATCTTTACACAAGAGTGCTATCCGTCTTCGCGACCCTGGCTTGCGCCTCGATGCTGTATCTGATCTCGAGGCGATTCGTCAAGGGAAGAGAGGCTACGCTGTTGGCCCCTCTCATGTTCCTGTCCGTGCTTCAGCTCACATATTGGGGTTTCGCCCCGTATCCCACCTCTTTCGAGCTCCTCTTCGACCTGACTGCGATATTCTTCCTGCTGAAATACGCAGACAGGAGAGGTCCCATCTATGCCTCAATCGCAATAACGGTAGCGTTCTTCTTCAGGCAGAGCGCGGCGCTGATGTTCGTTGCGATAATCGCATATCTCGTATTGAACAGGAAGTTCAAGGACTGCTGGCTGTTTGCAGCGCCCTTCCTCATGATATCGGTGCCGGTGACGCTGCTTCTCGACTTTCTGACGGGCGGAAGGTATGTGCTCTCGCTCTTCATCCTGCCGCTCATAACGCCCCCGGATGTCCATACGCTCCTTGCAATCGCCAACACATTCGTGTTCGAAACGCCCTTCATTGTCTTCTTGCCCTTCGCGGCGTATTGGATCGTCAAGAACCCGAGAACGCTGATGGCGATGTGCTTCGTCTTCAGTTTCGGATCACTCTTAAGTTCCATCAAGACGGGGGCGAACCTCACGTACATCACGACGCTTTTCGCGCTTTTCTGCGTCGTAGCGGCGATGGGGATGGAGCTTGCATTCTCCGGCAAGAACAGCAGGCGCAAAATGGCGGCAGCTGCATATGTATTCATCGCGCTGATCTTGTTGGAGGCATCAGTGATCCCGAAATTCACAGGGGCATATCAGAATACTTTCAAGACGCCACAGACGGCGGAGATAGGGTTCTTCCTTAGAAACTTCAACGGGAACGTGCTGGTCGAGAGCCCTTCGGTGGCGATCGAGGCGAACAAGAGCGTACTGTTCGAACCTAGCATGTTCAGCTATCTGAAGGACAGGGGCCTCTGGAACGACTCCCAGATAGTTTCCGACATATCGATGCACAAGTTTTCCGCCATATCGTTCCCGGCGGGCTTTCCGGTCACTTCGGGAAGCATAGTGTATTACGAAGACCCTTATGGTAGGTTTTCTAATTATACGGACATCACGAAGGCCATACAGACATACTACAAGGCGGGTTACGTCAATTACGGCTGGGCCGTATACGTCCCGAAGACCTCTTGAGGCGCAGAGTCAGGGGAAGCATTCCCATACTCTTAAATACGCAGAAACGTGAAAGTGAGTTGTATCCCATGACAGCAGAAAAGAAAGTAGTTACGATAAGCAACGCAGGAACCACTGCGAGGATAAACTCCGATAACGGGCAGATCTACAGTTTGATGCGAAGGGAAGTCGAAACTATGTGGAATGGCGGCGCTCCTGACGCAGTGATAGCCAAGGAGGAGTGGGGAAACAGCACCCTTGCAATGGTTCCGTTCTCGGGACGCGCGCCGAATGATACGATACTCGTCAAGGGAAAGCCCACGATAATGACACAGCATGGGCTCTCGCGCTGGTCGGATCAGATTCCCTGGAAGGTCGTTGAAGCAGGCCATGCCAAAGCAGTGCTGGAGCAGACGTATGACTCCAACAGGAAGATTATGAGCAAGAAGAACAGCGCCGGAGAGACGCTGATCTCCGAGTTCCCATGGAGCTTCAAAGTCACTGTGGAATATTCTATAGACGAAGAGGGCGACCTTCACTACAGGCTGAGCATCACGAACCTCTCTGACGAGCCCATGCCTATCGCGCCCGGGCTGCATCCGGCATTCAGGAGCGTAGCGAATGGAATAATAAGGGTATTCGAGGACGGGAAGCAGAAAAAGGAGTTCACTCTGGAAGACATGGAAAATGATTCGACGGTTGAGACGGGCAGCTCGGACAGAGTCGAATACAGCAGCCTTGAGTTCGCGGTCAGGATCAGCCATGATTTCGGGCAGATGAAGGTGTGGCGCTCCAAGGGAGGGGGCCTCATCGCATTTGAGCCTGTAGTCACGAACAACATTATCGAGGAAGGAAAGGAGCTTGGCTCTCAGCCCGGATTCATAAAAGTCGGGCTAGGAAAGACCGCCAGTTTTGAGGCTGTCATAAGGATTCGCACTTAAGCAAGAAGATATTGGGGTTAATCTCTAGCTTCGTCGAAAAGAGAGTCGATGTCGTATATCTTAGCCAGACGATTGGCGATTGTTGTGACTTCTAGCTTCTTGCCGGTTCTATACTCGACGAAATCATCAATCTCCTTCATGCTTTTGAAGGTTTTTATATTTACGCCGAACTTTTTTTCGAATATAATAGTGGTCAGATTGTCCTTAACGAATTGGTCATGTTCAATCTCCTCTCTGGTTTTTAAGTCCTCTATCTTGAGGTCGCATCTTTTACCGAACTTGAACGCGCTGCCCATACATTTACCTTTTCATTTGCCTTCTTAAATAAATAGGTCTTTTTTTCTTGAATTTGATTACACGGCTAGTTCTCAGAAATTCCCTTTGATTGGATATCTTCGATGCTTGAAAGGGGATTGTCCTGCCATCTGAGAATCGCCGAGCGCAGGGAATTCCAGCTTCATCTCGTGCCTGTACTTGACGAAAGAATCGACTCCAGACATGCCCTTGATGGCCTTCGTGCCGATTTCCTGTTTTCCTTCAGAGGGACGCTTGTTGCCGCCGTTGCCTACGAATCGCTTGATGTCGCCCATGTTCTTGAAGCCCCCTACTCTGAGGCTGTGCCTTTTGCCGAACGGTAATGCGCTGTCCATGCTTTTCATTTGCTCTTTACATTCTTAAACAGGTGCGTCCGTTTTCCTGAAGTCGGCTACGCCCTTCCCCTTCGGGAATGCGCTTCCGTTAGGCGCGGAGACGGGAAGCCCGATCTCGTCCGCTATCTTCGAGAGCTCGTTGAGCCCCGTCACCCTCTCAGTGTATAGCTCCCAGTACTCGACGTTACCGAGCCTAGCCGGCCTGACCTTGAAGGTGACCCACTGGAACATGCCGTTCCTGTTCACCCTGACCTTCAGCTCCTTCTGCTCAAGCGCCTGCTTCGCCCTATCCGAAAGCTCCAAAGAACCAACACCCTCGATGACATACGTACGGAATATTAACATTGGCATTCATTAAATACCCGATGGCGTATCCCTACGTGCAGGTTGTAGTTTTCGCGTTTATAGCGGCATTCCTACCCCTTTCGATGCTCATGTTCTCGAAGCTGATAAGGCCACGCGGCGGGGGCAATGATGTGCAGAAGCTTCCCTACGAGAGCGGGGAGGAGAGCACTGGCCAGCATATAGAGGTCATGCAGGAGTACCTGCACTACTTCCCGCTGTTCCTCGCCTTCGAGGTCATGGGAATCGTCGTGATATTGTGGTCGACGTTCCCGAAGCAGGAGCTGTCCTCAGGAGGGGCATACGTAATACCGCTGCTGGTGTTCGGGCTATTGTTCGAGCTGATCATACTTGGAATTATAAGAAGCAAGGGTGAATAGAAGCAGGGGGCTTTGGCTTCCTTGCGGGTTGATTTGTTGGATGTGCGATACGGCTCCGCTTCGATGAACGCGGAGAAGGAGATGGACAGCCTCCTGGAGAGGTCCGCCACGAAGAACGTCGCGAAGTCCAATATAGCCTTCGTCAAGCTTTCTGACGTGACAAAGGCGATGTCCAAGGGAATGGTGAAGTGGTCGAGGATGAACTCCCTCTGGCCGCTGCAGTTCGGGCTCTCGTGCTGCGCCATAGAGCTCATGGACTTCGGTTCGGCGAGGATGGACGCGGAGAGGAAGGGATACCTGGTGTTCAGGGGGACTCCCAGGCAGAGCGACGTGATGATCATCGCAGGCTGGGTGACGAAGTCGATGGTTCCCGAGATAAAGAGGATGTACGAGCAGATGATGAAGCCTAGGTACGTGATAGCCTTCGGCGAGTGCGCGACCTGCGGGGGGCCGTGGTGGGAGAGCTACAACATAGTGAGGGGGATAGACCAGGTCCTTCCCGTTGACGTGTACATGGTGGGCTGCCCGCCCAAGCCGGAGAACCTCATGGCGGGCTTCATAAAGCTGCAGAAGAAGATAGGTGGGACGATTGAAGATTGATCGCGAGCAGCTCCTCGCGGAGCTTAGCGGAAGGAAGAAGACGGGCTACTCGTATCTCGTCAAGATAACCGCGGTGGACTACGTGAAGTACATAGAAGTGGTCTACGTCGTCAGGAACATTGACGAGGGCAATGACGAGACGCTTGAGGTCGATTTCGATCCGGGCGACGCGTGGGTTCCCAGCGTGATGAAGATCTACAGGGCCGCGGACTGGTACGAGAGGGAGATGGGCGAGATGTTCGGCATTGAGATAAAGAACAGGGACGCGGACAGGCTGCTGCTCGAGAAGTGGAACGGGAGCGCCGCCCCTCTCAGGAAGAACTTCGCGTGGGGGGAACCATACGAGAAAGGTGCCTGAATGGTCACAAGGATAAATATAGGGCCCGTGCACCCCAGCACCCACGGGGTCCTAAGGCTGGTCGCGGACATAGACGGGGACACGCTCGTCAACGTCGAGCCGCACATTGGCTTCCTGCACCGCGGCGTGGAGAAGCTCGTGGAGAACAGGATGTTCATGCAGAGCCCTCCGTACATGGAGAAGCTCGATTACGTCGCCCCCATGTCCTACGACGAGGCATACGTGGCCACTCTCGAGAAGGCGATGGACATAGAGGTGAAGGAGAGGGCGGAGTACGCGAGGACTGTGCTTCTTGAGCTCCAGAGGCTCGCCAGCCACCTCCTGTGGCTGGGCACGATGGCAAACGACATCGGACAGTTCTTCACCGTCTTCATGTGGGCATTCAGGGACAGGGACATGGTGCTCAGGATGCTCGAGGCGGCGTCGGGAGGCAGGATGTTCTACGTCAACATGCGCTTAGGGGGGCTGGCCCGCGAGCTGCCGAAGGGATTCGAGGACAAGGCGCTCGATCTTGTCGACTATCTCGATGGCAGGGTGAAGTACTACGAGGACTACCTCGAGAAGAACCCGGTCTTCCTGGAGAGGATGAAGAAGGTCGGCGTGCTGAGCAAGGAGGATGCGATTGCGCTCGGGGTCACCGGACCCGTCCTAAGGGCGTCTGGCGTGGACTACGACGTCAGGAGCAACAACCCGTATTACGTTTACGACAAGCTGAATTTCGAGCCGCAGGTGAGGAGCGACGGCGACTGCTTCGCAAGATACAGGGTCAGGATGCTCGAGATGAGGGAGAGCATCAGGATCATAAGGGGCGCGATCAAGCTCATGCCCGATGGGGACGCAGTCGGAATGCCTATCAAGCTCATACTCCCCAGCGCCAAGAACAGGATATCGGTGGTGAGCAGGGAACTTCCCAGGGGCGAATGCATGATGTACCTGGTTGCGGACCCCCAGAAGCCTTACAGGCTCTCGATAAGGGCCCCGAGCTTCATAAACCTCGCCGCTCTAGGCGAGCTCAGCAGGGGGCGCAAGACCGCAGACCTCTTCGCCATACTCGGGAGCCTGGACGTAATAATGGGGGACGTGGACAAGTGATCGCATGGGCATAAGTTCGTTGATAACAAGTCCGTTCCCAGGAATAGACACCTTCTCTGTCGTGGCCAATGCGATCGCATACGGGATAGCGATACTTGTCCTGATAGGCGCCTTCGACTACTTCTTCGGATGGCTGGAGAGGAAGGTCATAGCGAGGATACACGGCAGGCACGGGCCCACCTACGTCGGAAAGTACGGGCTGCTCCAGAACCTCGCGGACATAGTCAAGCTCCTCTCGAAGGAGCACGTGGTGCCCAAAGAGGCGGACGGCCTGCTGTTCACAGGAATGGTGCCGCTCATGCTAGCGACAGCCATATTCGTGGTTATGCTGCTTCCGCTCTCGCCCGCGCTCGTCGGGCCCAACCTCAGCCTCGGGCTGCTCGTCGTATTCGTGGCTCTCTCGTTCATGCCACTGATGCTGTTCATAAACGGCTCCACCAGCGGCAACAAGTTCGCGGCGATAAGCGCTCAGAGATCAGTGATTATGCTCGTCAGCTACGAGGTCCCGCTGCTGATAGTGCTTGCAACCGTCGGTGCGCTCGCCGGAGGATACAATATCGCGGGAATAGTGGGCGCGCAGGCGGGCGGATGGTTCGTGCTCACGATGCCCCTCGGATTCGTCATCTTCTTCGTGGTCATGCTCGTGGAGATGGAGAGGCCCCCCTTCGACATGAGGGAGGCGGATTCGGAGCTCATCGCGGGATGGCTAACTGACCTCAGCTCGCCCTACTACAGCCTCGTGCTCTTCCTTGACTATACGAAGGTGCTCCTTGGAAGCCTGCTCGTAGCCACGCTTTTCTTCGGGGGATGGCTGGGACCTGTGCTGCCTCCTGCGGTCTGGCTTCTACTGAAGGCGTTCGTCATAGCGTTCTTCATCATAATAATACGCGCGACCACGATGAGATCGAGGCTGGACGGCCTGCTCAGGTTCGGTTGGCTCTGGCTCGTCCCCCTCTCGGTCGTCAACTTAATAATTACATTCCTGTTATTCATTAGGTGAAACCTGTGTCCGAAAACCCCCTGGTCAAGAGCATAAAGAACCTCGGGAGCAAGAGGTTCACGGTGGAGTTTCCCGAGAGCAGGGAATCGCTCGACGACAGGGAGAAGTACATGCTCAGGCTCGACATGAGCACATGCATAAGCTGCTCAGCGTGCGAGAGGATCTGCCCCAATAAGACCATACAGATGGTGAAGGTCGAGACGGACAAGGGGGAGAAGGTCATGCCCCAGGTCGGTATAGAGAGGTGCCTGTTCTGCGGAATGTGCGAGGAGGTCTGCCCTCCCAAGTGCCTCACGCTCACGAAGGGATACTCTCTCGAGGCCTATGACAAGAGGCGCTTCGTCAAGAGGCCGGAGGAGCTGGAGGGCTGAGAGGTGCGATGGATGGCGGTCCCTGCGTTGCTGGTGCTTCTTGCTGCGTTCACCGTAGCGTCGGGAATGATGATGTTCCTCAACAAGAAGCTGCTGCACTCGGTGCTGTTCCTCGCGCTCGCTGCGATCGGAAGCTCGCTCATATTCATCTACATTTCGCAGACGCTTGTCGCGCTTCTGCAGCTTCTCGTATTTGTCGGGAGCCTCTGCACCTACCTCATAGTGGTGGTCGCGATGGAGGACGAGGGAAACCAGGATCAAGGACATAGTCAGGTTCCTCGCCGCGACGCTTGTTATCGCGGTCTCCCTGTCCTACCTCGTCTATGGCGTCGCAGGAAGCCAGCCTAACGGCGATTCGTTCTCAAATGCCGCAGTGCTTGCGCTTTCGGGCTACTCCGCCTTCCTGTTCGCGGCGGCGCTGCTGCTGTTCGCGGCGGCGATGGGAAGCGTAATCATGATGAAGAGGCTCTCGAAGATGGTGTTCTGATGCTGAACTACATGCTCATAATAGCGGTCTCGCTCCTCGGGGTAGCGCTCGCAGGAATAATCGCGGAGAGGCACTTCATCGCGATATTCCTCGCAATAGAGCTCGATATTCGTGGCTAGCACGATGGCGCTAGTGTCGTTCTTCGCCTACGCTCAGAACCCGGACCCCTCCGCCGTGCCGCTGCTGATAGGAATATGGGCGGTCGCCTCCGCGGAGATAATCACACTTATAACATTTTACATGCATATGAAGTCGAAAGGCTTTGATTTCGACGTGTCGAAGCTCTCAAAGTTGAAGTGGTAGATTGGACCCGTTCACACTCTTGCTTCCCCTGCTAACCGCGATACTGGTAATAATATTCGACAGGAACAGGGGGCACGCGAAGTACGTCGCCCTTGCCGGAAGCGTGGCGAGCCTTGCGCTCCTTCCTTTCATAGACTCGGGAACTAGCGCGTTCGACTGGTTCACCGCGGGAGGCCTGCAGGTGAACATAGTCGGCATCGGTTGCGCCCCTCAACTACATGCTGCTTCTGATCGTGACGCTGATAGGCGTCCTCGTCTTCCTCTACTCGTTCGAGTTCATGAGCCTACCGAGCGAGTGGAAGAGGTACTACATAGAGATGCTCGCGTTCGAGGCGGCGATGCTCGCGTTCGCGATGGCGGGCAACTTCATACTCTTCTTCATAGCGTGGGAGTTCCTCAGCCTCACCAGCTACCTCCTCATCGGGTTCTGGCACAGCAGGGACAGGGCGATAGCGGCTGCGAGGAAGACGATAACAATCATACTGATAGGGGACGTCTGCCTGCTCGCCTCGATCGTGATGCTGCAGTCGACTTTCGGCACGCTCACTTTCAGCGGCATAATAGGCGGCCTTGGCTCGACCGCATTCCCGGGAGCAGTCGGATTGCTGCTCGTGATCGCGATTGCCACGAAATCTGCGCAGTTTCCGTTCCACGAGTGGCTTCCTGATGCGATGGAGGGGCCGACTCCCGTCTCCGCGTACCTCCACTCCTCGACGATGGTGAAGGCAGGTGTCTTTGCGTCGATAGTACTCTGCGCCGATCCTCTACATGGGAGGCGCGATGCCCTTCCTGTTCGCCATAGGGATGCTCACCGCGTTTTTCGGCATGTTCAACGCGATGAGGGAGAAGCACATCAAGAGGGTTCTCGCCTACTCGACGGTACAGGAGCTCGGGCTCATGTTCATGGCTGTCTCAAGCAACGCGCTCCTCGCTGCGGCATACTTCTTCTTCGCCCAGAGCTTCTACAAGGCGCTCCTCTTCTTCAGCTCCGGCGTCGTGATGAAGTCGAATGATGACAAGGAGGACCTCGACGAGCTCTCCGGGATAAAAAGGAACAGGATCGTCTACATAACCACGATCTTCGGCATCCTTGCCCTGGCCGGCTTCGTCCCGTTCGACGGGTTCTTCGCGAACGTGGGCATCGCGGCCGCTTTCTCTACGAATCTCATCGTCTACGCAGCGATCTCCCTCATCAGCCTAGGAACGAGTTTCTACATGTTCAGGTGGCTGCTCCTGCAGAACAGGAAGACCACGAACCCGAGGGCGCTTCTCAACTATGACACCATTCCGGGAAGCATGAGTTACAGCATGCTCATACTCGCACTGATAACCATGGGGGCAGGGATGGCTTTCTTCCTCCTTCCAGGAATACTCCCCACTACTGGCGCGGTGTCGAACGGCAACGGTTCCTCGATAGGGATCGCGGACATGGTCATAGAGACCGTCCTCGTAGCTGCGGGGGCCCTGCTTGGATACTTCCTATACCGGAAGAGAAATGTAGTCGCCACCAAGAAGACCGTTAAAAGGAGCGTTCGGTCGTACGAATTCATTCGCACCTCCGATGTCTTCAACGGAGCTTACGCGCACGCGGCGGCATTCGTGTACGAGCTTGCGGGAGGTGCGAACCGCCTGGACAGGAGGCTCAGTGACATGTTCGACTGGTTCGGACACGCCGTTTTAGGCTCAGGAAACAGGATAAGGAGAATCGCAACGGGAGGCATAAACGCATATGTGGTCATATTCGTAATAGGGCTGCTCATCATCGTCGCGGCGGCACTGGTGATCTCATGATCGGAGTTTACGCTTTCATCGCGCTTGCGGCCCTCCTCGTCATAGGAAACTCAGTCTTCATGCTAACCTCGAAGAAAAGGATCCATCTCGCATTCAACGCGGTGGCGCTTCTGCTCCTCGCAGCGAGCGCGTGGTTCATGGAGGGGCCTGCCACTTATTTCAATTTCTTCTCCGCGAACGCATTCTCATCTTTCTTCATAGCCCTTTTCAGCATCGGGATGCTGCTTCTGAACCTGCTTGCCTACGGCAACTCGCGTGAGTACAAGAACTTCGCTGTGCTCGCATCGTTCGCGCTCGTGGGAATGTTCTTCGTCGTGTCCGCGTCGTCGCTCATAGGCATATTCATCGGGCTCGAGCTGATGGCGGTTCCCAGCGCATTCATAGTGCTCATATCCAGGAGGGAAAGCATCGAGGCTGCGACCAAGCTTTTCATAATGACCTCGATAGCGGTCTCGCTGATCTCGTTCGCGATAGTGCTCGTGTACGGAGCATCAAACTCCGTCCTCCTCGTTCCGGGGCGGCAGAGCAGCCTGACTCTCTTCGCGCTCGTGCTGTTCATAGCGTCCCTAGGGTTCGAGGCGTCAATATTTCCCTTCAGCGTGCTCATACCTGACATCTACCAGGGATCGGGGGCCTTCGCGACGGCGCTCCTCGGGGGACTGAACAAGAAGGCGGGATTGGCCGCGCTCATGCAGGTCCTGATACTCGTTTTCATAGGCTCGGGCTTCGCGTTCGCGCTTGTCGCGGTTCTCGCCGCGGTGACGATGTTCTACGGCAACCTGGTGGCGCTGTCGCAAGACAACCTCAAGCGCATGCTTGCGTACTCTTCAATAGCTCAGGCGGGATACATACTCATAGGTCTTGCTCTGCAGAATGCGGGCGGGATAAGCGCAAGCCTCTTCCAGATATTCGCCCACGCGTTCATTTTCATAGGGGCGATGAGCGTGGTCGCCTGGCTCGAGGTCAACGGGAAGAACGATGTGAGCGACCTTATTGGGCTGTACAAGGAGAACAGGTTATGCGCAATCGCGCTGACGATCTTCCTGATAGCGCTCCTCGGAGTCCCGCTGACCACAGGTTTCGTCGGGAAGTTCCTGCTTTTCCTGGGCGCGGTAGAGTCAAACATGGCATGGCTCGCGGTGGTCGGGATAATCAACAGCGTCATCTCCGCGTTCTACTACCTTAAGGTGATGAGCGCGGTGTACACGAACAAGGTCGGGGCCAAGAGGATCCGTATCGACAGGGCGACGCTCTACGTGGTGGGATTCTGCCTTGCGATCACGATACTGTTCGGGATATATCCTCAGCCGGTTATCCAGGCGGCCAACGGCGCAGCTGCCTATCTCTTTATGGGCAGGGTCGTCTGAAATGCACCATTCAGCGGCCAGTTATCCTTTATTTCAGCGCTTTCCGTACTTGCTCAGGAAGTTCGCGTACCTCCCGAGGCTTTGGGTCGGGGCCGAAGGCTTCGACTTCTGTATTATGGCAATCATCTCCTCCAGGCTTATCGGAGTCTCCGCCGCGTTGGTGAGGCTGGACTCCAGGGCGTTCATCTTCGCCTGCCTGCATGCGTTCGCTATGTCCGCCCCGGTGTAGCCCGCCGTGAGGCTCGCGAGCTTCTTGAAGTCCATGTCGCTCCCTATAGGGGCCTTCTCAAGGTTCATCTCGAAGAGCTTCGCCCTGCTCGGCTCGTCGGGTGGAGGCATGAAGATCAGCCTGTCGAACCTGCCCGCCCTGAGCAGCGCGGGATCGAGCGAATCGGGCCTGTTCGTCGCGGCGACCACCACCACTCCGGCCGCCTGCTTTATCTTGTCGAACTCCTGCAGGAACTCCCCCGTCAGCTGCAGGCCGTTGTGTGTAGCTGTGTCCCTGGCGGGCACGAGCGCGTCTATTTCGTCAAGGAACACTATGGACGGCGCGTTCTCCTTCGCCCTGTCGAAGACCTCCTTGACGGTCATCCCAGCCTTCTCCTGCCCGTACTTGGCTATGTCGTATCCCGAGATGCTCAGCACGCGCACGTCGCCCAGCTCGTTCGCCACCGCCTGCATGAGCATGGTCTTTCCGGTTCCCGGAGGCCCGAACATCAGGATACCCTTTATGCTGCCTATGTCGTACTTCTTGACGAGCTCGGGGTGAAGTATCGGTATCTCCACCGCCTCGCGGAGGGCCTTCTTCGCCTCTTCCAGGTCGACCACGTCCTCAAGCATGACCTTCTTCTCCAGCTCATTGTGCGCCTCCGGCTTCCCCCTCCTCTCATAGTCCATCTTGAATGTGTTGTACTCCTCGAGCCTCGCCAGCGAGGTCGACGGCTTGATGGTCTTCATCACCCTGACTATGTCGGCCATCTTTATCACAAGGACCTCGTGCTTCGTGATGGCGATGTCCCCGACCTCGCGGCTCACCTCCTCGCAGACGTTCTTTATGTCGGCGGGGGAGAACCTGGTCGTGAGGCTCGAGAGCTTCTCGTAATCGATGTCTTTCGATATGGGAAGCCCCGTGAGATAGTGCTTGAATATCAGCGCCCTTCCTGCCTGGTCGGGGAGCGGCATGTAGATTACCTTGTCGAACCTGCCAGGCCTCATTATGCTCTCGTCGAGCAGCTGCGGCACGTTCGTGGCGCCTACGATGATTACTCCAGTTATCTTCTGGAACCCGTCCATCTCAGCCAGCATCGCGGTCACAAGCTCCCTGCCTGTGGACCCCTCCTGCATCTCCCTCCTTCCGGCTATGGCGTCTATCTCGTCGAAGAACAGGACGCACGGTGCGTGCTTCTTAGCGGTGGCGAATATCCTTGACAGCGCCTGCGAGCTCTCCCCGGGATACGGGGAGAGTATGGACGATCCCTTGACGTAGAAGAACCCTGCGCGTATCTCGTTCGCCAGCGCCCTCATTATGAGCGTCTTTCCAGTTCCAGGAGGCCCGAACAGCAGGACGCCCTTGGCAGGCTGCACCTTGTAGGCGGCGGATATCTCCCTGTGCTCTATAGGGCTCAGTATCGTCTCCTTCAGCTCCTGCTTGGTCTGCTCGTAGTTCGCGACGTCCGCGAGCGTCTCGTTTGAACCCTTGGTCAGGTCCTCGAACGCGACGCCGAACTTCTCCAGGATGTCCTGCTTCATCACGTCAAGCGCCTGGACGACCTCTATGTTGAGCGTTTCCATTACGAAGATTATGAGCGGGGTGATCGCGAAGCTCGCTATTAGTATGTAGTTGAAGGGGATCTTGACAAAAACAGAGAAAGCGTACGCGGAAATCGGAAGGAACGCCCCGAAGAGGCTGGCCTGGGAGCCCTTGTAGGAGGACCTGCTCTTTATCGCGTAGCCCGCGGTGCTGAATGCCACGAAGACCCACAGCAGTATCTGAAGGATCGTGAACTGCAGGCCGAACGCGATCATGGAGAAGGCGTTGGCGAAGCTGTTGAGCACCGAAGGCGAGTTGATGAGATTCGTGAACGCGGAGAATCCCGACGACCAGGAGGCCATTAGGTTCTCATATGTCGCGGGTGGCTTCGAGACGACGTAGTTGTTGATGTTGGTGGTCGAGGACTTTGTCGCATTCAGCAGATGATGCGCAGCTGCTGTATTGTAGATTATCGGCCCCGAGAGGGGGATGTTGGACATCCCCGATATCGCGACAGCCACGAGTATGGCCAATGCGCCCATTCCTGCGCTCCTCTTGAATCCGAGCACGAGCGCGGAGAGTATGAGAGCTGGTATCTCGAGGAATAGGCCGATGGGGGAGAGCTGCAGCGCTATCAGCGCATATGCATAGGTGATTGACCTGTAGTTCTTGTACCCGAATATCAGTGAGATGCTTATCAGTATCATGCAGAACCACGCGAGCAGCGGCGTCTGGTATATGAGCTCGGGCAGGGTCAGCAGCAGCAGGGCCATGAGGCCGAGGAGCGGCGCGATGTAGGTGCATACGAACACGATGACGAGTAATATGAAGAAAAGGAGAGGCGGAAGGAACGGGAACGCGAGCCCGAGGCTGAGGAACGCGAAGGTCGTCACCAGCGAGTCGTGGAAGTTCTTGTTCCTTATTATCCTGTTGGCGTAGTCCTTGAGGGTATATAGGAAAAGGGGGATTAGGTTCCACCTCAGATTTTCCATGCTATATTCTTTTTCTTGCACCCTCGCACCCATCCAGAAGCCAGGTTTGTCGCCAGCGCATAAATCGCGCCCTAACCTAAGTTAAAACTCACACATCTATATTAATATTCACTAACCCAAATAGTTTACGATTCCCGCTGTAGCTCAATGGCAGAGCGACCGGCTGTAGTTTTTGACGACTTCCAGCGGAAGTAGATACCGGTAGGTTGGGTTTTCGAATAACCCCAGCGGGATTTTGTATTTAGGAGGAGGCTATGGATTACTATCTGGCGTTAGGGTACATTGCGGGCTTCCTCACCACGTTCGCAATACTTCCTCAGATAATCAAGGTTTACAAAACAAAGTCGACTGAGGATCTGGCTTACTCGTGGGCCGTGATGGTGACGGTGGGATACGCGCTCTGGCTCGCGTACGGGATAGGGCTCGCGTCATATCCCCTAATAGCGTACAACATCATATCCATTTTCCTGATGCTTTTGCTCATAGGGCTCAAAATCAAGTACGAGAGGAAGCCTCCTCGCAAATCCAAACAGATTTAATTATGAGAGGGCAATAGATACTACGCGCCTTGGTAGTGTAGTGGTCCAGCATGCGAGCCTGTCACGCTTGCGACCCGGGTTCGAATCCCGGCCAAGGCGTATTTCATCGTTCTAAATCGCTCGGTTGAGCGAGGCAGTATTATAAATTTACTCTCGGGTAAATATGGTTTGTTGAGGATATGCCTGGAAATGAAATGCCTCCGCCTCCGGAACATGAGTCTGGCCCAGCAATAAGATATGGTCCGGGTATGGGCCATTATGGGCCTGGCGGAGGGAGGCAAGTCAGCGGCAAGGGTGCCATCCTCCTCGGCGCGATTTTCCTGCTCATCGGCATAGGCGTTTTGTATTTTGGCGTAGGCGAGTATATGTCAGGGCAGGCAAGTCAGAGCTGGCCCACAGTTCAAGGAGTCATAATAACATCCAACTACTCAAGCAGCTACTCGTGCAGCAATAACAAATGCAACACATACTATGCTCCCTACGTATTCTACACCTACACGGAAAACGGCCAGTCGTACAGAGGAAACAAGGTCACGCCTTTAGATTCCTCGTCTACTTCATTCAGCTATGTCTCGGGGCTCATGGCTCAGTATCCCGTGGGGATGCAGGTCAGTGTTCACTATAACCCGGGCGATCCTTCCCTTGCAGTGCTTCAGCCAGGCGCCACAGGCGATAACATAATGCTGATCATTTTCGGGCTTGTATTTGCGGCTGTTGGCGCATTCGTCGCTCTCAAAAGCGCACGAGGCGGAGGACAGGCTAACCCGCCTCCCGTAACAAATCCCGCAGGACAGTCTGGCACTTGATGATAGACATGGAACTCTTAGCCGAAATCTCAGATAAGGATTTTGGGGCTGAGCGCAGCCCGGTGTCGAGGCACGACATTCGCGGGATCGGGATAAACAGGAAGAAGGACGACATAACGAGCTACTACAGGGCGGCGGCGAGGGCAGTAGTGTTCAACTCGAAGGGAGAGATACTGCTCCAGCACTCTACAAGAAGCAATTTCTACAAGCTTCCTGGCGGCGGCATGAAGGAGGGAGAAACGCCCATCAAGGCCGCCCAGAGGGAAGTGCTCGAAGAGACAGGATACAGGATTGCAATAAAGAAAGAGATAGGACTGATACTCGAGCACAGGAAAAAGATAAACATCACGCAGTTTTCATATTGCTATCTCGCCTTTGCTATAGGCAAGCAGGGAAAAGTCAATTTGGACGAGGGGGAGATACGAGAGGGCCTGGTACCTGAATGGCATGACGCGAGGAAGGTGATGGGCCTGTTGAGGAACAGCGAGAAAAAAGCGTACACAACAGGGTTTATGGTAAGGAGGGAGGAGGTTTTCATCAGGAAAGCATTGCTTCTACTTCGAATGAAAGTGAAATAATGAAGGTCAGGATTGCAACCAGGGGGGATTGCGAGGACATTGCTGAATTAGACAAGAAATGGAAGAAAGAAGGCATCTCGCCAGGATTCACTCCAATGACTAGGAAGGAACTTGTCGAGGCGGTGAGCAGACACGAAATAATAGCAATAGGAGAAGAAAAAGGGAAGATCATAGGATATGCGCTTGGTGTGATGCATAAGGCGGAAAAGAAGAGTTTCTATATAAATAAAAACGAGAGATACGTTGAGCTTGATTCTTTATACGTATCAAAAAGAAGTAGAAACGAAGGAGTAGGAAGAGAATTAGTAAGAACACTTGTGAAGGAGGCCAAGAAGAGAAAAATAACAAAAATCCTTGTCGCTGCCGATAACACAAACATGAAGAGGCTTGTTGAATTTTACGGAAAGATGGGCTTCGCGGTTTTGTTTACGAGGCTGAAACTGGAAGTGAAATAATGGAAGTTTATCTCATAACGGGCAACAAGGACAAGCTGCGGGAGGCTGAGCAGATACTAAACACCAAGCTCAAGCATGTCGACCTTGACCTCGAGGAGGTGCAGGGGCTTGACTCGGACAAGATCTCGGAGCACAAGGCAAAAGAGGCGTGGGAAAATGTGGGAAAACCGCTGTTTGTCTGGGACCAGTCTCTCTACATCCACTGCCTGAATGATTTCCCGGGTCCGCTCGTCAAGTGGTTCTGGGAGAAGGTTACCCTAGAGAGAATATGCAAGATCGCAAACCTTTTCGGGGACGATGCGATATACGCGAAGACTACCCTCACGCTATACGACGGAAAGGAGATGAGGCACTTCTACGGGATCGTCAAGGGAAGGATACCAAAGACCCCTAGGGGAAAGAACGGATTCGCCTGGGATCCCATATTCATTCCGGAGGGCTTCGACAAGACGTTCGCGGAGATGACGCCTGAGGAGAAGAACGCGATCTCGATGCACAGGATCGCACTTGAGAAGCTCAGCGGCTTCCTGAACGGCAGATAGCGAGGCTAGCACACTACGCTTATAATGTGTCTCGGCGCTGTTTCTATAGGGAGGTAAATTAAAAAAGTGATTTATATTAAAAGCTTTGGAGGGGGAATGATATTGAGAGTGGGAGTATGCAAAGAAGTTATTCAAAACCGATAACAAACACAGAAGTGAGTTCGCTTACGGTAGGGGAGATAATGAGCAAGCCCGCTGTGACGGCCACTGAAAAGACGAGCATAAGGGACATCGCCAGGAAGATGGGCAGGCACAGGATAGACGCCGTTCTGATAACCAACAAGAAGAACGAACCAGTGGGGATAATCACAGAGGGGGACATAGTGAAGAGGCTCGTTTCAGCCAAGAGGAATCTCTGGTTCGTCAAGGCGAAGCACGTGATGACAAAGCCGGTGCTGACGATCACCGCGCACATGAGGCTGGAGGACGCGGCTAGGCAGATGGCGGACAAGAAGGTCAAGAAGCTCTGCGTCATCGACGATGAAAGCAAGGTCATGGGAATGGTGACTACGGAGGACATCACGAAGAACGCCAGCTACCTGATCAACGTGCTTGAAGAGATAATAGAGACCGGAGCCTACATGGGAGAGGAAGCCAGGGAGGCGTAGAGACCTAGCTCGCGAACGGGGCCAGGAGGAGGAATGGCAGCACGCCGAGGGCGACGGTTGCCGCAATCAGGAACGCGATGGCGTAGGAGATCCTCGCATCGGGGTTCACGAACGGCTCCACCGCCTTTGAGGAATTGAAGAAGCACCTCTCTGCCACAAGGAACATCAGCGCGCCGAGCAGAAGGACGGCGAAGAGTGGAGCGACGCCCGCCGCCCCGTATGCTGAGAATGCGCCTATGAAGACGAGAAGGTCGCCCACGAATCCGCCCGTGAGGGGTATTCCTATCAGCGCGAACACGCCGAACAGGAAAGAGTATGCTATCGAGGGGAAATTCTTGACTATCCCGCTGAGCCTTGACAGCAGCAGCGTCTTGTAGGACTCGTCCACCGCTCCTGCGACGAGGAAGAGCAGTGATATCACTATGCCGTGGCTCAGCATGAAGAAGAAGCCCCCTTCGATGCCTACCGCCGTCATGGAGGCGATCCCGATGGAGGCTATGCCCATGTCGACGATGCTAGTGTAGGCGATCAGCCTCTTCAGGTGCAGCTGCTTGAAGGCCACGAATGCGCTGTACACCGCGGAGGCGCCGAATATCACCGCTATTAGCATGGCGTAGTTGCTAGCAATAGGGAGCATCATGAAGGTCAGGAGGAGCCCATAGCCCCCGAACTTTAGGAGTATGCCCGCGAGTATCATGCTTCCCGTCGTCGGCGCCTCTGTGTGCGCGTCGGGCAGCCAGCCATGGAAAGGGAATGAGGGTATCTTTATCATGAATGCCAGGAGCAGCAGCACCATCGCAAGCAGCTGTGTGCCCGGAGGAATGAGCGCGGACTGAGAGATCACGCCCTGTATCGAGAACGTGGGAGAAGGCAGCCCTGAGTAGATCACCATTATCCCTATCAGGAGCAGTAGGCTCGCGGAGAGGGAGTACATGAGGAACTTTATCGCCGCATAGCGGCGATCGTAGCCGCCGAAGACGTAGATTATGAAGAACATCGATATCTCGGAGAGCTCCCAGAAGGCGAACAGGAGGAAGAGGTTGCCGGAGAGGAACACGCCGAGGGTCGAGCCCGAGATCAAGAGGAAGAGCAGGTTGTATATGCGCTGGGACTCCTTTATGAAGCTCTTCGCCGCGATGGCGGACGCGAGCAGCACTATGGAGGTCATGACGACGAATAGGTTTGTGTACTTAGTGATGTCAAGGCTTAGGCCTATGCCGAGGGCGCGCAGGTAAGTCTGCTGGAAGGAGAGCTGGCCGAATCCCTGCGTGAACCCGAGGTACGCAGCCGAGAGCGCGAACAGGAATATGATCGCGGACGATATCAGGGATATCTTGAAGGCATGCCTCTCAGGAAGCAGCAGAAGGGGTATTATGAACAGGAAGGGAAGGAACATTGTGAGTATCATCAGCGTCATTGGATCCCAAAAGGAGTTTTTCTATACTCCAATGGAATTTAGGTTTATATAGATATGCGGGTTCCGAGGCGCAGGGGATGGCTCTCGCCGATTGATGGTTGAAATCAGACACGGATGCGGGACGCCGTGATCAGCTGTTGGCGTCGATGCTCCCTTCCGGGAATCCCAGCAGGACGAGCTCCTTCTTGACGGCGGTTATGTGGTCCCCCTGGAGCTCTATCATGCCCTTCTTGTAGGTCCCTCCGCAGGCGAGCTTGCTCTTCAGCTCCTTGGCGGTCTTCTCGAGCTCGTCGCCCCCTAGTCCCTCGACTATGGTTATGTATTTTCGGAACTTCGCCTTCGCCTTGTAGATCTTTATTCGCTTTGTGGCTTCCCTGTCGAGGATCTCGCAGACGCAGATCTCCTTGGGCAGGCCACACCTTGGGCACATCTCAGGCATTATTCCTTGGCACCTTTCTCTTTTAGCAGGGTTAGAATCTGGGCCATTGTCCTTCGCAGCTCCTTCACCTTTACCTTCTTGCTCTGGACGCCAGTCGACGCAATCTTCCTCTTCTCTATGGAGAGATCGAGCGAGAGCTGCTGCCTCTTGCTCTTGAGAGCGTCGACAGTCAATGACCTTAGATCGTTTATACGCATTATACTCACTTTTGCCTCTCCTTATATTTATTACTTTCCTGTTGCCGCTTCGAGGCTCTTAGGCATCTCTATCTTCTTAAGCTCTCTGTCCGGGAAGAGCGTTCCCGGCTGCACTATCCTTACCAGTATCCCTATCGCCCCGTACTTCGGGTACGACGCGACGTGGGCGATGTCCACGAGCTTGACGGTGTCTCCGGCCTTGGGTATGTATCCGAATCTCACCTTGATCTGCCTCGCCTTCGCTCCCTTCGCGGCAAGCTTGCCGGTGGCGACTATCTCGGCTCCGAGCGCGCCGTTGTCTATTATCGTCTTAAGCGTTGAGTGAAGGAGGCTTCTCGCGTTGGCTCCCCTCTCGAGAGCTCCTGCGATGTGCCTTGCGACCAGCCGAGGTTCGAGCATCTCGTTCTTGACCTCCGCGACGCTTATCTGCGGGTTGTCTATGTGGAACTTCGTCTTTATCTCCTGGGTTATCGCGTCTATCGTCGCGCCTCCCCTCCCTATCACCCTTCCGGGGTTGGTGACGTACGCGGTGATCCTCGTTATGACGGGCGTCTTGTGGATCTCGACCTTTGAGAATCCTGCCCTGCTCAGAGTCTTCTCGAGATACTTCGATATCTCGTGCTTCACCATCGCGTCCTCGATAAACTTTCGTTCTACTACCATTAACGTCACTTCTTCTTTGTCTCAGCCTTTGCGGATGCTGCTGCCTTCGGCTTGGCCTTGGGCTTAGCCTCGCGCACCCTGTTTCGAACCTTTATGCCGCGCTTCATGTTCTCCGTGAGCGCCTGCTCCTCCGGGTTCGACACACCTATCTCTATCTTCGCGTATTCAAGGTCGCTGTGAGTGCCAGATGATGTACCGTACTGCCCCCTGCCCCATGAGAGCGAGCCCTTTGACGGCCTTCTCCTCTCGATGTGGGTCTTGTTCGCGGAGGCGTGGACCACGAACAGCGAGTCCTGCGCCATCCCCTTCTTCTGGGAGTTCGCGATCGCGTTGACCATTATGTGCCTGACCTCGGTCGCGGCCTTTATAGGGTACGCGCCCTTCCTGCCCTGGAGCTCGTGCCTGCTTCCCATGTACTTGTTGTACTTCTTGAAGGCGATGGGCATCTTCTCCGTGATTACACCCTCTAGGACCTTCTCCGCCGCGTCCGTCCTCAGATACCTTATGGCGTCGCAGACGGCGGTCAGGTCCTTGTAGCTGGCGTTTATCTCGTAGCCCTGGGCTAGGGAGATGCCCTTCCTGTCTATGTTGATTGAGTATTTCATGCCTACTTCACCGCGAGGAACTTGCTTCCCCTCGTTGCCTTGATTCCAGGCGCGGAGTGGACCACTCTCTTAGTCGTGAACGAAAACTCGCCGAGCCTGTGTCCGAGCATCTCGGTCGATATGGTCATTTCCTTGAATTCCTTTCCGTCGTAAACAGCGAACTTCATTCCGAGCCAGCTCGGGAGTATGAGCGCCTCTCTGACCTGCGTCTTTATCGCCTTCGTCGATCCCTTCTTCTTCACGGCGGCGGCCTTCTCTATGAGCGCCTTGTACTCCGCGCCCATCCTCTTGATGGCCCTCCTCTGCCTCGAAGTCACGAGCTTGGAGTACTCCTCCATGCCCATCGCTGACATCTCTTCCGGCGTCTTACCTCTAAAGTTGAATACTCGTGGCATAATCAGCTCCTCTTCTTCCTTCCTACCCTGCTAGCCGCGATGTGCCCGACCTTCGCTCCAGGAGGAGCGTTGCGCGAGATCATGCTTGAGGATCCCTTGTGGTGCTGCTTTCCTCCGAATGGGTGGTCGACCGGGTTGCACTTGACTCCCCTGTTGACAGGCCAAGGCGAGTTCGTCGCGTGGTGCATGTGGTGGCTCTTCCCCGCCTTCATTATCGGGCATGAGTCCTGTCCTCCGCCCGCGACCGCGCCTATCTGCGCCCTGCAGGCGGCGTCCATCATGACAGTCATCTTGGCGGGAGTAAGCATAGTAACAGTGGTTTCAGTGTGAGCTACGACAGTCGCGAACCTTCCGGCGGACCTTGCGATCTTGCCGCCGTCTCCCGGAAGGACCTCGACGTTGTAAACGGGAGTCCCGTCCGGTATCTTGGAGAGAGGCAGTATGCTTCCAAGAGTGAGGTCCGCATCCACTCCCTCCTGGATCTTCGCACCGACCCTGATGCCCTCGGGGGCCAGGAATATCGATGACGTGTTGTCTTCGTAAGTGACCTTCATCAGCGGGGCGCTGTGGCCGGGGTCGTCTATGAACTCCATGACCTCTGCGCTTATCTTGCCGTTGACCTTCCTCGATGGGAACATCACGTCGGCCTTGTAAGTGTTAGGAGGATTCCTGAACGCTCCAGTACCGCGTCCACGCCTTTGCTGATGAAGATTCTTTCCCATTTATGACACCTATACGAGCTTCAGCTTGAGCGCTATGTCGCTCGCCTTGAACTCTTTCTTGAGCGTTATGTAGGCCCTCTTCCTGTTCTTGGCCTCTATCATTATATTTACTCTCTTGACCTTGACCTTGAATGAGTCCTCGAACTCCTTCTTTACGTCCGCCTTGTTCGACCTCATATCCACGATGTAGGTTATGACGTTGTCCCTCTCGATCATGTTGATCGCCTTCTCGGTTGCTATTGGATATTGAAGTGTTGTCATGTGATCACTGCTTGTAGTTCAGGACTGATGCCACTATTCCCTCCGGCAGTGCAGCTATCGCGGCCTCGGACCAGACGGTCAGCCTCGGCTTTGCTCCGGGGACGAGAACGCTTATCCTCATCCTGTCGACGCTTATGACGTCAACGCCGGGTATGTTCCTTCCGGCCTTTCCTATCTCCTTCGTGTCCTTCGCCACTATGAGCACGCTGCTCCTGAAGTACCTCCTCTTGCTTCCCTTCCTGTTGCCCTCCTTGCCCTTGGGCTTGTGGGACCTTTCGAGGTCTTCCCTCACTCCGAGAGCCACCAGAACCTTCATGAGTTCCTTCGCCTTCGTTATCTTCTCTATTCCGGAGGACACCACTATGGGTATCTCGTTCGAGACAGAGTGATACTTCTTTATCAGTGAAGCGTTAGCGGATGCGGCCACGGCAATCTCTATCGCCTTGGTGTACTCCTTCCTGTTGATCTTCTCGATTATGTTCTTCCCCACCATGTGCGGGTGCGCCCTTCTTCCCTTTTTGGCGGAAGGGATTCTCCTTACCTCTCCCTGCGCTCCCTTGGCGAGCTTCTGCCTAGGCCTGGCAGGCCTTCCTATGTGCCTTCCGGTTCTGTATGTCGAGTACCTTCCGACATAGACCGCGGAGGTGTTCATTCCTGCGTCGACGTCGTGCCCCTGGGCCTGGTACTGCTGGCTCTGCTCGGCGAGGAGCGCCCTCTTCACGATGTCCTCGTTGTAAGTGGTGTTCTCGAATACCTTCGGCAGGGTCACCTTCTTCTCAACCTTGCCGTCAATGTGATAGACATTTGCTTCCATGATCATGCGCCCTGCTTAGACTCTGTCGATATGTAGGTTATCTTGGGCACAGTGACCTTGCCCTTCGCCCTTATCGCCTTCCTGATCCTCACGAACCTCTTCGCGGATCCAGGAATCGAACCTTCAATCATTATGTAGTCGCTCCTTATGTTTCCGAAATTCAGGAAGCCGCCCTTAGGGGTTACCGCCAGCGAATCCTGCGCGGTGCCCATCTTGATTATTCTCTTGTTGAGCTCGGTTCGGTAGTTGAATCCGAGATGTCCCGCCATCGGCACTGAGAAGAGGACCTTAGGCGGGTGCCATGCTCCCAGGGTTCCGAGGTGCCTTATCTTTCCGGTGGACTTGTGGTACTGCCTCGCGACGCCGAACCTGCTCACAGGGCCTTCCCAGCCCTTGCCCTTCGAGACGCAGACGACGTCTATGAATTCGCCCAGTGCAAGCACTTCTGAGGACTTGACCTCCTTCCCGAATATCTTCTCTATGAATGCGATCTTCTCGGCGATTGTGTTTCCGCCCACAGGGACCTCGAACTGCATGAGCTTCTTTATGCCTATGTTCAGATCAGTAGGGTCCGCGAACGCGAGTGCGGTGACGTCCGTGTACTCGGCGGCGTTCTTCTTAAGCTCTTCGATGTTGGTGTCCTTCACCGTCTTCATTCCGAGCTTGAGCGCCAGAGCCTTGTCGTAGACGGTTCCGGTCGGCTGCTCGTAGAGGTACTTCTTTCCGTACGTCCTTACGCCGTAGATGAACATCTTTGGAAAAACAAGAAGAGTAACCGGCCTGAAGATCTCCTGGCCTTTTGAAGGGGAAAGAGAGTCGTCGACGACCATGACGTGGGTCATTCCCGCCTTGAATGCGGGCAGAGTGAGCACTGACGGCGTCTTGGACTCCGGCCAATTCCTTATTCTTGGCAGTAGCTTGTGAGCCCTTCTGTGCGGCCAATACTCTAGTGAACCTCGTCTCATGTTTATGCACTTTAAAATGAGCGCAAAACCGAACAGTGCAACTTGCACACTGAATTACGGAGTTAATGCGCGATTTACATTTATATTAATATCGGAATTAGTGGAATAAAGGGAGTGCACGTTATTTTACTACCGAATCCACGCTACTTACCACTTTCAGCTGCTTGATCGCGCTCCCGAGAGAGGCCATCAGAGAGGTTGCATCGCCCGCCTTCGCGACGACCTCGATCGTTCCCTTTTTCGAAGAGAAAGAGGCGCTTCCTCTCTTGAAGCGCTCCCCCTTTCCGACAATCTTCACGTATTCCTTCGCGTCGTCGCCGATACTTATCGTTAGCTTCGCGATCAAGACGAGCCCCTGCTTGAATGCCTCTTGCTCTGCCCGCGTCCTACGCTCGGCCTGCTCTGGGTGGTTCCGAAGCCCTTGTTGCGCAGGCCCCTGTGCCTCTTGCCAAGGCTTGTGAGACCCCTGTCCGCCCTTCCCCTCTGTGCGATTATGTTCGCATAGACAGGGTCGTTGAGCAGAGCAGGATGCGACGCGTCGAGAAGTATGACCTCGAAGAACTTGTACTCTCCATCCTCTCCGACGTAGTATGAGTTGAGGACTTCGCAGTTCGCGAACTTCTTCGCGGCCCTCTCCTCCGCCATTGCCTGGAGAGACTTTCTGTAAGCGTAAAACATACCCTGCTTTGAAGGCTTCCTTCCCGCCTTGATCTTCCTCCTCTTGCTGAGCCCCCTTCCGACGCGGACCCTGGCCATGACTATTCCCTGCTTGGCCTTGTATCCGAGCTCCCTCGCCCTGGCTATGTTTGTGGGCCTCTCGACCTTTTCGACGGGGGACTCCTTCCTCCATGTCATTATCCTGTTCTTTAGAGCCTGGTCCCTGGTCTTGTACTCGTTCTGGAATGATTCAAGCATGTGTTTGTACGCGTTCATCCGTAACACCGAAAATAAGCCTGTTGCTTTGGTTCAACTGGCTGACTGTATATCTGCTAGCCCTTTCAAGTATAAATAGGTTGCTGCGTAGGTCGGTAGGGTGACGGTTTCGTCCTTGTAGGGCCCGAACTCCTGGTTGTTCAGGACCAGCTTGTATTTCGAGTTGGCGCGGACGGTGAGCTCGCCCTCCTTGAAAGCTATCGCATCAACTAGCGGATTGAAGCCGTCGAGGGCGGCGCGCGACTGGAGCTTCTTTGCGATCAGTCCGGCCCCTCCGTGTATGGTGTTCGGAAGTCGCATCAGGTGCGACGGGTCCCTGGTTACGCCCTTGTCTATCTTGTTCCCCTCCTTTATGGCTTGGTTGTGGACGAGGTTTCCTAGCACTTCGTCCCTGTGGGGGATGTTATGGAAGTCCCAGTTCCCTGCGTTTATCTGGGCCCTGACAAAGGGGGAATTTCTGAATATCCACGATGCGGTCTCCTTGTCTATCCCGAGGGCCATCATGGATTCCTTGCTGTAGGCAGCATCGAGGAACGCCTGCGCGACCTTCCTCCTCCATCCTCCGTCGGAAGGCTTGGGCCCCACATGCTTTCCCCTCGGGTTCTCGCTGTAGTCCTTCGTGAAGAAGGCGTTGAAATCCGGTTCCTGACCGAAGATGTAGTTGCTCATCTCCTCCCTCGCGCTCGTGCCAAGCATCATTATGCTCTCCCTGCGGACGTGCAGGTGGTATCCCCTGTTGCCGCTGAAATTTATCTCGATCTCCTTCTCGGAGAAACCGAAGTCCGCGATCAGGAAGTCCTCTATCAGCTTTATCACCTCGCGCTTCGATGCCTCGAGGCACTTGTCGCAGATCCATTCCTGCCCGTGGTCCAGCTTGCAGGGCGTCGGTATGTCGTTCGCGTCGATATCGAACCTCAGTTCCGATCCGAGCCAGCCCTTCCGCTCCATCGGCCTGGCGTCGGGAAGCTTGTAGTAAGCGGCAGAGTAGTCCACGAACGGCGGTGCTGAGTTCACCAAGTACTTCTCGAACTCGGAAGCGCTCTTGAACGCCATGTGCCTGAACGCTATCTTGCTCTCGAACGTTCCGAACCCGAACTCGCGCTGCTCCAGTTTGTCGGGGGCGATGTTGTGCACCGATTTGTAGTAGTCCCTGATGAATCCAGATACTATTTTGTTGCCGATTTGCGACATGAGCAGCACCGTCGCTACTACTGGCTCTGAAAGTAATAAAATACTTGGCTGGAAAGCATACGCATGGACACTGAGGTAAAGCAGGTCATAGTCGTCAGGAAGGACCTCAAGATGGGAGCGGGGAAGCTGTCGGCGCAGGTGGCGCACGCATCGGTGTCGAGTTACATCGAGTCCGTGAAGAAGGACGAGAAGGTCGCGAAGGCGTGGATCAACAGCGGGCAGAAGAAGATAGTCCTGGCCGTCGACGACGAGGAGAGCCTGAAGAAGCTGCAGAAGGCCTTCCTGTACGAGGGCGTGCCTTGCGCTCTCATAAACGACGCGGGACTCACACAGCTGCCCCCTGGAACCACTACGACATTAGGGATAGGTCCGGACTTCGCCGAGAAGATAGACAAGTTCACCAGGCCGCTGAAGCTTTTCTGAGCAGCAATGACTCTGCGCAGTCCCATCGTGTTGGTGCAGATATCTCTGTTTTTAGGCGTAAAAATGAATTCTCAGGATTTCATGCTTTTCTTTTTGTATAGATAGGCTATGGCGCTCGTCACCCAGGCAATCATCAATCCAACTCCGACTCCTCTAAAATATATGTTGTTTGTGAGGTATCCGACTAAAATGAATATAACGCTCAGAACTAACTCGAATAATATGAGCGTCGTATCCAACCGTCCCAAAAGCGCCAACCTCCACGCAGGAATGGTTTTTTTCTCCATGCTTTTCACCATTTTAATACAACTGCCGTGAAGTTATGTCTTTGGAAGGTGACGATTACTTTCTGTTGAAGTCGTCCTCGATCCGGACGATGTCGTTCTCGTCGAACTTTCCGGAAGCAAGCTCGAGCACCACCGCGTCCTCGACACCGATGATCCTGTGCTTCGCCATCTTCGGGATGGTTATCTCGCCTCCTGCCCTGAGCGGGATCCTCCTGCCGTTGAGAACCGCAACTATCTTCCCAGAGACCACGTGCCAGAATTCAGAGCGTCCCTTGTGGTACTGGTAGCTCAGCCTCTTGCCCTTCTTGACGTAAAGCAGCTTAACCGTGCTCTTCTCGTTGGCGGTGAACTGCTCGAACTTCCCCCAAGGACGCTTGTCGACGATTTTCTTGCTCATGCAGGCCACCCTATTTCACGTAAGTGAGCCAGTCGAAGAACTCTTCGTTGCGACCCTTCATCACTCCGTCGAAGTCCACGCTGAGCATCTTCGTTATGGGCCCTATTTTTCCCTTGCCTATCTTTCTGGAGTCTATCTCTGTTATCGGGGTCAGTTCGGCCGCGGTGCCGGTGAAGAAGACCTCGTCGCTTAGGTAGAGCTCCTCCCTGTGGACCTGCCTCTCCTCCACGGTGATTCCCTTGCTCTCGGCCATCTTTATTATGCTGTCCCTGGTTATCCCGAGAAGTATGTCGGCCTCCTTCGATGGCGTGACGAGCTTGTTGTCCTGAACGAGGAATATGTTCTCGCCCGGGCCTTCTGCGACATAGCCGTCGCCGGAAAGCAGTATCGCCTCGTCCGCGCCCGCCCTCTTGGCCTCGGTGGAGCAGAGTATGGAGTTCAGGTAGTTTCCGCTCGCCTTTGCCTCGGGAGGCAGGACCAGCGAGTTTATCCTGTGCCATGAGGACACCTTGCATTTTATGCCCGCGTCCTTGTTTGTGAAATAGCTGCCGAATGGCACAGCTGCCACGACAACGCTCACTTTCTTGCCTATCGGGTTGAGACCTATCTTCTGGTCGTTGTAGAATCCGAACGGCCTTATGTAGCACTCCGGGAGTTTGTTCTTCCTGACTGTTCCGACTATCGCCTCCTCTATCCCGTCCACTCCGAAGCCGAGATCCATGCCGTAGATCTTCGCGCTGTTCAGGAACCTCTTGACGTGGTCTCTCATCCTGAATACGGCGGTGCCGTCCTTCGCCTGGTATGCCCTCAGCCCCTCGAACACGCCGCTCCCGTACTGCACAGAGTGCGTCAGGACGTGAACGTTCGCGTCCTCGAACGCGACGAACTTGCCGTCAAACCAAACATATTGCTTAGCCCCCATTTCCATCAGTCTCGTATTGGAAAGAAAAATTAAAATAGTCAGAGCAACGGCTGCCGCTCCGCGGAAGGGACGTCCCGAGCGTCACGCTCGGGGCCTCAGTTGAGAAATGCCCTCATCCGTATCATCGGCAGCTGCTGCCCCATGGGCTTCGCCCTGTTGACGTGGCCCCTGAAAACCTCCAGACCCTGCTTGGTCATGCTCAGAGGCTTGCATGCTTCCCCTTTCTCCGTGAATTCCACCACACCTTCCTTTTTCAACTTCTTCAAGCAGTACCATGCTCCGCTCTTCGATATTCCGTACTTGCCGCAGACGTACTCCACGAAGCTCGTGGCGGTCGCTATCTCATCTAGCCCTATCTCAGCGAGGAGGAGGACCTCCTTGTCACTGAAACAAACCTCAAGAGTAGTGTACTTTAGTCTTCCCATTTGCATAAGAGCACCGAAAACAGAAGAAGAGACAGAACCCTTATGCCCAGAGCCTTGTGTTATTTGTAAAATAAGGCTTCAGTGAAAGCATGGCTATGCTAACGCAGTAGATCTGCTTAACATGGAACCCTGCTTTCATGACTAACACACGTGATTTATTAGTCTTTGTTAGTATTATTAAATCTTTTGTACTAAGGTATGCCAAATGTTGCAAAGTATAATCCCGATAACCACGCTTCTGGCGATAGTGATCCTCTACGCTACTTTCGACCTCTTCAACAAGAGAAACGTGCCTGACCTTTTCGCGTACGCCAGCATAGTCGCGGGACTCGTAATAACGGTCGTGTACAACTCGGACACGCTTGCGCTGAGCCTGGGAATCGCGGCGGCAGTGGGAATCATAAGCTATGCCGTGTACAGGCTCGGGCTTTGGGGAGCTGGCGACGGATTCGAGTTGGTGGCGGTGAGCCTCATCTTCCCTCTGCAGCCGATGCCGCTGTTCGGATACGTGCCGCAGTTCGGGCTGCCGTTCGTGCTGTCCGTGTTCGTCATGACCGGCCTTGTTGCGACGCTGGCAGTGCCTTTCTACTATCTCCTGTTCACGAAGAGGACAGTGGTCAGGGAAAAGACCGGGCTCAAGCACATGTTTTTCGGCATACTGCTCCTGTCACTCTACGCTTTCCTGTTCATCTTCACCTTCTTCTTCGACCACCTCACGCTCGGCAGCATGCTGCTGATGATCCTAATAGCGGTGCCATCTTCCATAACGCTCATGTTCGAGGAGAAGATAACGGCGAGGATGGTGACGGACACATCCCCGAAGGAGCTTGAGGAAGGGGACATCATAGCGTTCAACATGATGAGTGAGAAGGAGATGCACTACTTCACGAAGAAGTATCCCAAGTTCGGGAGGCTTGCCACAAAGAAGGCGATCAGGGAGCTCAGGAATGAGAAGCACACACTTCCAGTGTACAAGAACGCCGCGCCGCTTGCGGTCTTCATAGGCGCGGGGGTCGTGTTCTCCCTGCTGTTCGGGAACATCATATTCCTGCTGCTGTGATCTCAGCCTATGAGAGCCAGCAGTTCGTCCTCCGAACTCGCCTTTATGAGGTCCTTCTTTCTTATCGCGGAGACGCCCTCTATCTTTCCGCCGCGCTCGTTGATGAAGAAAGGATAGTTGTTCTCGAAAGCCTCCCTTATCTCCTTGAACAGCGCGGCCCTCTTGAACAGAGTCCTTATGTTCGCGTCGAGGCTTATCTCGTAGTAATTCTTCTTCTTGGCCACTATGTCGAATGGCGCCTTGTCGAGGTGGAGCGCGGGCATCCCCGTGCCTGCGAGCTCGTTGACGCGGATGCTCATCTTCTTGCTCTTCAGCAGGTCCTCGGATTTGATCGAGCCGTTGAGCACGGCCTCGAGCCTGTATATCGTCCCTATCGCCGCGTAATCGTTGCTCCTCTCGTGCTTGTAGAGTGTCGTCTTCGACAGCATGGACCTCCTCGCTAGCTCCTCCATCTTCATGTCGTTGGCCTTCCTCAGGCTGCGCAGCTTGCTCCCGTCGAGCTTCGTTTTTATGCCTACTGACTTCGAAGCCAGCAGTTTGAAAGGATTGTACTCAAGCTCCTGCAGCATTTCGGGCGAGATGCACCTTATGGAGAAACGGTTGTAGCTCACGTTGCGCTTTAGTTTTCTGTCCTTCGAGACGGAGGCGATCACCAGCGGCTCCGCGTCGAGGAACTGGGAGAGCTTGCAGAGGTTCTGCGCCTCGTGCCTGGTGATTGAATCGATGTTGTGGACTATCTTTATTATGAACTTCTGGCCCTTCCTCTCCGCGAACACGTCGGCGCATGTGTGCATGTTCTTGGCGAGAACGGTAGAGTATCCGCTGGCGTTGAGCTCCTGCTCCGCCTCCTTTATCACATGGCCCCTTTTCATGGTGTTAATTGGAGGTAAAGGCTTTTATCACCGAAGCGCAAGCCTCATGGCAGGGGAGATTTCGCGGCTCTGACGCGGCGAATGATGAAAGGATCGTTACTTTCCGCCCAGTCCGCCAGAAGGGAGGCATAGGCACCTTTCTGGCTCATCTTGGCGTTTATGATTTCGAATCCGCTGCTCTTGAGCTCGCCGATCAGCGCTTCTTTTCGCGTCGAGTCGTCAAGCAATATGATTCCTGTTCCTCCACCGCCCCCGCCGCTAAGTTTCGCTCCGGGGGCATGGTTGCTCCGTGCCATCTCGACGACCCTGTCGAGGTTCGGCGTTGAGACGCCGAGCTGCGCGAGCAGGCCATGGTTGAGGTACATGCATTTTCCGAGTGTTTTCGCGTCTCCCATGTTGAGAGCGGATATGCCGTTTTTCGAGCAGGCTTCTATCTGCCTGAAGATTCCCTCGGTCCACGGCTGGTTTGAGCAGTAAAGCCTTGCCACATGGCCCACCATCTCCGCTGTGCTCTTTTTGGGCCCAGTGTCCACTATGAGAAGCTCCATCTCCTTCCCGACGCTCTCCTTTCGGGCGCCCTTCTTCGAATCGTAGCTTACGCAGCCTCCGTAAAAGGAAGTTGAGACGTCGATCGTCCCGGCGTTCTCGTTCCTGTGTATGACTCTTTCGCCGTGCCTCGCTATGTCGATGAGCACATCTTCAGGAAGTTTCGAGTCGTCCAGAAGGGACAGCAGAAAAGAGGTTGAGCTCGCCGCGCTGCTCGCCAAGCCCCTCTGCGATGGAAGGTTGCTACGGAGGACTACGCTCTTGCCGAAGGGGCTAACTCCGTGCTTGTAATAAAGCTGGGATGCTATGGTTGCGAAGTGCATGAATCCGGGAACTATTTCGGAAGCCCTGTCGACATAGTTCTGTATGCTGGATTTTTGCTTATGCTGTTCGAATAGACTCGACAGCTCGTTCTTCCCTATTGACATCTTCATGTTATAGGGCGAAGAGTTCGTTATAGTCAGAGTATCCTTGTCTCCTGTGTTGCTGACCTCCGCGTTAACGTACAAGTCTATCGCGGCGGCTATGCAAGTGTATCCGTAAACTACGGCGTGTTCGCCTAGGAGTTTTATTACTCCTGGCGCTTTCACCAGCATAAAACTCAATAGTATCAGGCAATGTCAGCGTATTAATACCTCGCGGTAGGCCATACAATCGACGAGGTCTTTTCAGAATCGGAAAACGGCATTTCTGCGCCCTCCCTAGCCTTTTTATGCTTGAGAGGACCATCACTATGGGAGTTGCATGGACGGGGAACTAGTCTATTTATTCATATACAGCGCCGGAGCCACGTTCACGGATGAGCAGCTCAAGGGCCTCCTTAAGAACCAGGAGGACTTCTCGAAGTACGAGTACACTAAGCCCGCACCTGAGGAGATGGCCACATTCAACGTGCCGTCGATATTCAACCTCAAGGGTGAGTCGCTGACGCTTAAGGACGCGAAATACGCCTTCAAGGTGCAGGTGTCTGTCTACTCGCTCGGTAGCTTCTCGATAAGGATGAGATGCGCCTTCTCGGGGGCGGACGAGAACGCGATAAAGAGCCTGAGCTTCGACAAGGAAGTAAAGGAATTCACAGAGCGCACCGCAGTCAAGATATGCGGCACCGTGATCAAGAATCTCGAGAAGATCAAGAAGGTCGCGCTCAATCCTAGCTCCGAGACATACAGGTTCTACTACATCAAGGGGGAGCAGCAGGCGGTGCTCAAGAGATACGGAAAACTCATAGCGGGGCTCATGGTCGACGAGAAGGACTACGGGATACTCGACGACACCTACATCGCGGAAGTGCTCGGCAAGAAGATGTCATACAACAACACCGACGTCTTCCTCGTGGGATGGGAAAGCTCGGTGCTGGTCGATGAGTCAGACGCATACGAGCACGAACTGCTCATCGCGGAGATGGCGAACATGCAGCTCCTCGAGATGAGGGTGTACCATGACATGGCTGCGAACAAGCTCATGGAGACTGAGGAGGTCGTAGATGAGATAAACTCGCCGAAGCTGATCAAGTACAGCGGCGAGATCAAGAAGGCCAACGTCGTTCTGGGAGATTTCTACGACGATGCGGAGAGCATGATATCGAGGGTCAATGACACGGTGGCAAGCTTCGGAGAGTGGTACCTGTCGAAGCAGTATTCCCTTTTCGAGAGCGTCTTCAAGCTCGACAGCTGGAGGGACCGCGTGGAGAAGGACCTGAGCACGGTCGGGAAGAGGCGCAACTTCCTCTCGGAGATAATGAGATGGAGGACGGAGCAGATGATGGAGATTATCGTGATCGTCCTCTTCATAATAGACGTGGTAATCCTCGTGTTCAGATTTTGAACCTGCTGATTTGGCAGACTCCTGAAATGCTAACGTCTAGGTGAACCGCGCCTTTCCCCATATATCCGAGCTTTGATTTTTTCATAGATATACAGCAGTTCGGGAGTGGATAGTTTTCTTTTCGCGGTTATAAAGAATTCTTCCACATAACTGTCTTTTTTCAGGTATTTGTGGTAAGGAATGAGCTGGAAGAGGTAATCCATTTTGTCCACTTCGTGGACGAGCTGCGCCTCCTTCGTTTTGTTTTCTCTTAATTCGACCCACATGCTTTTCAAATGAGTATTGCTCGATTTGTCCAGATTGGCGAGTAGTTTTAGCATGTTGGCATTTTCCAATTTTGCCTTATCATAATTGTTGAGTTTTTGATCGCGCTCTTCCACTCTAGTTGCGATATCACCTGTCAGAACTTCATTCAGGTCATGCGTAAGCGCCATGATTGCGCACCGATCGGCGTTTAGACCTAGCTTCTTTGCCATGATATACGACAACAGTGCAGTACTGTATGAGTGATCTCCTACGTGTTCGGGGTTCTTGACTTTTCTAATCACCCAGCCCGTCCGGTCTACGGCTTTGAGTTTGTCCGCTTCTATCATGAATTTAGCGATCTTATCTAAATCGGATTTCGAAACTTTCATACACATCACCAATTTTCGTTACTCAATAAAGAGGCATGAAGACTTCAGATGCTCCCACCGGGATTTGAACCCGGGTTGCAGGGTTGAAAGCCCCGCGTCCTTGGCCGGACTAGACGATGGGAGCGAGATGTCAGCTCAGGGATATTTGCTGTCTACTAACTTAAAAACTTGTCAACCATTTCAGCTATCTCCTTGCTGACGTCATTCGGCTTCTGCTCTCCGTTAACTATCTTGAACCTGAACCTCTTCGCCAGGTTGAGGTACGCCTTCCTGACCTTGCTCAGGGACTCCCTCTTCTCGAACAGTATCCTCCTCTCCTTTCCATTCTCGATCCGCGTCATGGACACGTCGGGGGAAATGTCGATGAAAATTGTGAGGTCGGGGAACCTGAAGTTCCTGTTTATCGAGTACAGCCACTTGAAGTCCACGCCTGCACCGAAGCCGTACGCGAGCGTCGAGAACATGTACCTGTCGCAGATCACCACCTTCCCCTTCTTGAGCGCGGGTTCTATCTCGTCCTCGAGATGCTTGGCCCTGTCCGCGCAGAAAAGAAGCTGGAGCGACTTGACAGAGGTGCTCCAGTCCTCCTTCAGTGCCTCCCTTATCAACGTGCCTATGAGCCCCGTCGTAGGCTCCTTTGTCAGATACGTCTTGTATCCTTTCTTCCTCAAGTACGCCTCGAGCTGGGTCGTCTGCGTCGATATTCCTGAACCGTCGAGACCCTCAAGCACTATGAACCTTCCCTTATTGGCCAAGCCCTTCACCTCGGATTATCTCTATGTTCATTTTTATAAATGAGTGCATGGAGGGCAGGCTTACCCGCAGAAAAATGCGTTCGAGAAGGATTAAAAAGATGAAAGCGGCTATTTTGGTTGATAGGGGATTCCTTGAAAGGCATGCTGATAGTATTGGAGGGGGCGGACGGAACGGGAAAAAACACGCAGCGCAAGCTTCTCGAGGAGCATCTCTCCGGACGAGGGCTGAAGGTCAGGTACAGGCACTATCCCGACTATGACAACGAGTACGGGAAGCTCCTCAAGGGCTACCTTGACATGGAGAGGGAGCTTGACGTCAAGGAGCAGTTCCTGCTGTACATAATAGACATAGTGAAGGACAGCAAGGAGGTCGCAAAGGAGATGGAGGAGGGCTACATCGAGATAATGGACAGGTACTACTTCAGCACGGTCGCATACCAGTCGGCCAACGGATTCGGATACGAGAACGCCAAGCAGATAATAGGCATGCTCGGGCTCCGCAAGCCGGACATCGCGTTCCACATAGACATGCCCGTCGAGGTCTCGATGGAAAGGAAGGAGAGGCAGAAGGTCATTGACGAGAACAGCAAGAGCGATCGCCACGAGGCCGACGCTTCGCTCCAGGAGAAGGTCAGAAAGTACTACAAGAGGATGGTGGATGAGGGGTTCGGCGCCAGCAGGTGGATCGTCGTTGACGGCACCAAGACCCCCGGAGACATAAGCAGGCAGATCGCGTCCGAAGTGGACTTCGAGATAACCAAGAACGAGAGCGCGGCTCGCCTAGCTTGAACTTATCTGAAATTCCCTGAAAGGGAAAGCAACTACCTTGACAGGTCGTTGACTTCCTCCTTAGAGGTCTCGGGCATCGCTCCGGTGGGCGCGGACACAAGGACCACGTCTCCCACGTTCTTGACGCTCTTGTAAAGGACGCTCTTCTGCATCAGCGTTCTCTTCATGTCCCCCTTTACGTTCTTCATGGGCATCATGAGAAGCCTGCTAACTTCGCCCTTTTCAAGGTCAACAATGATGTCCTGCACTTCTCCCAGATACTGCCCTGAATCGCTGTATATATCCATTCTGTAGATTTCGGATAATTTCATTTTCTCGCCTCGTCGCCTTTTAGTATAACAAAGTAAACATTAAAAAGGTTTTTTCGGAACTTTGAGGGTTCCATAACTACCTCTTGAGTTTGAATTTCGCCGGTTGCGCCCATTTTAGGTCTCCGATTCGAGGGCGTTTCCGGAGGTCACGGCTGAAGCCAATCTATCTCGAAGTAGTCGTGCTTGCTCTTAGGCAGGCTTATCTGCCGAACCTTGTAGTAGGTGACCGCGGTCTCCCTGTCGGTGATCGCGAGAAGCAGCTCTAGCTTGCCCCTGCCCGCCTCGTTTATCGCGGTGGCAAGCTCCTGGCCGCCTATCTGCTCCTCCTCGCTGAGGGAGAGCATCGCATATTTGGGCGATGCGTTCGGGGGCATGTCCGCCTCTCCCCCGTGCCTGTGGTAGAGTATGTAGTCCAGCTTGCTGCGGCCCTTGCTCGTCCTTCCGGGAACCGCGAGTATGAATGTCTTCCTCACCGAATGCGCCACCCTTATCGCCCTCGCCCATTCGGATATGAGCAGCTTCGAGCTCTTCGGGAACACCTGTATGACGTGCTTGGAGTGCGTCCAGTCGCTGTCTCCCGGCTTCATAGGCTTTGCCCCGGGGAAGTATACGCGGAAGTGCGTGCCGAACTTGAACCCGGTCTTTATCACATACCCCCTCTCCCTCCAGTCCTTGTAGACTGCATACAGGCTTGGGAACTCGCTCCTCCTTGCCGAAGCGCACTTGACCAGCTCCGCCCTGCTCGTGTCCCTGAGCTCAAGGGCCTTTTTCTCCAAAAGGAACAGCGTCTCGTAAACGTCCAGCTTGTCCAGCCTGCCCCTGTCTGCCGCCTTGTAGGAGCCGTACTGGCCGAACCAGAACTTCTCGTAGAGCGATCTGCCCCCCTCGTCCTCCTCGACCACAGTCATCAGGTCTGTCTTGAAGAAGACGCCGTGCACGGCCTTGCGCGGAAGGCGCAGGGACGATGATGGGTATTTCTTCGCGGGGATCCCGCTGGGCGCCCGGTACTTGTGCCCTGTAGAGACGGCCACGAGCCCCCTGTCTCTCCAGTCCTTGTATGTGAAGTATCTCGCCATGAACTTCTCGGAGTTCCTGAACTTGGACGCGAGCTCGCTGAAGGTAACCGGCTTTCCGGAGCGGGTGCAGCTGGCGTTGCGCACGTCGAGAAGGTAGAGCGCCTCCTCCACCGAGAGCGTCAGCGCTTCCTTGTCGTACGTTCCGTAGAACCCCCTCTTGAGTATGTCCTTTGTGGAAGCGTCGGATACGCCAATCACATCCTTGCTGTGAAGCTCTAACTCAAGCATCGAAGCACGCAGTATAATTCACAGCAAATAGATATAAACTCGAAACGGGCTCAGCAAGATATCCTGCGGATGCTCTCCTCCTCCGCAAACGAGAGTTTGGCTGGCACCATCAGCGAGAGCACCTTGCCCTTGAGCCTCTTCTCCTCGTCCTTTCCCAGCTGGTCCATCCTGAGGTAGAGAACCTCCTGGGTCTTCCTGCCAAGGTCAGCGAGCACCATGATCTTCGTCGCGCCGCCTATCCTGCCAGTCTTCTCTACGGCCTCCGCCTTCTTCAGGAGGTCGACCGCCTCGGAGATGCGCATCGGCGCCTTCTCCTTTTGGTTTATGTCAAGAAGCAGTAGGGTGTGCTCGTCGTTCTTGAGATTCTTCTCGAGGGCCTTGATGAAAGAGGTGGGCTTGTACTTCTCGAACCAGAAGGGGACAGTTACTGTGGGACCGAACTTGTATACATCGAGCCCGCTCTCCCCGATCGCGACGGAGAACACGGAAGGGGCGTGTATCACCTTGAACGTCACGCCCTGCTTCTTAGCCTCGTTGAGTATTATGCTGTGCGTGGTTGCGATGAGGGGATCTCCAGGGACCAGTATCGCCACCCTTCCCTTCTTCGCGAGCGCGACCGTCGCGTTCAGCCTGTCCTCCAGGTCCTGCCTTGAGATGGGAACGATCTTCCCTCCGGCCTCGCCTTCAAGAAAAGAGACATAGTCCTTCGTTATGAACGCGGTGTATGTCTCGAGGAAAAGCTGCGCTGGCTTCCTTATCTCTTCCAGCGCCCTAAGCGAAAGGTCCTTTGAACCTAGCCCGAGGCCTATGAGAAGCAGCATGCTAATCTTTTATCCCGTCGAGGGTTATCTTCATGACCGTCTCTCCCTCGGGCATGCTAGGGGAGTCTACGAGCCTTATGATCCTCTTCTCCTCCTTGCTCTTCCTCACGTACAGCCTAGTCGTCGCCGCGTGCGCGACAACGTTGCCCCCGACCGGCTGCGTGGGGTCTCCGAAAAGTATCGCCGGGTTGTCCATGACCTGGTTCGTTATGTAAACGGCAAGGTTGAATGAGTCGGAGAGCCTCTGCAGCTTGTGTATGTGGGCGTTGAGCTTCCCCTGCCTCTCGTTGAGTGCACCCCTCCCTATGAACTCCGACCTGAAGAGCGCCATGAGCGAGTCGACTATTATCAGCTTGATGTTCTTCTCCCTTACCAGCTTGTCCGCCCTTTCCGCGGTGAGTATCTGCTGGTCGGTGCTCATGACCCTGCTTACGAATATGTTGTCGAGCACAGACGTGACGCTCATTCCCTGGGCCTTCGCTATCGCCTCTATCCTCTCGGGCCTGAATGTGCCTTCCGTGTCTATGAACAGGACTGTGCCGTCGAGCCCTCCCTTGTTGATCGGAAGCTGCACGTTGACCGCGAGCTGGAATCCTAGCTGCGTCTTTCCGCTGGCGAACCTCCCGTACATCTCGGTTATGCCGTTGGTCTCGACTCCGCCGCCGAGGAGTTCGTCCAGCCCCTTGGAGCCGGTGCTTATCCTCCCTATGTTCTTCCTCTTCTCGGAGACTGCGGATCCAGTCTGGAACTCTATGTTGGTGGCTTCCCTGGCCGCCTCTATCGCCTTCTTCGCGTTCTCCGCGCTTATGCCGATCAGCTCGGAGAGCTCGTACGGGGACGATGCCGCGACCTTCTCTATGTTGTCGTAGCCGCTGTTCCTCATCTTGTCGGCAGTGGCCGGACCTATTCCTGGAAGGTCTTCGATATCCTTTATTCCTTTTTCCTTGGCCAAGAAACCCCCTTCAGTAGAAGTTGTCAATCAAACCTTTAATAGCTTCCTATGTGCCGCCGCCCTTAGTTAAGTATATAAGTATTGAGGTGAAACTAACAGTGAAAATGCGAAATAGGAAAAGGCCAGCACACTTTTACATGTGCTGGCAAGGCGACCAGTTTCATACTTTCCCCTCCGAAGAGGGTACATATGAGAACTTGCTTCTTACTTGGTTCCTTAGATTTAAAAGAGTATCTACAGTTCCAAAAGGATGGAACGATGCCGAACTTCTTGACCTTGGATAAAAAGGGCGTTGCGCTCGCGTTCCTATTCGGAGCGATGATCTTTTTCTTCGGGGAAGATAGGGGACTGCTCTTCCTCCTGGACCTGGTCGTGTTCCTGGTCCTCTCGGCAATAGCGACCTGGCTCGGAAAGTTGAAGAAGGAGAAGATGGGCACTTACGAGAATGCCAGGGGCTGGAGGAACGTCCTTGCCAACGGGCTGATGCCGGTGGCGATCTCCTTCGCATACTTCCTGAACAGCGCGTACGGGGCGTTTCCAGGATCCTTCATCGCGATAGCATATGTCGCCAGCGTCGCGGCAATAGCCGCGGACAAGTTCGCGAGCGAGCTGGGCGTGCTTGACGGCACCCCTACGATGCTCATGACGCTCAAGAAGGTGAAGAAGGGCACATCAGGAGGGGTGACCGCATTCGGGCTCTCCATGAGCCTTGTGGCCGCGCTGATCATAGCGGTCAGCGCCTTCTGTATCACGGGCTCCGCGATGACGGTGGCGCTTGTCGCCGCGTCGGGATTCTTCGGCAACATAGTGGACTCCATTTTCGGCTACTACGAGGAGCAGGGAATAGGGAACAAGTACACATCCAACTTCCTGTGCTCGTTGGCGGGCGCGGCGGCGTGCCTAGTGGTGCTGGTTTATTGAGGTGCGAGTACCGGGATTCGGACCCGGGTCGTGAGCTTGGGAAGCTCAAATCCTACCGCTAGACTATACTCGCAGAGTTCTGACGCGTAAAAGGATGAAAAACCTTCCTACCTGATGTAGTTCGGGCTCTCCCCGGGGCCGGAACCCTGCGGGACCCCCTGCATCTTTTTCGAGGCCTCCTCGAGCTCCTTTAGCATCTTCTCCGTCTCTCCCTTGAGCTTCTCTATGTCTCCCAGGGCTATCTCCTTTCCTATTATCTTCCCGGCGACTCCAAGGACCGCCTTGGCGGAGTTCGCATCGACCTCCAGAAGGCCGGTCTCTCCCATTAGGCAGGCCGCCTTGATGCCGTGCTTCTTCGCGAATGCGACTATCAGTCCGGCGGAACCCAGCACGGTCATTCCGGTGGCCTCCGTCGGCACGACCCCCTTGGCCTTGAGGTCGTCCATCGTCTTCGAGTCGGTCGCGAGCCCGAATACCCTCGGGTTCTTGACGTACTGCGCTACGGGGCTGTATCCCCCTATCGTGTATATCTGCCTGCCGCCGAGCTGCTTGAAGAATTCCACTATCTTCTCGTTGACCTCATACTGGCCCTCGGGGTTCATCGGCTGCGCGTCCCCTATCAGCAGGACGAGGTCCCTTCCTCCCTTCTTGCCCTTGACATAGTAGAACCTGTTGTTAATTAGCCTGAACGTGCCGTTCTTGAGCATTATTATCTGGTACGGGAAATACGGCGAATACAGGGTGGCGAACCTCTTCGCCTTGAGGGTGTGCCTGAGGTGCTCGACCACCAGGTTTCCCACGCTGCCGATGCCGGGCAGCCCCACGAAAAGTATCGGATTGTTCAGTTCCTGCTTCTTATAGTATATTTTCGTATCCTTCATCCAGCTCACCCACTCCTACTTCTTCAGCGTTATGCTGAAGTCCTTCTCGTACTTCTGGAGTACTGCCTGCGCCTCCTTTATCCTGCCCTCCACGTCGGGGTAGTTCGGCCCCTTGGCGGTCAGCTTGTAGTGGGGCGCGCCCTCGTAGAGAACGCCGACTCCCAGCTTCTCGACCTCCCCGAAGGCCTTCTTTATCTTTGAAATGTTCCCTGCGCCCCCGAGCGACTTGAACTCGAGCGAATACGTCACGGAGTATATCTTGGGCTTTATGTTCTTCGCGATTATCTCGAGGAACGCCTTCTTTATGTCAGCGTCCAGCGCACCCGCGGGATCCTTGCCCTCGTAGACCATGTCGAGGAGCTCGTTGTACGTGGTCGCGTACTGGGAGACCTTCTTTTTGATCTCGTCGATCTTCTCCTCCTTGTGCGCTGCCTGGACGGACTGGTTGAAGAACTTCTCCGCCCTCTTCTCCAGGGTGTAGTCGTTTATCTTGTCCTTCTTCTCCTTCGCAGTGACCTTCTTTAGCGATATGTCCAGTGCCTTCTTGTTCGCGTCAACGAAGACGACCTTCGCGACGTCCTTCTGGCCCTCCTTTATGAACTCCCTGATGTTCTTTATCCAGCCGGATGCGACCTCCCCGATAGGCAGGTATGCGTCCGCCTTGTACTCGACGAGTTCGCAGTACGCCCCGTGGGGCATCACCTTGGTTATATTCACGAGGATTATTTCGCCGAGCGCGGGCAAGTCCTTTTGCAGTATCAGGCTCTCACCTCTTTATCTCAATCTTCTTCTTGGCCCTTCCTCCCATTACCCTTTCGACTGATTTGTTGCAGACAGTGCACTTGAGCATTATCTTCTGCTTCTTGGCGAGCTTCTTGTTAGACAGCTTGTTCTCGGCCTTTCCTACGTATCCCTTGATCGCCCTGTAGTGCCTCCTTGATCCCACAGTCTGGCCCCTCTGGGGGCTTGCATGGTAGATGGAGACCTTGTGTGGAGTGTGCTTGTTGCAGTAGGGGCAGAACGTGTTAATTTGACTGTTTATTTTCATAATCTCACTGTGTTATCGTCTCTCCGATTTTGTTCTTTACAATGAACTCAGCATCTCCGCTGTTCGAAACTTCTATGACTTCACCCACCTTGAAGGGGCCTATCTTCCTTCCCTCGGCGGTTATCACCTCGGGAATGTCTGTTGTTATCTTAAGTCTAGAAAGTTTTGAGTTCGGGATGTCTTTCGTAAGTAATTTGCTTATCTCATTATATAAATACTCCTCTTCATCGGGCACCTGAGAGGGCAGCTGCCTGTCATAGGCGAGGTAAACGAGCAGCTTCTGCTTCCTCCTTTCGCGGAGTATCGCGAGCATCCTGCGCGTGTTTTCGAGCTGCTTGGCGTTCTCGCTCGTGTTCTCCCTTTCCAATGTGTTTATGAAAACGGACGCCTGCGAGTAGAAGTCTTTCTGGAGCGGTTGGAGCTCCCCCGTAACCTTTTCGGTTTGGAGTTTCGAGAAAATCGTTTCTGATGTTATCGTTGTTGACATTTTGAACGCCTAGGAGGGCTGAGTTCCGCTATTATTATCGACTGCTTTTTTTATTATGCTTGTTGTTTGTTAATAGGTCATACTATATACATATAATTACATAAAAGAAGACGAATAGTGGAACTGTACCCCCCTCTAGGGTTAATAGCGAGGGGTGGATTTGGACCACCGATCTTCGGGTTATGAGCCCGACGGGCACTCCAGGCTACCCCACCTCGCTACAGAGTATGATTGGAACTCAATTTATAAAAACCTTTAAAGAAGAGAGGGAAAGGGAAAACAGGGGAAAATCACTCGATTGCGGTGCTTTTCTCCTGCTCTTCCATGCTGTCGTTGAACATGTTCTGCGCCTGCTCCCTGGTCAGCTGCTTGAGCCCCTTGCCGCAGTTGTCACACTTGAACTGGTTCTCGTACGCCGCGTCGAACGGCATGATGACCTTCTGCTCGTCATAACAGGCGTTGCAGTAGAAGAAGTCGTTGCAGTCCTCCGGCAGCCTGTAGGCCCACTCGGGCTTCCTGGTCATTATGTCCGTGTTGAGCGCCATGAGCCTCTCGTGGTTCAGGTACCACTTGAACGTCAGCCAGCCCTTGCTGTCCTTGTTGGTGTCGTACCTGGCGACCCCGTAGCTGTCCAGAACGTTGAGTATCCTCCTTACCTCGTTGATCTTTATCCCAAGGTCCGCCGCGAGCTTCTCATCCGTCTGCGGGATGTGCAGCATCCTGATTATGTTTATGGCCTTCTTCCCCACGTTCTTCGATATGAAGTCCGAGAAAACGGCGTTGGCGAGGAGAACCTCGACCTTCATCCTGTCGCTGTCGGCCTTCATGGCCTGTTCCTTCTCCTTCTGGCGAAGTGCCGCCTTCTGAGTCTTCAGCTTGAGCGCCATGCGGGTGGCCGCCCTCTGGGCCTTCACCGCCTCCTTGTCAACAACAACCGGCTTCTTCACTGCCGATCTGCTAAAAGAAGAGTTCCTTGTTTCGGAAGCGCGAGTGGTGTTCTTCTTCACACTCTTAGGGACGCCCTTCTTTGCGCCGCCTGCCTTGACATTAGAATGTGACTTTTTTCCACCAACCATTTTTTTCACTTCCATGTAATATGCACCACTTAAATAAATATTTCGTTCGTTTGCGTTTTATCCCAGTACATTCCATAGCGGGCCTGAATCGCCGAATGAACACAACAATCTATAATATGCGGTTTTTGCTATTTATACCCTTTCCTTTCTACAATTATAATCAGAAAAGTTGTTTTTTTGTAACACCCTATTTTCCCAAAGGGCGACCTATCCATTTAGCGCTTTCTGATATTTATATCCTCCTGAAGTTTGACGTCTATTCCTATTATTCTCGCGGCGTTTTCACCGCCTTGCGGTATTTTTCGGAAGAAGTAGCCGACGGACATGAGTTCCTCTGTTCGCATTTCTTTGAAGCGGGCCCGGTGGGATTTGAACCCACGGCTTGCTGGTTAAGAGCCAGCCACTCTGACCATACTGAGTTACGGGCCCACGCTTCAATATTTACCTTACCTTCGACTTCACGAACTTCTCCACTGCCTTGTCGAGTTCGTTGCCGCGAGGCTGTATCTCGTAGGATACCTGCACTATCGGCTTGTTCGCGTTTATCAGGTGCCTAAGGTTCGTAGGCGTTGCTGATATTACTATATCGCACTCCGCCTTATTTATAGTTATTTCTAGGTCCTTAATCTGTTTTGCGCTGTAGCCCATGGCGGGCAGCTCCTTCCTGAGCGCCTTGTATTTCTCGAAAGTGTCCCTTATGGTGCCGACCGCGTACTGTTTCGCATCCACTATTTCACCCGCCCCGTACTGCTCCGCGGCCACTGTCGCCGCGCCGAAACGCATGTTCCCGTGGGTTATCGTGGGTCCGTCCTCGACGAGAAGCACGCTGTGCCCCTTTATTATCGCCTTATTGTCGGCAGTGACTATGGAGTCCGAAAGCACTATCTTCGCAGTTTTGTTTATCTGCCTGAGGTCATCCTCGACCCTCCTCACCTCGTCCGCCTCTGCGGAGTTGACCTTGTTTATAAGGAGCAGCTCCGCAAGCCTGGCCGCCGTCTCCCCTGGATAATAGGTCAGCTCGTTTCCTGCCCTTAGAGGGTCCGCGACAGTTATCATGAGATCCGGCTTTATGAAAGGCAGGTCGTTGTTTCCGCCGTCCCATATTATCACCTGCGCCTCCTTCTCCGCGCTTCGCAGTATCTTCTCGTAATCGACCCCTGCATAGACCACGAATCCGTTTCTTATGTGCGGTTCGTAGTCCTCCCTCTCCTCTATAGTAGCCTTGTACTTGTCGAGGTCCTTGAGTGTGGCGAACCTCTCCACTATCTCATCCTTCAGGACACCGTAAGGCATCGGGTGCCTTATTATGACAGTCTTTACTCCCAGCTTCCTCAGGAGCTTCGATATGTAGCGCGAAGTCGGGCTTTTTCCGCAGCCCGTCCTGACGGCGCATACTGCGATTACGGGTTTCGTCGATTTCAACATCGAGTCCTGCGGCGCAAGAAGCACGAAATCTGCCCCGCTCGCGTTGACGAGGCTCGCCTTTTCCATCACCAGAGCGTCGTTGAGGTCGCTGTACGCGAGGATGCACTTCTTCACGTGGAACTTCTTTATGAGGTCAGGAAGCTCCGATTCATCGTATGTCTTTATCCCCTTGGGGTAGAGCTTTCCGCTAAGCTCCTTCGGATAAGTCCTGCTTGAGATGAAAGGTATTTGCGCTGCGGTGAATGCGACAACATCGTATTTTTCGTTGTCCCTGAACAAAGTGTTGAACACATGGTAGTCCCTTCCTGCGGCGCCCATTATGATTATTTTTACCCTTTCCACGCGATCACATCCTCTTCTATTTCACAAAGCAAAATATAATAAGTTCGGGGCTTGTTTCTGCTTATTTTTCGCTATTTGCCAAACGTCTTTCCGAAAGCAGTTTTTCGACGTCAAAACCCACTCAAAAGGTTTATATGCATTCAACTGCAAGCTATTAACTGGGTAACCAGTAGATTTTCATGCCAAACGAGGGAGATGAGTATAACTCATCAAAAATTGTAGTGCTAGAAGGCACGCAGGGAATCCGAAAAAGGCCCGCGATGTACATCGGCACGACGGGAAGCAACGGAGTGCTCCATCTTCTATTCGAAGTGCTCGACAACGCCATTGACGAGGCTCTCGCAGGGTACGCCAAGAACATCTCCGTCCACCTGACGCAGAACGACAAGGGCGACATAGCCGAGGTCACCGACGACGGGAGGGGCATACCTGTGGGGATAATGCCGAAGTACAACAAGAGCGCCCTCGAGATAATAATGACGACGCTCCACAAGGGAGCCAAGTTCTCAAACGAAACGTACAAAATATCTGGAGGTCTGCACGGAGTCGGCCTCACCGTAGTAAATGCGCTCTCCGAGTTCACGATAGTCACAGTAAAGAGTTCAGATGGCAAGACCTACAGGCAATCTTTCGCGAGGGGCGTTCCTCAGACGGAACTGCTGACCTTAGGGGAATCCACAGGGACCGGCACGACCGTGGTGTTCAAACCCGACGAGGAGATATTCCAGGCATCTCCGAAATTCGATTCAACTCAACTAATAGAGAGGCTGAGGTACCTCTGTTTCCTGAACCCACTGCTGAAGATAACACTCACCGATGATAGGTTCAACTCCCACGAGCAGATGACTTTCTTCTCCGAGAAGGGAATGGAGGATTTCCTGGTATTTGTCAGCGGGGACCAGACGCCGATATCGAAGCCGATACGCGACAGGAGGAACGATAACGGAATAATCGTGGATTTTGCAATGCAGTATGTGGCCTCGTACGACGAAAGGCTAGAATCTTTCGTGAACAACATAAAGACAGGAGACGGAGGAACCCATGTCGTCGGTTTCCACGCGGGCCTCACAAGATCACTGATAAACTACATGGCAAAGAACAGCAAGACAGACGCCAAGATCACAGGCGAAGACACGAGGGAAGGCCTCTGCGCGGTTCTCAGCGTCCTCATGCCGAACCCTGAGTTCGAGGGGCAGACGAAAGGGAAGCTCGGAAACCCCGAGATAAAGAGCGCCGTCGAGACTGCAGTTTACACGAAGCTTACTCGATACCTGGAGGAGCATCCTCAGGACGCGAAAATCATAATAGAGAAAGTAGTGAACGCCATGAGCGCGAGAGAGAGCGCGAAAAGGGCGAGGGAGCTCGCGAGGAAGAGGAGCATATTCGAGAGCGCCGTGCTTCCCGGAAAGCTCGCGGACTGCATAGACGACGACCCGAACAAGGCAGAGCTGTTCATCGTGGAGGGCCCTAGCGCCGGAGGGTCCAGCAAGGAGGGCAGGGACAAGCAGATTCAGGCCATACTTCCGCTGAGAGGAAAGATACTCAACGTGGAGAAGGCAAGCGACGACAGGATATTCGAGAGCGCGGAGCTGAACACGATGGTGACCGCCCTAGGCACCGGGATAAGGGAGACGTTCAACGCAGAAAAGGTCAGGTACAAGAAAATAATACTCATGAGCGACGCCGACGTGGACGGGAGCCACATAAGGACGCTTCTTTTGACCTTCTTCTACAGGTTCCTGAAGAAGCTGATAGAGCAGGGCTATGTCTACATAGCGCAGCCTCCGCTATACAAGGTCACCTCGGGAAAGAGCGTGCACTACTGCTACAGCGACGAGGAGCTTGAGAAGGTCAAGGAAAAGCCTGGACAACAAGATGGAGGTGCAGAGGTACAAGGGACTCGGAGAGATGAACCCCGAGCAGCTCTGGGAAACGACGATGAACCCCGAGAAGAGGATGCTGAAGAGGGTCAACATATCGGACGCAAAGAGGGCGAACGAGCTTTTCGTGATACTCATGGGCCTTGACGTGCAGAGGAGGAGGAAGTTCCTCGAGGAGCACTCCGGGGACGTGAAGTTCCTTGACATATAGTGTGTAATCATGCCCGAAATCACAAACGTAACGTTGGAAGACGAGATTCAGGCGAGCTTCGTCGAATACGCGATGAGCGTGATCATAAGCAGGGCGATACCTGACGTGAGGGACGGGCTCAAGCCTGTGCAGAGGAGGATACTCTACACCATGTACAACATGAACAACGTCCACAACCAGCCCACCAAGAAGAGCGCCAGGATAGTCGGAGAGGTCATGGGTAAGTACCACCCCCACGGCGACTCCCCGATATACGAGGCGCTGGTGAGGATGGCGCAGGGATTCTCCATGAACCACACCCTTGTGGAGGGACAGGGGAACTTCGGATCGATGGACGGTGACCCTCCTGCCGCAATGAGGTACACCGAGGTCAGGCTCTCGAAGATAGCCGACGAGATGCTCAGCGACCTTGACAAGGAGACGGTGACGTTCGTTCCCAACTTCGACAACACGGAGAGGGAGCCCGAGGTGCTGCCTGCCATAGTCCCGAACCTGCTGATAAACGGCGCTTCCGGAATAGCGGTCGGAGTGGCTACCAACATACCTCCGCACAACCTCATCAGAGGTCTGCGATGCGATGCTATACGCCCTCGAGCACAAGGAGGCGACCGCCGACGACCTCATGTATATAATAAAAGGGCCTGACTTCCCGACCGGAGGGATCGCGATAATGAGCCAGAACGCATACAACGGATACAGGTTCGGGCGCGGGCAGCTGACGCTCAGGGCCAAGACGATCATCGACGAGAAGAAGCGCAGGATAGAGATAACCGAGATGCCATACAACGTGAACAAGGCCACTTTCATAGAGACCGTGGCCCATCTTGCCCGCGACAAGAAGATAACTGGGATAAGGGACATAAGGGACGAGAGCGGAAGGGGCGGCGTGAGCGTGATAATAGAGCTCAAGGAGGACGCGAACGCCGAGCAGATCATAAACCAGCTCTTCAAGCACACGCAGCTGGAGGTTACCGTGCCGCTGATAAACCTCGCCGTACAGGGCAAGATGCTCAAGAGCTTCAACATAATCCAGATGCTTACCGCCTTCATAAACTACAGGAGGGAGGTGATAACCGAAGAGGAGCACCTTCGAGCTTCGGCGTGGCGAAGGACAGGCTGCACCTGGTCACGGGCTGCTGATCGCGATAGCGAGGATATCCGAAGTGATAGAGACTATAAAGAAGAGCAAGGAGGTTGCCGAGGCAAGGAAGAACCTGATGTCCATCTACTCCCTGTCGGAGAAGCAGGCCAACGCGATACTCGAGATGCGGCTGAGCAGGCTCACCCAGCTGGAGAACGATACGCTGAACAAGGAGAAGGGCGGACCTCGAGGCGAGGATCGCCTACCACACCGAGGTGCTGGCGAACCCCGCGAAGGTCGACGAGATAATAGGCGACGAGACCCGCGAAATAAAGAAGAAGTACGGAAGGGAGAGGAGGACCGAGATCAGTCTACATGGACCAGCAGGTCGACATAAAGGACGAGGACCTGATAAGCGACGACGAGGTCAGCATAATACTCACGAACTCGGGCTACGTGAAGAGGATGGGAACCGGCAGCTACAAGGAGCAGGACAGGGGCGGGAAGGGAATCATCGCAATGAACCTTAAGGAAGGGGACTTCATCAAGCACATGATAACCGCCAGGAACAAGGACTTCATACTCTGCGTCTCCAACCTCGGGAGGATATACTGGCTGAAGGCCTACAACATACCTGAGGGCGGAAGGTACTCCGAGGGCAAGGCGATAGTCAACCTGCTCAACCTCAAGGACGAGAAGATAGTGACGATCTTCAACATCAAGGACTTCTCCAAGGCGAAGATCGCATTCCTTACGGCCAAGGGCACGGTGAAGAAGATAAACGCGTCCCTCTTCTCGAAGCCCAGGTCCACCGGGGTCAGGGCGATAACCCTCAACGAGGGCGACGACCTCGTCGACGCCATAGTGTTCATGGAGCCGCTGCTGATTGCGGTCACGAGGAACGGCAAGTCGATAAAATTCTCCGAGGCTGACATAAGGCAGACGGGCAGGTCCTCCGCAGGCGTCAGGGGAATCAGGCTGCAAGACAAGGACTCCGCGAAGAACTTGATCTCCGCGAACGAGACTGGCAGCGTGCTCACGATCTCCGAGAAGGGCTACGGGAAGATAACCGACATCGCCGAGTACAGGACGCAGGGAAGGGGAGGCAGCGGAGTGCTGAACCTGAAGGTCAACGACAAGACAGGACCTGTAGCCAAGGCCCTCTATGTGAGCAAGGAGAAGAAACTGCTGCTGATAAACTCGCTCGGGGTCAGCATAATGATCCCGATAGCGTCGATAAGGGTGACGGGAAGGGCGGCCAGCGGAGTCCGCCTCATGAAAGTGCAGCCCGGCGCGAAGGTCATAGACGCGAAACTGATGCTGGAGGACGAGGCGGGAATTCCTGCACCTGACTTGGCGGAGGGAACCGAATCCTCTTCCCCCGCTCCTGATCAGGTGCAGTGATCATTTCCAGTACTTCTTCGTCCTGACGAAATTCTTCTGCGCCTCTATCAGGTCCACGACGAACTGCTTGTACTCCTTTCTCATCAGCCTGAGCACGCGCGCAGCCGTCGCCGTGCCGACCCCGTATATGGTGAGCGCGGCTAGCGCCCTGCTTCCGTAGGCGTCCACCAATCCCGCCTCCGAAACTGCCTCCCTGTACTTCTTCGACTGCAGATCGCTCAACGCCTTTCCCTCTATTCTCCTCCTTACCGCCTCCCCCCTCTTCTCCTCATACACTGCGACCATCGGGCTCTTGCACCTCGGGCATGCGACCGCATCGTCCTTTTCGGCGACCACCTGCTTGGCGAACTAAGCCCGCAGAAGGTGCACAAGAGGTCGAGCCTCTTTTCGTTTATCTTCTGCTCGAACTGATTTATCGTCTCCTGGTCCGGGAGCGTCGGGAGCAGCAGCTCCTTGTGGTAGTACGCCGCCTTGAGTATCTCGTTGGCGAGGGGCGACGGCGACCCTCCCTCGAACACGCTGACCTTTATCCTGCCCCTCCTCAATTCATCGAGGAATCCCGAAGCTGTCTCTATGTCGAAGTAGTTCTTCTTCAGGTCCCTCAGCGCTTCCTGCGCGATGGGCGAGTCGCTGTAGAACTTGACGAGCCTGTCCGCGCCGTTCTTGGAGACAGTCGCCCTCTTCTCGACTATCCCGAAGAGCTTGCAGACCTGCACGAACTTGTACCTGAACAGGTCGGTGCCCGATATCAGTCCGCCGCTCCCTACGACGCTGTCCATCGCGTAGTTCCTGATGGTGTCGAAGATCCTCTCCATGCTGGGCCTTCTCCTGGTGCTGCCGAAGTCGACTATCAGGGCGTAGGGCGTCGCCCTCACTATCACCCTGACTCCCGAGAGCTTCGTCGCGGAGTAGCCTATGAGCTTCGAGAGGAACTCGTTGGCGAGCTTTCCGAGCGCGATGTGCACTATCGCGTGGTCGTCAAGCTCCTCTATCACGAGCGTCTTCTCGCCCGGGACGAAAATCTTCCTCTGCGCATCGACAAGCTTCCTGATGCTTGCGTCCGAATTGGCGTCGACGAGCTTAGTTTCGCGGATTCCATCCCGGAAAGGCGCAAGCGCGAGCTCCGCGGTCCTCCTCGATACTGGAATGTCCTCCCCCTCCCAGTCCGGTATCGCCGCCTCGAAGTCCGCGCTCGGCTCCACGTAGATGACTTCCTTGTCTATGCTCACTACCTTCCACGGGAGCCCCTTCGTTATGAAGACCGCTCCCTCCTCCACATAATTGGAGACGAACTCCTCGTCAAGGCTGGAGATTATCCTGTTGTTCGCAGTGTTCTTCACCATGAACCTTATCGAGTCCGGGATGACGCTTATGTTTGTGAAGAAGTAGCCGCGGGACCTGTAGCCTATGCTGATGAAGCCCTCCCTGAACCTTATCAGGCGCTCGTTGTCGAGAAAGCCAGCCACCTTGTCGAAATCCTCGCGCGGGAGCCTGGAGAATGTCGCGGACCTCCTCACCAGCGCGTAGACCTTGTCCGCTCCCACCTTCTTGTACTCGAGCGCCATGGCGCAGAGCTGGTTGGCGAGCACGTCAAGAGCGTTCTCCTCGATCTCCGCCGCCTCCATCTCGCCCGCCTGCATCTGCTTGATTATGGCGAGAGATTCGAGCGCCTCGAGATTGTTCGCGACTATTATCACGCCGTAGGAGACCTCCTTCTCCCTGTGCCCTCCCCTTCCGACCCTCTGTATGAGCCTCGCCACCCTCCTCGGGGATCCGTACTGTATGACGAGGTTTATGGCGCCGATGTCTATGCCTAGCTCGAGGGAGCTCGTGGCTATTATGCTCTTGACCGTGCCCTCCTTGAACTCGTTCTCGACCCTTATCCTCTCGTCCCTGTCCAGGGAGCTGTGGTGCACCCCGATGCTGCCGAAGCCCTGCGTCCTGTTGAAATAAAGCAGCTTGCTTCCAAGGGATTCCACGACCTGCCTCGTGTTTGCGAAGATGAGCGTAGAGTTCGATTCCTTGACGAGCTCCGATATCCTCTCTATCCTGGCGAGAGTCGCCGCGTCGAGGTTGAACTTCTCCCTAAATTCCTTGTAGTCCTTGCTCGGGGCCAGCGGCATCTCTATCACCGCCCTTATCTCCTTTATCGTCTTGGAATCTATCGCCTTGCACTGCCTTCCCCCGCACAGGAACTTCCTGGCCCCCTCGCTGTTTCCGAGGGTCGCGCTTATTCCTATCCTCTGGTAGTCTCCTGCGACCTCCGCCAGCCTCTCCATCGCGACCGCCAGCTGCGCGCCCCTCTTGTTGGAGTAAAGCTCGTGGAGCTCGTCCACTATCACCATCCTCACGTTCGCGAGCGAGGCCCTCAGCCTCGGGGAGAGGAAGAGGTTCTGCAGCGTTTCAGGGGTGGTTATGAGTACCTGCGGAGGGTTCGCCGCCTGCAGCTGCCTCTCCTTTGTCGGGGTGTCCCCGTGCCTGACCGATATGCTCACTCCCAACTCATCCGCGAGCGCGTTGAGCCTCTTGATTAGGTCCCTGTTGAGCGCCCTCAAGGGTGTTATGTAGAGGGTGTGTATCCCTTTGGCGTGCTCCTTCGTTATCCTGTCGAAGACGGGAAGCATCGCGGCCTCTGTCTTGCCGTTGCCTGTGGGCGCGCTGATCACGCAGTTGTCCCCGGCCTCTATTGTCTTGAATGCGGCATTCTGTATGTCGGTGAAGCTGCCGTACCTTTTGAGGAAGATCTCATAGGGAGTAGACGCCATGCTTATCCGAACGGTATGAACGCCTTGCCCAACGACAGCGCCGTTTTGTTGGTCGTGGAATAGTTCATCGCCAGCCTCAGGTTCTCTCCGAAAACGAAGCCGCTCAGCTTGCCAGACGTGCCGAAACATTCGGGGCTGACTTCTGCGGACTCGCCGCTTGCCAGGGTCACGTTGAGGGGAAACGGCAGCACGTTCCCGAGAGTGTAGCACTCCGCGCCCAGCAGCCTCACTGTGGCGTTTAGCTTGTTCGTCACCCTGAAGCCGATCGTGCCGTTAAAGTACGTCACGTTGCCGCATCCGAAAGTGTCGTTGAAAGAGCAGGTGTCCACGATCCCAGACTTCAGCATGAGCGAGTTCCCCGGAATCTTGAACGCTCCTATGATTCCTGCCGCGACGGGCACCGCGCTCACCGCGAACGAGGTGTTCAGTAGCGACAGTACCGTGAAATTGTAGCTGCCTATGTAGGCGGTCGTCCTGACGAGCGAAAGGTTCTGGATTCCGCCCGAGGCAGGAAGCAGGTAAGTGCTGCAGTAGCTTGTGCCGTTGATCACATCGATCAGGCCGTAGCACACGTTTGTCTGCGGCGTGTTGTTCGAGATGCTGGCGTAGATGAATGAGGCGTTGGCGAAGAAGAACGTTTTTGCTGCGTAGGAGGAGTCCTTGCTCTCCCCGCTGTAGTTTCCTATCATTACCGTGTTGCTGATCTCTATCTTGTTGTAGAGGGTGGAGTTCACTCCGCCTTTCAGCATGCTCGCGTTGGAGGCCGCCGCACCCATCATGCTCAGGCAGGTCCCGTTGCCCTCGTATGACAGTGTCTTGATCCATCCGCCGGAATACCAGCTGCAGAACGTCGTGCCCCCTGACATGTTGATGAATGTCGTAATCACGCCTCCCGTGCTGACGTTCTTCCATTCAAGGCCGGAAGCGGAAGCTGCGACTGAGAAGATGTCGGGGTCTATGTACCCCTTGATCCAGATGGAATACGCGCTGGACCCGTTGACGTAGTCCGCATCCGAGACTGTTATGTTCTTTATTTCGAGCGCAGTCAGGTTTACGAGCGGAGTGATGAAGCTGTCTATCTTGGAATTTCCTGTCAGCGCGAAGCCGCTCATTCCGTACTTGTTCGAGAGGTACGACGAAAGCAGATATCCTCCCCTGGTGAAGTTCTCTCCCCTTATCGAGGTGGCGTTGGCCTTGGGAAGCATGCTTCCAGGAGCCGCCGCCTGCGAGCTCAGTACGGAGAACCTGATGCTGGTCTGTGCGTCTGCCCTGTTCTCAAGGCTGTAGAGTTTGCCCGGATCCGCCACTGCCTCTATCGTGTAGTTACCCGCAAGCGTAGGGCTGTAATTGTATATTATCGAGGTCTGCTTTCCGACAGGCAGCGTGACTTTGTAGAGGCTGGTCAGGTTTCCGTTTACGAGCACACCTATGCTCATGTTGTCTATGTTGCTGTTCCCTTTGTTGAAGACTCCGATGGTCATCGAGACCTTCTGGTAAGGATAAAGCGCCGCCTTTGCTGTGCTGTTCGCAGAGAGCGCTATGTCCAGCGTGGGCTGGTAGAAGAACATCAGGTACAGCCCCACCGCAAGTATCAGCACAATCACGAAAATCCAAACATAACTCTCATTCTTCATCAGGTCGCCTCTATCGCACTCTTGTTCTTCAGCTCCTTTATCGCCTCCGCCACCTTTCCGGAGATCTCCTTGTAGTCCTTCTCGTACAGCCCGTCCGCCCAGGCCTGTGCGTCGTGTTTGTCCCCCATGCTTGGCGGCTTCAGGCAGAACTTGCCCTGGGAATTGTCTACGAGCCCCATCTTCTTCATCCTGAGGAGGTGGTACCTTAGCGTCTTCTCGTTCATGGCCTCCCAGTTCTTCCCTATGTATTCCATAAGCTCTACTGCGCTGGGCTCGCTCCTCCTCACGAACTGGAAGTTTATCAGCGCGTCAAGGACGGCCACCGCGCTGAGCCTCGACTCTCCGGGGTTCAGGAGCCCGAGCGAGAGCGCGAGCCACCTCACTGTGGACCTCCTCGTCTCAAGGACTTCCCTGGTGAGCCTCATGTTTCTGAGCGTAAGCTCCTTCTCTATCAGTTCCGACTCTCCCAATTCTGCCATGACATCAACGGAATGCTCAGTGTATATGCAGACTAACTCTTATATTTTTATACGCTGGAGATTTATATGCGCCTTGCTCCTCTTTGAAAGTGCGAAAGCGGGATGAGAGGTAAGTTATTGCCGAAATATTACAAGATAAGCAACGACAGGCAGGTGCTCTACGTCACCGTCGACGACGGAGGCGCCGTGATAATAAAGGACGAGGCGGGAAGGAAGGTCTTCCTCTCGAAGTACCAGGCGAAGCTGATGAAGTTCGGTATAGACAACCTGCTTAAGGATCTGTTCAAGGACGTCGATTCGAAGGACGTCAAGGTAGAGGAGCTAGCGTCTCCTAAATGAGGTATTTTATGGCAACACAACAAACCGACGGGGCCCAGGAGGCGGAGAAGACAGTGAGGGAGTACCAGATGGTCCAGGAGCAGCTTCGCTCAGCGTCCATGCAGCTCGAGCAGCTCCAGGCCCAGAAGGCGGAGCTGGAGAAGGCGCAGGAGGAGCTGTCGGGGGCCACGGGCAAGGTGTACATAACGGTCGGCGGAGTCATAGTCGAGACCACCAAGCAGAAGGCGATCGAGGACATCAAGGGCAGGTCGGAGGTCAACGGGGTGAGGCTCGCCTCCATGACGAAGCAGCGCGGCGAGCTCAAGGCCAAGGACAAGCAGCTCGGCGAGAAGCTGACCCAGATGTACAAGCGGGGCCAGGGCAGCGGCTGATGAGAGATGCGCAACATCTCCTTCCTAGAACTGTGCGATTTCATAAAGGCGCACAAGGGTAGCAAGGTTGCGCTCTCCTTCCATACGATAGGAGACAGGGACGGCGTCGGTTCCGCTGTAGCGCTCTCCGAATATTTCGGGAACGCGACAGTCGTGACGCCCGACTTCATCACCAACAACGCAAAGAGGATGCTCTCCTATCTGAACCTCCAGGGGATTGTGCACACCGAATTCCCCAAGGACGCGGAAGCGATAATCATAATGGACACGAACAACCTCTTCGCGCTGGGCAAGCATGAAGCAGAGCTCAAGGATTTCAAGGGAGAGATTCTGTTCATAGACCATCACGCCCCTCGCGAAGGCCTGAATGACAGCGTGCGGATATTCAACGACGAGTCCTATAACTCTACCGCGAGCATAGTGTACGCCGCGATGAAGAAGGTGGGGATGGAGATAAAAAGGGAGACAGCCATCCTGCTGCTGAATGGAATAATAGCCGATTCGGCCGACCTCCAGAATGCGTTTCCGGAGACATTCAGGCAGGTGGCCGAGCTTCTTGAGATCGCCAAGGTGGATTTCTCCTTCTTCTCCGATTTTGTGAACAAGAGCATACCTGTCAGGAACAAGTACCAGGTTCTAAGGGACATATTCGAGGCAAGGACGGAAGTGCTCGGCGATTACCTGCTGATATACGGGAGGGCCACCGAGCATGCTAACGTCGCGGCGGACACCGCCATCAGGCTCGACGCGGACATCGCTCTTTTCTGGGTGACGAGCAACACCGAAGCGTCGATATCCGCCAGGATGCGCAGTCCTCTCGACAAGGAGCTTTCGATAAACCTGGGGATGCTGATGCACGACATAGGCCCCATGGTTGGGGGCAACGGCGGAGGCCACCCCTGCGCTGCGGGGGCGTACGGCTCCAAGAGAGAAGCCGCACAGGAAGCCGGAGAGGAGGCAATCCGAAGAATAAAGGAGAAGATCGCATCAGCGATGCACAAGTAAAAACATCCAATCCAGCAGCACAGAGTTATATACTTCAAACTCCGAATTGATTTTGTGAGCACATGAAGCTTGCCATCCTCTCTGATTTTCACTTGGGCTACGAGAGGTTCCGCGAGGATGCGTACAGGCAGGCGGAGGAGGCACTCGATGCTGCGTCAAAGGCAGCGGACGTTCTTCTCATACCCGGCGACCTTTTCGACGGGAGGGCGCCAAAGCCCGACGTGCTCGCAGAAGCGATAAACCTATTCAGGAATCTCTCACTGAGGGAGTGGTCTGCAAAGGTCACCAGCGTCGAATCCGCGAACAAGCAGTACACTGACGTGCCGTTGATTGCAATTCCCGGGAACCATGACAGCAGGGTGCAGGGATCTGAGAATGCAGTCACTCTTCTCGGCCTGGCCGGCCTGCTCATAGACGCCACCGACGGAAGGATAACTGTAGAAAAGGGAAATGAGAAGGTGGTGGTCTACGGCATAGGGGGCGTAGCTGACGACAAATTCCTCGAGGAGATTAAAAGGCAGGGTCCGAAGCCATGCGCTGACTGCTTCAACGTGTTCATGTTCCACCAGTCTGCATTCGAGATTTCGCCAGTAAGTGAGGATTTCATACACTTGGAGGAGCTGCCTGAGGGATTCGACCTGTACATAGACGGCCACATACACAACAGGGTGGAGAAGAAAGTTCACGGGAAGCCTTTCCTGATACCTGGAAGCACGGTGCTCACGCAGCTCAAGTCCGTCGAGCAGGAGGAGAAGGGATTCTACGTCTACGATACCGGCACGAACACGTACTCATTCCACAAGATACGGTCGAGGAAGTTCTCGCTAGTGACGATCGACGCCAGTGGGAAGAGCCAGGCTGACCTCATCGAGAGCATAAGGAGCGGCATAGACACGGCTGTTTCCGCAGGAGGGGAGCGGCCCATAGTGAAAGTCGACATCGTGGGCACGCTGAACAAAGGAGTGAGGACGATAGACTTGAACCTGCTGGGAATGGCGAAGGGCTACGGCGAGAGGGCGATTGTGGAGATAGCGAAGCCGAACCTCGAGGGTCTGGAGTCCACCGAAGAGATCACCGCGCTGAGGGAGGGATCTCTCGAGAACATGTCCGTCAAGGACTACGGTCTCGCTCTATTCCTCGACAAGCTGAAGGACAGCAAGTATGACCTCAGCATAAGCGCGACCGAGCTCTTCGAGCTACTCAGCCCCGACACAAACAAGGACAAGGCGATCAAGAAGGTAATAGAGGAGCTCTTCCCAGAGGCATCGTAGCCGCTCAACTAACTCATTCGGTTGCGGGAACTGGCATCAGCCCTTGGTCTTCTTCTTGAACTCGGAGTACTTGAAGAGCGCTTCCAGTGAAGCTATCGCCTCCGCGGGAGAGTCATACGTCGGGACCCCTCCCGCCTCCATCTGCACCTTCTGGCCCTGCGTGTAGTTCGCCCCCATGCTCATCGCTATGATGGGCTTCGGGACGGTCTCCTTCTGGTGCACGACGCACGCCGTCACAGTGGAGTCCGCTCCGGGAGTCTGGAAAAGCACGATCGCTATTATCATGTCGACGTTGGGGTCGCTGCAGACCGCGTTGAGGGCGTCGCTGTACCTCTTGGAGTCGGCGTCCCCCGCAAGGTCCAGCGGGTTGGTTATGTTCACCAAAGGAGGCATCGCCTTTCGCAGAACCTTCTTGGTCTGGTTGCTGTACTCCGCCATCTTGAGGATACTCCGACGAGCCTATGGCGTCGGCAGTTATGACCCCAGTGCCTCCTCCGTTGGTTATCACGGCGACCCTGTTGCCGTTAGCCTCTATCTCCGAGGAGAATATCTTCGCGTAGTAGACGAGCTCGCTGAGGTCCTTGGCTATCGTAAATCCGAACTGCTTGAATATCGCCTCCTGCGTGGCATAGTTGCCCGCGAGCGACGCCGTGTGCGATATCGCGGCCGCCTGGCCCGCGCTCGTCCTTCCCGCCTTGAGTACAATGACCGGCTTCTTCTTCGTTATCTTCCTCGCGAGCTCGACGAACTCCTTCCCGCGCCTTATGCCCTCTATGTAGAGGATGATGACCTTGGTCTCGTCATCGTTCATGAGATACTCGAGTATGTCCACCTCGTCAAGCTGCGCCGCGTTCCCGTACGAGATGAACTTGGAGAGCCCGCAGCCCTCGCCTCCTATTATGTCAAGCACGGTGCTGCCGACAGCGCCGCTCTGCGAGACGAAGCTCACAAAGCCCACCTGCGGCCTGGTTATCTTGAAGGACGGAAGGAACATCGTGTCCGTCCTTGACCTCGTGTCCACGACCCCGAGGCAGTTCGGGCCGAGCATCGGGATGTTGTACTTGTTTGCCATGCTCTTTATCTGTTCCTGCAGGGCGGTCTCCCCTATCTCGGAGAATCCGCCGCTGATGACTATCACTGATCTCGCCTTGGACTTTCCGCACTCCTCCAGCGCCATCGGGACCATCGGCGCGGGCACCGCTATCACCGCGAGGTCGACCGCCTCACCTATCTCCTGCATTGTCTTGTAGCACTTGAGCCCGAGTATCTCGTCCGCGTTGGGATTGACGGGGTAGAGCTTCCCCGAGTATCCCGCGCTGACGTAGTTCTGCAGTATTATGTTGCCTACCTTCTCGGGGTTCCTGGATGCGCCGATTATGGCGACGCTCTTTGGCTTCAGCATCGGCGTCAGGTTGAATTTTCCAATCATGAGATCACTCTATTATCCTTATGTCGACCACGTCGTAGGAGTCCGCCCTCACTATTACCGGGTTCAGGTCCAGCTCTGTTATCTTCTCATTCTCGACCAGCATCTTCGATACCTTCATCAGGAGGTCCACGATCTGTTTCTCAGCCGCGCCGTTGTAGGTTATGATCTTTCCCGACTTGAGATCAGCAAGCATGTCTATGGCGTCCATCTTGGTTATCGGGACAGAGCTTGAGCTGCACGTCCTTGAACGTCTCGACGTAAATGCCTCCGAGCCCCACGAGCAGCATCTTGCCGAACTGCTTGTCAGTGCTGCCCCCGATTATAATCTCGACCCCGCTGCTCGCCATCTTCTGTGCAAGCACCTTGAAGGGCGCATACTTCTTCCCTTTTTCTCGAGGTCGTTGTAGGCAGCCGCGATGTCCTCCGGTTCCTGGAGCCCAAGCTTCACGAACCCCTCCTTCGACTTGTGCACCGCCTTGTCCGATATGACCTTCAGGACGATCTTGTCCCCGTCCGCGAACTTGACCGCCTCTTCGGCGCTCTTGACGTACTTGGCATCGACGCTGCGTATTCCGTAGCCGTCGAGAACCTTCTTCCCGAGCATGTAGTCCAGCATAGGCATAGAATCAACTAAACTCCTTTAAGGAACAGGTAAGCGAGCACGACAATTATGATCGCGCCGATGATCTCGAAGATGAGCCTCTCGTGCTTCTTGATTGAAGAGGCCTTTTTCTCCGAAACGGGCACTCCCTGCGCCGTCTGTCCCGGGGCATGGGGTGCGCCCGTCGCTGTCTTCGCCTGCGAAGGCATCCCGGGACCCTGAGGTTGTGCTGCCTGTCCCGGCGCCAGCGCCTGCGGCGTCGCTGTCTGGGTGAGCATCGGAGTCTTCGACTTGAGGAATCCCTGCTCCGTGAGCATTATCTCGACGTTGCCGTTCTTGAGCTCGTAGGACAGGAAGTTCTGCTTGAATAGCTTGTAGAGCCTGAATGCGAGGTCCATGGGCCTGATGTTCAGGCCGTTCTGAAGCTCCACGGGGAACCTCTTGCCTCCGGACATCTGCCTTAGTATCTCCTCATCAAGGCTGTCTATCGGCGCGGCGCTCTTCGCCTCCGCGTCCATCTTCAGCTGCTTCCCCTCATCCGTCAGCACCATGCTGTTGGGGCCCGGGTAATACGGCGTGAAGTCTATGAGACCCTTCTGCTTGAGCGATCCGGTTATGTTTGCAGCGTCGAAAACGCTGGAGTTTATAGTGCTTCCGAACCTCTCGAGCGTCGTGTCTTGTGCTATCTTGAATACGCATGCCAGATCCAGAAAATTGACGTTCTCCTCTGTTGCCATCCTAATCTTTAGACTTAATAATGTTAAGACTTATATCCCTTCCTTATACTTGGGGTTTTGATTTGGAGCTGCAGTTCCTGGGCGGGGCGTGCGAAGTCGGAAGGTCGGGAGTGCTACTCAAGGGGGAGAGGAATCTCCTGCTCGACTACGGCGTCAAGCTGGACCACAAGACAGAATATCCCCTTCCCGCGCCCAAGATCGCGGCATGCATCCTCAGCCATGCGCACCTCGACCACTGCGGCAACATCCCATTCCTTTACAAGGCGGCATTTCCTACCACATACGGCACAGAACCCACCATGGAGCTGAGCAGGCTGCTGATCGACGATTCGATAAAAGTGGGCGCGAAGAACCACCAGCCGCCCAAGTTCTCAAAGCACCAGCTGAGGAACCTCATGGGGAGGTTCTCCACGCACGAGTTCGGATCCCCCATGGACCTGGAGCAGTACAAAGTCACGTTCCACGACGCCGGGCATATCTGCGGGAGCGCGATAACTGAGATAGAGAGCGTGAAGACCGGGAGGAAGCTGGTCTACACCGGCGACTTCAAGCTGGAGCCCCAACTGCTCCAGGGCGGCGCCGAGATAGTGAAAAGCGACATACTGATAACCGAGTCGACCTATGCCATGAGGGACCACCCTGACAGGGACGAGCTGATAAAGAAGTTCATCGCGGACATAAGGAGCGTGATAGACTCTGGCGGGACCGCCCTGGTGCCGACGTTCGCGGTGGGAAGGGCGCAGGAGCTGCTTGCGATCCTTCACAAGAACAGGCTGACTGATTATGTTTACCTTGACGGGATGGCGAGGAAGGCGACCGAGATCTCGATGTACTATTCCCATTACCTGAAGAACGATGACATACTGCGCGAGGCGGTAAGGAAGTCGACGACCGTCTCGAGCTCGGACCACAGAGGCGACGCGCTCACGGGAACCAGCATTATACTGACGACAGCCGGCATGCTCAACGGCGGCCCCGTGCTCAACTACCTGACCAAGCTCGGGCCGCACTCGAAGATCTTCCTCACCGGCTACCAGGTCGAAGGCACTAATGGCAGGAGGCTGACTGAAGGGCTGCCCCTTATAATCGACGGCAAGAAGTACGCGATAAAGACGCCGTGGGAGTACTACGACTTCTCCGCGCACGCCGGAAGGAAGGATCTCGTGGAATACGCGAAGAAGAGCAACCCCGAGGTCGTCTTCTGCATGCACGGCGATGAGGAGGACGTGGATTCGCTGGCGGGCGAGCTCAAGTCCCAGGGATTCAAGGCCCACGCGCCGAGGATGGGCGACTCTTTCAAGCTCGACTTCTAAGAAGGACACTGCATTGTTTTTATCTCTTTCTTCCAAGTATGCAATCGATGGCATGGCGATTTCTGAGAACCTGCTTAAAGATCCCCGGTACATCAGCGTCCATTATGGGATAAAATGGATAACCTGGAATGACAGGCTGGCGGACCGGCTGATGGTGCGGGTATACAAAAACCGTTCCAAAAGCAGGAACTCCAAAGACAGGTTCGCGAGTGTTGACTACTCCATAGCCGAGGCGATGAGAAGCAACATTCCCTCCGTGACCGGGGAGATTCTTGCGGGCAAGGCGAAGGAGACAAGGATCGTCCATGGAAAGACCCTGCTATTGGCCACTCCGCCGCGCCTCTACACCGAGTGGGGCAGGGAGTTCCTGAAGTCAGACATATGCGTCATGGGACCCGGATCAAGGGAGGATGAGATACTCCGCGAGTTCAGGCTAGAGAAGGCGGAATCCATAAGGGAGAAAAGGAGGGCGCCCGAATACGTCAAACGCGCTGTGCCCCTCCTGGACAGGCTGCTCGACGGCGGCCTGATAGTCGGAGTGCTCGGCAGGGGCTCGTATTTCGGGAAGAACGGCTTCCCGAGGCCATGCGACGACATAGACTTCATACTCTTCGCCAAGGACGGAAGCAGCAGGACTGAGAAGAAGATAATCGACGCGCTCAAGGGCATACCCCTGTTCGCGGTGCTCTTTGTGATAAAGAAGGACAAGCTAGTGAAGAAAGGAAGGCCGCCCGCGTTCAGCTTCGTAATCGTCCATGAAGGGATGCGAAGGAGGGTCACGAGGTACGAGAGCTACGTGCTGAGGGACAGCATAGGAATAGGACTTAAGCATCTGAAGAAGGAGGAGTCCGAGGCGTTGGCCAGAAGGCTTGCGAGATCGCTTCCCGAGCCAAGCAAGTAATCGATACTCGCTTGGCTGGGTGAGATAAAACTCAAAGAAACGGGACTATTCTCCCTTTCCTACGACTTCTATCTTGCCGTACTTGCCTGTGGAAAGCTGAGGGTTGCCCTTGAATTCGCTAACGTATCCGTTAGTGACCTTCACCTTGTCTCCTACGTTGACCAGGTTTATGTTGTCCTCCCAAAGGGATATGGCAATGCTTCCCGAGTCGTCGCTTATGACAGCGTCCGCCACGTTCAGCCTCTTGCCGTACTTCGTTATGACCTCTCTCGGGTCGCTCTTCTCCGTTATCGTGCCTTCCAATTCGACGTTAGTAGCACCAGCTTTCAGTTCGCTTATTTTCATTCTTACACCGTGTTGCGGTTAGCATATGTTGGACAAGATATAATAAATTTTGCGCAAAAGGACCCCTGAATTACACTAATCTGCAAAAGGCGCGCAAAAGTCCCATAATATGAACGTTTATAAGGTTCCGATATCCATTCAAAAGAAGGTTCGCTATACATGAGATTTCAGCAGTCGAAGAGAAGGACGGTGGTCGTGGTAAGCCCTGACGCCGGCCAATGCCCTGTGATGGCTTTCAACAGCGGAAAGGTGACGATAAGCGACGATTACCACAACCGGATTTCAATCGGAAAGAAGCTGCTGAAGAAGACGTGCTCCCTCTAGCCCTGGCTATCGTGCGTCTTGTACTTGTAGTAGTTCTCGAGGTGCAGAGGAAGCTGTCCCACCAGCACCCCCGTTATTATCGCCTTCTCCAGCCTTATCTCCTCCTCGGCGAAGGAATTGAGTATCAGCTCTGAGCCCTTCTTGAGAAGGCTCTCCCCGTTCTCGAAGAGGCAGATGTCGAACGCATCGTAGTAGCCGTTGGAGTCCACTATCAGGCAATAGTCGTTCGCGGACTCGTGCAGCTCCTCCTTCAGAAGCTCCGAAGCGAAGCGATTGACCAAGTTCACGTGGGCGGAAGTGGGCATCAGCGATATGCCGAACGCGGCTATGGTCTTCTTGTCCGAAGTCTGCGAGAGGGCGCTGAACCTCTTTATTATTCCCATCTTCTGTAGCTTCTTTATCACGTACACCACCCTGTTCGGGCTTATCTTCAGCTTTTTCGTCATCTCGCTGAGCCTGGCCCTGGAGTTGTCGTTCAGCATCTCGAGTATGTCCTTCTCCGTGGTCGACAGCACCTCGCTTTCCCTTATGAGCGCGTTCCTGAGGGGCAGGAACCCCACGACCTTGCCGCTCACCGAAGCGAATTTCAGCGTCGGCTTGAACGAGCTCAGCGACACCCGCAGGTTCCACTGCCAGCGCTGGAAGTCCGCCTGGGAGAGCCCGACCGCATACAGGAGAAGATCGAAATCCCCCTCCGTGAGGTACGCGTCCTGAATGAATATGTCCCTGCCTATCCTCTCCTTTATGAAATCTATTCCCGGCTTTATCCCGAACCTTATCGTTATTATCCTTCCCTCCGCGAAACCGAGCTTGGCCTCGTCAAGCTCGAGGGTATATTTTATCTGATGCCTGACCTCCAGCTGCTTCAATACCGATTGTACGACGTGGTACGATATCCCGAGACTTTTCCCGAGCTCTCTTAATGAAGATCTCGAATTCCTGTACTCGTGCATGAGTATCTTGTATGGAAGCTCCTTCTCGACGTATTCGCGGGTCTCTTTGCTTGCGGGCATCATACCAATCTCAAAACCTTACTATTTGACTATTTAATTGAACAAATATTAGTAATTATCTGTATTTTATTCCCATATGATTATATAGTTGTTTAATTACATACCTACTGTACTGTGGATTCTATGAATCTGCAGTTCACATTGCTGAGGTGCGCGGGCTCGTTTTTGAGATGCCCACTCCTAACATCCCATCCTTCCGCGCATCTCGCAAACTATCAAACAAGGAGCCTATGCTCCGTCTCCGTCCTTGACGCGAAGGACATAAGGCATAAATAATGAGCCTGAGAAGGGATTTTGTCCGACCGAATGAAAATCAAGAATCTGCTTGTTGAAGAGCGCCTGGCGTCGATCAAGAGCGCCGCGTCAATGACCTCCGAGAAAGGAGCCGCTGTCAAGAGATACTCGTGCTGGGGATGCAAGAACAGCTATGAGAATCCCATCGAGTTCATGAGGCACATACAGAGCTGCGATCTCGTGAAGAAATAGGCAAAGGCTAGCTCACTTCTTTTCGAACGCTCCCGACTTATCGATCAGCTTCTCAAGGTCGACGTCCTCGTTCCTCATTATCACCTTCTCGAGGTCCTTGACCGTGACCTTCTCGTACTTCCTCTTGAACTCCTCCGTCCTCGAGTGGACCTTCTCGAGGAGCATGTTCTTCAGCTCTCCGCTGAGCAGCCTGCCCTTCTTATAATCATCATATATTAGCTTCGCCTCCTCCGCCTTGAGGAAGTAGCTCTTGAGGTAAAGGTAAGCTATGTCTACGTCCGGGTCGCCTCCGAGCCTTCTGTGCTCCTCGATGCTGACCCTCCCCCCGCTGTATGCGGACATTATCTTCTTCTTTATCTCCTTGGCGTCCTCGAGAAGCAGTATGCTGTTACCCTTGGACTTGGACATCTTACCTCCCTCCATCCCGGGCATGAACTTCGTGTGCAGCACCGCCGGCTTGTCGTAGCCGAACCTGGACGCGAGGTCCCTGCAGATCCTTAGGTGCGCGTCCTCGTCGGGGCCTATCGGTACTAGCACGTTCTTCATTCCGAACTGGTTCGGGAGTATTATGTGAGCAGACTGTATCGCGGGATAGAAGTGCAGCCCCGGGTTCTGGTCGTTCGTGTAGCTGTAGACCGACTTCACCTCGGACATGGTGATGCCGCGCGAGAGCCTTATCGCGAGGTTGTAGATGCTGGTGTATATCTGGTCGATTATGATGTGCGTCTTCTTGACGTCGAACCCGTAGGCGAGCACGCTCCTGGAGAGCTGCAGCGCGTACTTGAGGGCCTCCTCCTGCGTCTTTATCTTGAGGGCGACGTAGCTCTCGTCGTCCGAGAGTGGTATGAAGACCTCGACGCCGTGCTTCTGCTGGAAGAACAGGTTCGTGTCGAAGACGGGTATGTGGCCCATGTGGAGGGTCGAACTAGGGTTCAGGCCGGATACTATCGCGCTCTTCTCGCCCTTCCTTAGCCTCGCGTAGTACGCGTCGAAGTCCCTGTGGGAGACCATGAGCTTGTTGTTGAAAGTGTAGAAGTCAGGGACGTCCTTCAGGGCCTCGACTCTGCTGGCCCCGAACTGCTCAAGCAGCTTCCTGTTGTCCTCTTCCAGAGTCTCAAGATCCATGAAATGACCTTACGCAGCTAATGTTCTGTATATAGGACTGAGGTCATATTTATCAATGCCTCTCACGCCTTCCTCGCCCGCCTGTCCTTGCGCCCGTTCAGGCTCGCGATTGTGCCGGAAGTCTTCAGCGTATAGAAGCCGATCCTCTTTCCGTCGATGTTCTTGACGAAGGCGAGCGCGAGGACCACGTTCCTCTCGTAGCCCCTGTTCATGCTGAGGACGAATGTCCTGTCGCTCAGCTGCGCCGAGACCTGCGGGTTCGCCTTGAAGTAGGGGAGCTGGCCCATGAACGCCTGTATTCCCCTCTTGAGCTTCTCAGCCTTGTAAGGGTCCTTCATGTCGATGCCCTCGCTGGCCTCGACGAGCACGTAGCGCAGCTTCCTCTTGAATATCATAGCACTCCCCCCAGGAAGCATACCGCCTCCTTCGCCCTTGCCTGGTCCATCCCTAGGAAGACGCCGACCTCCTCCATCTGCATGTTTGACATGAGGCACGTCGCCTCCTCCGCCATCGAGACGACGCAGATGTTGACCTTGGACATAAGAGCGCTCCTGACGAGGTTCCTCGCCTTGATCAGCGCCTGCGTCCTGGAAGAGTCCTCCGCCTTCACTATCTCCGAGAGGGGGACGAAAAGCAGCTTCCCCTCGTTCTTCAATATCTCAAGGGTCTTCTTGCTCACCGATGCGCTCGCGGGAAGCATGCCTATGAACTCGTTCTGCCGAAGCGACTTGGCCAGGACCTCGAAGTTGTCGCTCCTGACTATCCTTTTCCTTGCTCCCTCCGTGCGCTTCAGGCTCTCCACTATCTCGACGTCCTTCCCGAGGCAGAAGATCCGCTTGTATCCCAGCCTTTGCGCAATCTCCTGCACCTTGGAGGAGTCCATCGCTACCAGATCGAAGCACTGCATGAGATCAAGTCGAACCGGGCGCTATCGCGCCGCCTCCCTTGGCTTCCCCGCCGTCCATGAACAGGCTCTTCTCTATCGTCTCCTTTATCTTCTCCGCGGGATACGCCAGCTTTATCAGCTTGGTGTGCCCCCTTATCCCCTTCCCCGACTCGTAGGTGAGTATCAGGCCCTGCATCTCGAGGTCCGAGATGTATTTGCGGTACCACCTGCTGCTCTTCGGGTCCCTGCTGAGGGATCCCGAAAGCGAGGTGTACTTTCCATAGACCTCCCCGCTGAAGAGGTATGTGTCGTTGCCGTCGGAGAGCTTCTTGTACCTGCTCCCCTGGAGCGTGAGTATGGCGACGGCGTACAGCACGAGCTTCTGGTGCTCCGGAAGGGTGGATATGACTTCGTACGCGATGTCCTCCTCCGCGTCCTTCTGCGCCCCCCTGACCTCCGCGTCGCTAACGGTGTTCTTGCCCTCCTCGTCGGCGATCTCTCCCGCCCTCGAGATTATCCTGAGCGCCATCCTCGCGTCGCCGCTCTCCTTCGCGGCTATCGCCGCCGCAAGGCCGAGAGTCTCCTGGCTTATCACGCCCTTCTTGAATCCCCTCTCCGCCCTGTCCTTCAGTATGGCCGAGAGCTCGTTTGAATTGTATGGATTGAATCCGAGCTCGTGCTCGTAGAGCGTCGAAAGCGTCCTGGAATCCAGCGATTCCTTGAACGAGAGCTTGTTCGATATCCCTACTATTGTCACGCCCCCCGATCTCAGATCGCTGTTCGCCCTTGTGAGCGTGTATACGAGGTCGTCGAGATCCTTCACCAGGTCTATCTCGTCAAGTACGACTATCAGCACCTTCCCGTCCTCCTCTATCCAGCTTATCACCTTCTCGTAGATCTCAACGAGGCCGTAGCCCCTCTTGGCGACGAAAGGCAGGTGGTCGCTGACTATCTTGCTGAGCACCCTGTACCTCGAGTTGTAGACCCTGCAGTTTATGTAGGATATCTTCGCCTTCACCACCGGCAGCTTGTTTATCTCGTCTATGACGTACTTCACGCATGAGGTCTTCCCGGTTCCTGTCTTCCCGTACACGAACAGGTTCCTTCCGCGCTCGCCCTTGAGCGAAGGCGTCAGCGCCTTGATTATGTCATCTATCTGCTTGTCCCTGAAGAGCAGGTGGTTGGGCAGGTAGTGAGGGGAAAGAACCTCGCGGTCGGCAAATATCTTGCTCTCCTTGAACAGTCCCGCGAATTTGTCGTTCATTACTAGCGCCCCCAGCATTTCTTTATTTTCATCCTTATAAATCTTCTTTCATGATTTCCATCGCGATGGCGTTCCAGGTCTCCATCGGAGTGCCTAAAACCAATCTCTTAAAACAAGAAGCAGCAAAAGGTATATAATAATAGGCAGACCAATCACTACCATATCCTATTTATCGGTGGAAATGATGTATCCTAATATACAGGCTTACGACAGGGGAGTGATGTTCAACCCCGACGGCAGACTCTTCCAGGTGGAATACGCGAAGGAGGCGGTCAGGAGGGGAGGCGCGGCCATAGGGATGGTCACAAGGAGCGGCGTCGCATTCGTCGCCCACAAGAACGTGGACGAGCCGCTCTCGGTCCTTTCGAGCCTGCAGAAGGTGTTCAAGGTGGACGCCCACATAGGCGCGGCCTACTGCGGGATAGTCGCGGACGGCCTGCACGTGGTCGACCAGGCGAGGGGCACTGCCCAGAGCCACAGGATGATCTACGACGAAGTCAAGTCCGTCGAGGCGATAGCGAAGGACATATCACAATACATGCTTCAGGCAACCTTCTACGGGGGCGTAAGGCCCTATGGAATATCCCTGCTCATCGGGGGGATTGACACGGAGAAGAGGCTCTTCGAGGTCGGACCGGACGCGGCTCTGCTCGGCTACAAGGCGGACGCCATAGGCACCGGGAAGAAGATAGCGACGGAGATGCTCGTGAAGGAGTACAAGGACAACATGAGCACGGACGACACGCTGAAGCTCGGTATAAAGATACTGAACAAGATCAACGAGGGCAAGCTCGACAGCGAGCACGTGGACATTGGCTATATAGACGAGAGCAAGGAGTTCACGATACTCAACGAGCAGGAGATTGCAAAATACTTCTGATTGTTCGTGAATCCATATGTCAAAAACTGTCATAGCCAAATACACCTCTGCGGGAGAGACATTCGAGATCTTCGTAGACTCCGACAAGGCGTATGACTTCATAACCGGCAAGATACAGGATCCACTTTCAGTGCTGGAAGTCGAGGACGTATTCAAGGACGCGAACAAGGGCGATCGGCAGAGCCAGGACAAGCTGAAGAAGGTCTTCAGCACCGAGGACCTCGGCAAGATAACGGCGATAATACTGAAGAACGGCACTGTGCCCCTGACAACGGAGCAGCGCGCCAGGCTTCTTGAGGAGAAGAAGAGGCAGATCATACAGATAATAGCCACCAACGCGATCGACCCAAGGACCAACGCGCCGCACCCCGCGCAGAGGATCGAGAACGCGATGAAGGAGGCCAGGATACAGATAGACCCGTTCAGGCACGCGACCGAACAGGTCGACGACGTGGTGAAGAAGCTCAGCATAAAGCTGCCCCTCAAGTTCTCGACAGTCAGGATGGAGGTCGTGATACCCGCCATGTACTCGAACCGGTCCTATGGATTGCTTAAGCAGTATGGAATGAAGTCGGAAAAATGGCTCAACGACGGCTCACTTTCGGTGATGCTCGAGTTCCCTGCCGGCCTGCAGAGCGAGTTCTATGACAAGCTCAACAACGCCACTAAGGGTACTGCCATTACAAAAATAATCAGTGTGTGACCATGAAGACGATATTACCAGGAGACATGATTTCTGACAAGCCTGTCAGGATGGACAACGGCATAATCGAGAACGGGAAGACTTACGCGGCCGTCATCGGCCTGCTCGACGAGCCCACAAGCAACTTCATCCCGCTAGAGAGCGTCTGGTACCCCAAGCCGGACGAGGTCATAGTCGGCGTGGTGGAGAACGCGAAGAACAGCGTGTACACGATAAACATGAGCTCTCCTTTCAGGGGCCTCATAATAGCAAGGAGGGGCGACGACAGCATGCACATAGGCGACGTGGTCACCGCGTCGATAAGGGACGTGAGGAGGGAGGCGGACCAGATAATCACGATCCTCTGGAGGGAGAGGAAGCTCTTCGGCGGGAAGGTCGTATCGGTGAGGCCATCGAAGATACCTAGGATCATAGGGAAGGCGAACACGATGATAAGGCAGATAGAGACCGCCACGAAGTGCCAGATACTCCCGGGGCTCAACGGCACCATCTGGATCAAGGGAGGGAACACGCAGCTCGCGGTCAAGGCGATAATGCAGATACAGGCGGAGGCGCACATAAGCGGCCTGACGGAAAGAATAGCCAAGATGTTATCAGAGGAATCTAAATGAAGGACAAACCTATTTTGATTAAGGACGGGAAGAGGAACGACGGAAGGTCGCCCAACCAGATAAGGCCTCTGAAGATAGAGGTCGGCGTCATAAAGAACGCCGAAGGATCCGCGTATCTCGAGTGGGGGGACAACAAGGTCATCGCCGCGGTCTACGGGCCGAAGGAGGCGCAGCCCAAGCACTCCCAGGATCCCGAGAGGGCGGTGGTCAAGTGCAGGTACATGATGGCTCCCTTCTCATCCCTAGAGGAGCACGGCAGGTCGGGCCCCAACAGGAGGGCGATAGAGATATCGAAGGTAACCAAGGAGGTCTTCGAGAACGTAATACTTCTCGACAAGTTCCCCGGGACAGAGATAAACCTTTACATTGACGTGCTGCAGAGCGACGGAGGCACAAGGGCCGCGGGCATAACCGCCGCGGCGGTCGCGCTCGCCAGCAGCGGCATACCGATGAGGGACATACCCTATTCGGTGTCCGCAGGGAAGGCGGGATCTGAGATTCTTCTCGACCTGAACAAGCTGGAGGACAACTACTCCGACGCCGACATGCCTGTCGCGATATCGCCAAGGAACAACGACGTGCTTCTTATGCAGATGGATGGGTCCCTCACGAAGGACGAGTTCGAGAAGGCACTCGGGATGGTGCTCGCCGCGGGCGCCGAGATAACCAAGATCCAGCGCGATGCGCTCGAAGCGAGGTACAAATAGGTGAATGCTATGCAAATTAAGGTTTCAGACAGGGAATACATAAACGAGCTTCTTGGCAAGGGAGTCAGGGGCGACGGAAGAAAGTTCCTGGACTACAGGAACATAAACGTGCAGATAAACAAGATTCCCCACGCGGAAGGGTCGGCGCAGGTCGACATAGGAAACACGAAGGTGCTGGTCGGCGTCAAGATTGACGTGGGAGCTCCGCTTTCGGACAAGCCCGAAGAAGGAGCCCTGATAACGGGGGCGGATCTGCTACCCATCGCTTCCCCTGCTTTCGAGCCGGGCCCTCCTACCCCTGATGCGATCGAGTTCGCAAGGGTGGTCGACAGAGGAATAAGGGCGGCGGAGGTCGTGGACACAGGCGCACTCTTCATAGAGAAGGACAAGGTCTGGACCGTCTTCCTGGACATCTACGTCCTCAACTACGACGGCAACATATTCGACGCGGCAACACTAGGCGCCGCGTCCGCGCTTCTAAGCGCAAGGATGCCGAAGTACGAGGACTCGAAGGTGGTAAGGGAGGGGAACCTCGGGAAGCTGAAGACTTCGGGAATCGCGACTTCGTGCACATTCGGGAAGATAGGCAGCAGCATACTGCTCGACCCCGCGGAGAGCGAGGAGCGCGAGATGTCGACAAGAATGACTATCGCGACGGACGAGACTTGCATAAGGGCCATGCAGAAAGGCCTGAAGGGCTCCCTGACGGAGGACGAGATACACCGTATGATAGACGAAACATTTGAAAAGTCGAAGCAACTAAGAGATATAGTGAAAAAAGCAATAGGCGATTGATATGGCTAACTGGAGCATAAGATACGGAGTAAATCTCAGAAAGAGGTACACGGCGGTATCGAAGGAGAAGAAGTCAAGGTACGTTTGCGAGGTCTGCGGGAAGGCGGCTGTGAAGAGGGTGAGCACGGGCATATGGACGTGCAGGCACTGCGGCGCTACCTTCGCCGGAGGGGCGTACTCCCTCAAGACCGAGGCGGGAAGGACCGTTGACAGGATACTCGGGCAGATAAAGAAAGTGAAAGAGTGATAAAAATAACGTTCTCCCCTGCGACCGAGCTAGTCGTGCACGAGGCGGTCGAGATGACCAAGGAGGACCTGCTGCTCGAGAGGATAACGCCCTCGGGGAACATGCCCCTCTACTGGTGCGGCGGAATGCTGTTCAGCTTCTCTTCGCTTCCCATGACCGACGACATAGTGAAGGAGTACCTGCACGGCAAGATACACTGGCTCGAGGTGCACTTCACCAGGATGGAGAAGTACCAGCCCGTGATCACGTTCGAGCCCGAGGAGTACAAGTCCACGATGAACGTGAGGATAATAGACACCACCTCGTCAGGGCTCCACAAGGAGTTCACGAAGTGGCTCAAGGATAACATTAAGAAAAGGTGAAATTATGGCCTACGTATGTTTGCATTGTAAGAGAGAAATAAAAACGCTGGAAAAGAATTTCGTCAGGTGCCCCTACTGCGGCTACAGAGTTCTCGGAAAAAAGAGATCCTCCCTGGCAAAGGAAGTAACGACGGATTAGGCGTCTATTGGTTTCCGCTGACCAGTATGGTCTCGGAAACCTTCTTGACCCTGTTGTACTCGACGCCGTTCTTGAACAGCTCCCTTATTACCTCCTTGGTCCTTACCGTGTCGAGCTTTCCTAAAAGCAGATGAGAAACCGATCCGTTCTCGAGATCTATGACCACCTCCCCCACCTCTCCTATCCAGTGGCCCGTCCCTGATATCATTTTCTTACCATAAAGCTCTGATACGTTGATGGTCATGTTAAACCCCTAAAATTCAATTTGTGTATCCTCTTCGAAGCGAAAATTCTTATTATGTACTCATGCAATTCGTGCACGAACTCCATCTCGTTTTTCTCCCGCTCCTTGATCTCCCCCTCATCGAAGAGCGACACGTTGTTCTCGATTAGCCTCTTAAGGTACGCGTCCGTAAGAGAGTAGAACCTCGTCTTGCACGTCCTGCACACGTATATCGGCACGACGGGGACCTTTGACACGGTCCTCGTATCCCGCCTGTCGAGGTCCCTCTCTATCGTCTCTGTCCCGCACTTGGTGCAGCTCGCCATGATCTTCACCGGTTCGTAGGAGGATCTGTCGAAGAATTCGATGCTGGCGTCCGGACCGAAATACTCGGCTAGCGCCGAATCCGTCTTCTTCTTCTTGGAGTAGGCCTGGTTCACGACCTCCCCAGTGGCCTTGAACTCAGTGACGAGCGTTCCGGAGATGAGCCCCTCCGCAATGCAGAACGATCCGCCTGCCTCGCCGTAGCTGCCGGTCCTTATCCTCTCGTCAGGGCTCCTGTAGGCGCTAATCTTCATCGGAGTCGACCTTGAGGACGTAGTCCTGGATGTCCTTCTTAGTGACCTTGTTCCTTTTGTCCTTCTTGGCGTTCTTTACCGCGTACTCCGATATGCTCTTCGCCTTCTTCTCCAGCACTCGTGCCAGCGCGTCGGCGCCGTCGTCTGTTAGCTGCAGGCCGAAGTACTTCCCGAATATCTCCTTCACTGCCTGCTTGGGTATGGTTGCCATTTCAGCACTCAAGATCTTCATCATTTGGTTTCAGAAAAGACCTCATCACTGAATTTATATTGCACATTCCATTTTAAATCCTTGACTAAGAGCATCTTCCTCCCTCGATGCCCTCGCGTTTTACCCAGAACTTAATAACCTTGCTCCTAAAAGCGGTTGCCATATTTTACATGCAATTCAGAAAACTATTTATATTTATAACGGACACAATGCATTTCGTGGTGCAGTGATTTCAGACGTTGACTCTAAAAATTTCGAACAGGAAGTGCTAAAGGCAAAGACGCCGGTGATAATAGACTTCTGGGCATCCTGGTGCGGCCCTTGCAGGCTTTTCACGCCTACCATAGAGGATGTTTCAAAGGACTACGACAAGAAAGTCAAGTTCATGAAGCTGAACGTGGACGACAACGAGCGAATAGCGTCAGAGTACAGCATAATGAGCATACCCACCGTTCTCATGTTCGAGAAGGGCGAGGTGAAGGCGATGTCAGTGGGTGCAATACAGAAGAGCGACCTGAAGAAGTGGATAGACAGCAACCTCTGATCCTGTTTTCTTCTCCTGATGTCCGTACTGCCCTAAAGGGCGGCAGAATCAAATACCTTACTTTAATTAATTCTGGTGCATCTAGTATACTGCATAAGGAAGTGTGAAAATGGCCGTGCCAATTCCTAGAGGAGTCAGGGACTACTCGCCCGCCGAGGCAATATCAATAAACCGCATAACCGGCGTCATAGAGGAGGTTTACAAAAGGTTCGGATTCTATCCGATACAGACGCCCGCATTCGAGATGAAGAGCGTCCTCAACGCGAAGGTTTACGGCGAGGAGTCGGCGAAGGAGCTCTTCGAGTTAGAGGGCGAGGAATCCGGGCTCAGGTACGACTTCACAGTTCCACTCGCGAGATACGTCGCTTCGAACAGGGACCTCTCCCTCCCCTTCAAGAGGTACCAGATAGGGAACATGTGGAGGAAGGAGGAGCCGCAGAAGATGCGCTACAGGGAGGCGATCCAGGCTGACATCGACATAGTGGGCACGAAGGAGATAGACGCGGACGCCGAGGTCATCGCCGCCGCATCGATCGCGCTCGAGCAGCTCGGGATAATGAACTATGTGGTCCTGCTTAACAGCAGGCAGCTCCTGCAGAAGATACTCGGATACTTCAAGGTGCCTCCGGAGAAGACCACCCAGGCTCTGCGCATACTCGACAAGCTGCAGAAGCTGAGCGGGGAGGAGATAATCAAGCAGTTCGCCGCAGCGGGGATAGACAAGAGGGTGGGCGAGGAGCTGCTGCATTTCGTCAAGCAGGAGAGCAGCAACGAGGCGAAGCTTCAGATGGTTAGTGCGAACGTGACCGATTCGAAGGCGGAGGTGGACAAGATGACTGACCTTCTCTCTCTTCTGAAGGAGTACCGTCTCAACGGCAGGATCACTGTCGACCTCGCATTGGCGAGAGGCCTGAACTATTACACAGGATTCGTCTGGGAATTCGTTATCGAGGAGGACGGCAAGAGGCTGCCGAGCATAGGCAGCGGAGGGAGATATGACAACCTCATAGAGGTGCTCTCGAAGAGGAGCGTGCCCGCGGTCGGTTCATCCCTTGGGATAAGCAGGATCTTCGACGTGATCGCGCCCAAGAACGGGGACAAGACCTACGCCAAGGCATTCATCGCCTTCATAGGCCAGCAGAATCGGGGCTACGCGATAAACCTTGCGAACATGCTCAGGGGCAACGGGGTGTACGTCGACCTCAACTCGACCATCAGGAACCTCTCGAAGCAGATGGAGTACGCAGGCTCCCTGAGGATAAGGCATGTGCTCATAGTCGGTGACAAGGAGAGGGAAGCGGAGAAGGTCAACCTCAGGAACATGGAGACGGGAGTCGAAGAATTAATTAGCCTAGAGGAGGCAATAAGGAAGCTTAAGGTGCAAGAGTGACGAACAAGGAAGTCGAGGAGGTCACGCAGAAGGCCCTGGAGAAGGGCGGCCTGCTCGTGAAGCTGTACTTCGACATGGAGAGCGCGAAGCAGGAGGAGCTCCAGCCGCTGATGGTCGACCTGATTAACAACAGGCTGATGAAGAGCCCCGGAGTGATATACTGCTTCGGCGCGATAGACGAGCCCATCAAGCTCAAGGACACCTTCTCGACCAGCGCCACCGTCACCGTCCTCTTCAAGGATCTCTGGAGCGTCACCAACGTGATGTTCAACTTCACACCCGCGGGGCTCGAGGTGCTCAAGCCGGCGAGGGAGTACGTCCTCAAGCCGAACGAGCTGCAGGGGCTGCTGCTCAACGTCGCCCAGGTCTCCCTTGATTACAGCAACTACATCCTCAACAGGGTGCTGAAGAAGGAAGACTACGACAAGATAGTCGAGCAGATGAAGTCCAGGGAGGCCCTGGGCAAGAAGCTGATGGAGAAGAAGGACACGAAACAGGAGGACGGAAAATAGGCCCAATTGAAAGTCATCCGCGTAAGCTACGCGGACGGGTTTGCCCGTCTCTATGCGTCAAAACCTAACAAAAACCTAACCTTCTGAAAACTGCTTTATAGGTATCTGCCCAATCCTATCCTGACCAAATGAGCAAGACGCTGGAAACCAAAAGGAAAATACTGGGCCTGCTCAAGAAGAGGGAGATGACCCTCAGCGGGCTCAGCGAGGCCCTAAACCTTTCAAACGCAACCGTCAGCCAGCACATCGAGGAGCTCCAGAGGACCGGCGCCATAGAGCGGGTGGAGAACGAGCATTTCAGGAAACTGAAGTACTACAGGCTGAAGGAAGCGGGAGGCCAGGTGGTCTCCACCTACGTAAAGTACCTTATGGCAGTCGGCGTTGTGATGCTGGTCGTCATCGAGTTTTACCTCTCCGGAACTTCCATCGGCACGCAGGCGGGAGCCACGAACAAATCTATAGTCACGGCTCCCTCGATGGTCACGCGCTTTCAGCATGCCGCATGCCCTATGTTATTCTACGAACTCAACGGGAGCATAGGAAGCCACGCCGGCGTTTCCCTTTATTATATCAACTATAGCGGTGGGACGGTTGCGGATTATGTGATAAGCAAGGGCGGCGCCGGAAGCCTCTACGTTACCGAAAGGGTGAACAACGTCCTCGACAATTCACTAGCGCAGAACTCATCCCCTGTGAGGTCGCACACCGCGTTCCTGACGTCGCTGAACCAGGGGACGCCTCCAGTTCCGCAGGCAGCAGGCGCAATCGGCGGCAGCACGGGTGCCGGAATGATTCTTCCCCCTAACATCTCTTCCTCCGTCCCTCCGCCAAGCGGTAACTTCACTTCGGGATCCGTGAAGAATGCGACCTCGGCCGCAGTCTCGGGGGCGGCAAGCAGCGTCTTCAACGCTTCCGCATACGGAGTTAGCGTGCAGGCAATCCCCGAGAACTTCAGCCTCATATCCAACGAGACCGTCAATTTCGCCGTGGAGATAACCGCAAGCTCCGCCGCGTCAAGCAACACCTACTGGCTCGACATCGACGGCCCGTGCGGAGGAGGCGTTCCTCCCGTGCTATTGACCGTGGGTGATGCGCCCTACAACGGCACCATCGCCGCCTCGACTGGCATATGGAACTAGCGTCCATTGTCACTTCGCGAATCCCCTGAAGATGAACCTCTTGAGCATCACGCTCGGCCTGTCCATGTCCCCGTGCTCCGAGAAGAAGCTCTCGAGCCCGAACGTCTTCGATATGTTTATCAGCCGCTCTATGCTCCTCACGTCAAGGCTCGCGTAGACCTTGCTTATCATCCTGTGGAGCACCATCTCCTTCCCGAAATTCTTCCTGAAGAGCTGGCCATACCTGTTCAGGCTCCTCCCTTCCTGCACGTGGTCCCTTATCACCTGCGCCGCTATCATCGCCGCGTTACCGCCGAAGACGACGCCGCCGCCCGTGGTGGGCTTGACCTGTCCTGCCGCATCGCCTATGAGTAGCGCCTCCTGTTTGTCATCGACGACCTTCCTGGTTGTCCGCATGGGTATTATGCTCGCGTAGCCGTCCAGCATCTTGGCTTCCTCCAGGATGTGCGAGACCTTCTCGAGCCTGAGGAACTTGTCGAAAGCGTTCTTGCTGTTGCCGTACTTCGAGTCCACTCCTATGCCCACTTCCATGACCTCGTCGGAGTTCGGGCAGAGCCAGGCGAAGAACCCGGGCGCGATCCTGTTGTCGAAGAACAGGTCGACCATCCTGCGGTTATCGACATTCACCTGGAAGTCCGCCTTGTATGTGAGTATGTAGTTCTCTATCGCTCCCATGGAGAAGTGCTTCGCGACGAGGGAGAGAGGACCGTCCGCCCCGACTATCACATTGCCCTTGTGGAGCTCGCCTAGCATTCCCGAATCCACCCTGACTCCCGTCCTGACCTCCGCGCCCCTTTTCAAGCTCTCGTCATAGCATATCTCGTTGAGCTTCACCCTGTCCAGGACGTGGGCCTGCGGCTTCTTCGAGACTATGCGCATGGTGGCGCTTCCGGCGTGTATGTTCGCGCCGTAGAGCGTGTTCGTCACCGCCTTGGAGTAATGCACCCCTAGCCCCTCCAGGCCGCTTATCGATATTATGCCGCTCGCCTTCTGCGGATAGCCGAGCCTCTCCTTCTGCTCGTAGACACGACACTCGACGCCATAAGATGCCAGGTCCCTGGCCGCTATCAGGCCGGAGGTTCCGGCGCCTATGACTGCCACCTTCTTGCGCATAGAAACCGTTCATGCTCTTGTCCTCTCAAAAGTATTTATACTTAACTTCGGGGCTGCCGATTCCCAACTCCTTATATACTTTATGTGTGCTATCTTTAGCGAAAGTTTGGGGTTACGTTCTGGAGGCACAGTTCAACTTTTGGTTTGTGTTTTGATGTCACTCATAGGAACCGCGATAATCGCTTTTCTATCGATACTAGTTCCGGGATTCTTCCTAGCGTTCGCGCTTCTTAAGAAGACGAAGCTCAACATGTTCGAGATAACGACCATAGGCTTCATCTTCGGTCTCATCTTCCCTCCGACCCTGACGTGGGTCGAGTCTTACCTGATGGATTACATACACTTCTTCTCATTCTCGGCGGCGCTATACACAGCCAACGTGATCCTGCTCACAATAATAGGCGTAATCCTTTGCGTCCAGCAGGGAGCGATAGACCTGAGCTTCGCAAAGGGCATGACCAACAGGCAGATGGAGTCCGCGATGCAGAGCACCTACAAGGAGAGGCTCAGCGACCTAAGGAGGAAGCTCGCCACCCTCAACATGGATATTCGAGTAGTCAAGCAGCACGAGAGGGAGGAGGAAGAGCTTGAGAGGAAGCACGCTGAGGAGTTCAGGAACCTCAAGGACGTCTCGCCCGAAGCGGTCGCAAGGCTCAAGGAGATGCACCTTAGCGAGGAGAGGAGGCTCATAGAATCGCACGAGCGCGAGGAGAGGATGCTTCTGCAGGGCAAGCCGGCGAAGAAGAACGAAGTCCAGCTGATCTGGATCGCGCTGCTTGTCCTAATGCTGTTCACTTTCGGGACGAGGATGATGAGCATAGGCATAGCGCCCAAGTTCTTCGAGTTCGACCCATACTTCGACATGCAGAGCACCGAGTTCCTCGTCATCCATGGATACCAGTGGCTATACGACAAGTCCGCATGGCCGACCGTCATAGGCGGGACGCCTCACAGGATAGAGCCGATAGTCCCATATCTAGAGGCGTACTGGTATGACATCTCCAGCCCTCCCGCGAACCAGATAAGCCTGACCCTAATGAGCGATGTGAGCAGCTTCTATCCCGCGATAGTCGCCGCGCTCCTGGTGTTCATGGTCTTCATGTTCCTCTACCACATCTACGGGGAGATACCCGCCATAATAGGCGCGGCAATCGCGACCGCGATGCCCGCGCTGCTGACCACGTTCATAGCCGGCGAGCAGCTGGTAGAGCCGTGGGGAATCTTCGCCATGTTCTTCTTCTACGCCGCATACCTGCTGGCCGCTCAGAACATGAAGGAGCCAAGGTTCGCGATCCTGGCAGGAATAGCCTTCGCGGCATCGTTCCTGGGAGCCCACTACTACACCGTCATAGCGGGAGTATTCGCCATCTACATAGCCCTCCAGGGCGTGATAGACGTCTTCAGGAAGAAGGACACGAAGGACCTGATCGACTTCTACCGGATGAACGGGATAGTGATCGGGATCATCGTAATCTTCTACATAATATTCAACCCCTACAACACCGTGCTCACCGACAAGATACCTGGGGTTCTGGGCATACCTGTCATAATCGCGTTCCCTCTGCTCTCGCTCGCGCTCGTCGCGCTGCTCGACTACGGCCCGAAGCTGACCGTCAAGTACAAGCTCGCTGCGAAGGCGAACCTGGAGCTCTACATCGCATGGCTTGCCGCCATAGGCATCCTCAGCATAATATTGCTGCTTTTCACCTCCGTCGGAAGTTCCGTGAGGGGATATCTCGCTCTCAGCTCCCACTTCACCACGCCTTCGATATCGCTGTTCATGACAGTGCAGGAGTACGCCCCGACCGGGTTCAACTTCGACTTCGGCTCCTCGGGCTTCGGGCCCATAGGGGAGAGCATCTTCGGCGTTGACGCCATAGTCTGGCTTGTCCTGATACTGTTCACCGGCCTTGCGCTCCTCGCGATATACAAGAGGGATTCTAAGGCAAGCATCCTCGCGCTCGCCGCGGTGTGGCCCCTGGCGATCGCCGCCATGATAGAGATAAAGTACCTGCCCCACTTCGGCGTGGGCTACATCCTCGCTTTCTGCATGATACTCGGGGAGCTGATGCTTATGGCGAAGGACTCCAAGGGGATGTCAAAGACGCTGCTCCTGGGCTTCGGAGTGTTCATAGTGCTATTCGAGTTCGTTCCTTTCATCGCCCTGTTCCAGGGAGTCGGCCAGAGCTGCGCGACCATAAATTCCCAGGGCAACTCGCTGGCATACTCGCTGTTCTGCAACGTGGTCCCGAACTCCTGGCTGCAGGCGACCGCGTGGATGAAGCAGAACGTGGGGCCTTTCGCACCTAGGGTCCTCTCATGGTGGGACTACGGCGACTGGATAAACTGGTTCGGCAACAGCAACGCCGTCCTCAGGGGAGACAACTCGCTCGCAAAGCTCGACTACATGACGGCCGCAAGGTACGTCCTCGGAGAGAAGGACGGCTTCGGACCCGCCAACCTCACGAGCTACATGGACAACGTTGTCGCATCCAAGTACGTGATATTCGACGACCAGCTCACACAGAAGTGGCAGGCGCTCAACTTCCTGGCTTGCGTAGACACCAACCAGACCAGCAGGGCCTACGCGATAAGCGCGGCGAACGGCACGAGCTCGCCGTACGTGCTCGGCACTTCGCAGTGCGAGCTCGACCATGTTCCAGCATACCTGCTCGTCCCGACCAACTCGAGCGACATAAACAACTACTGCCTGCTCTCCAACAAGACGGCAACCGCCCTTAAGGCGTACATGATCGCAGGCAACGGCTTCACGAACCACACCTACTGCATTCCGCTCAACAACAGCAACAACAGCGGCTCGATACACGTGCTCGACAGCAACGGGAACAAGACGAACATACTCCTCGTCGCGACCAGCCAGTTCTTCGCTGGCGAGGCGCAGGTGAGCGGCCAGACGTTCGCCAACTTTATGGCGCTCTATTTGCCCAACGGGCCGAACGACACGGTCACCAACGCGCCAACCAAGTTCTACGACTCGAACTACTACAGGGCGTTCTACCTCGGGAAGCTGCCAGGGTTCACGCCTGTGTTCCCCGCCAACTTCATGGGCATAAACTACGTGAACGGCACGTCCCCTGTCGTGATATACGAGGTCAACAACTACACTGGCCCTCTGCCCAACGTCACCGCGAAGCCGTCGTGGGTCGTGAACAACTTCACGATGCCCGGCTGACTCTCCGCAGCGAACGAACCTGTAGAGAAGTAATAAATACAAAGCCCGAGAGGAGACTACGGGGATTATGTGTCGTCTGATGTGCTTGCCGAGTCCGACGTGCTTCCTGAGTTTCTGGAGAAGATCAAGGCGCTAGCGAGGCCTGGAGAGCTGGGGCTTGCCGTGATAAACATGGGTGCCACGAAGAATAAATCCTCTAACGCTCAGTCTTACGAATCATATTTCAATACGACGTTGGTCCTTGGCAGACTGAATCCGCTTTCCAATTTAGAGCCAAAGATGGTGGACCACGAACGCATCTCATTCACAAAAAGCATCTTCGAATTGGGGGGTTTCGCACTGAATCCAGACCATCGCACAGACTGGACGATCGACAAGGCCGCCGAGGCGGCGATAGTGGAATACGTACCTGCGAAAGCGCTGCGTACTGAGACTTCGTGCCACTCTCCCACCGAACTGCTGAGCATCGTGGTGGTAAAAGACGAAGAGGAGATTCACAACCATATGATTGACGTCAACTCCCGCTTCGTCGGAAGGGTATTCATAAGGAATGGGATCAAAGAACCTCACACTCAGTTGATCATCGGGGGAAAAACGCTGCCGGTCAGGATGGAAGCAACGCTGTATGTGAGTCAGCGACCAATACTCGATTACGTCTCGAACCGCAATCCAGAGGAAATCGTGCCCCTTTTCAAGGCGTTAGAAATCCCGATACCCGAAGCGATTAACAAAAAATTCGAGGCCTCTGCAAGAACGAAAGCGCTGGCAACCTGAGATTCGAAGCACTTCCGGCGCAAATACGTCGAAGTCTCACCGTAAGCTTTAAATATATCTCTGGGTAATTGTTACTATATACCTATTAATTATACAATGCAGTTCTGACTCTGTTTTGAAGGAATTGATGCTAAAATGGTGAAAATGTGGCCGAAAATCAACTAGGACAACAGTACATGATTCTGCCGGAGGGCGCTACGCGCATGCTCGGCAGGGAAGCGCAGAGGACGAACATAGCAGTGGGCTATGCCGTATCTAGCATCATAAGGAGCACCCTTGGACCCAAGGGAATGGACAAGATGCTCGTGAGCGAGCTGGGGGACATCGTGATAACCAACGACGGAGCCTCGATACTCGAGGAGATGAACGTCGAGCACCCGATCGCCAAGCTCATGGTCTCCATTGCGAAGAGCCAGGACAAGGAAGTGGGAGACGGGACGACGACCGCGGTCATAATCGCAGGGGAGCTCCTGAAGAATGCAGGAGACCTCATCGAGAAGGGAATAAACCCCAACACCATCATCAGGGGATACGAGATGGCGTCCGAGAAGGCGCACGCGCTTTTCATAGAGGCGTCCGACCCTATAACTCTGGACGACGAGGACAAGCTGGAGAAGATTGCGATGGTCTCGGTGGGATCGAAGAACATAGGCAACGACAGCACCAGGAAGTACCTCTCCAAGCTCGCCATACAGGCGATAAAGCAGGTCGCGGAGAAGAAGGGAGACAAGATAACGATAGACAAGGACTTCATAAAGCTGGAGAAGAAGGAGGGAGGATCCGTCGAGGAGACGCAGTACATAAACGGCGTGCTCGTGGACAAGGAGATCGCCCACTCCGGAATGCCGAAGGCGATAAAGAACGCGAAGATAGCGCTCCTGGACATCGCCCTTGAGATAGAGAAGACTGAGACCGACGCTAGGATAGAGATAACCTCCCCCGAGCAGATGCAGTCATTCCTGCAGCAGGAGGAGAAGATGCTCAAGACCATGGTCGACAAGGCCGCAAAGAGCGGCGCGAACGTGATCTTCGTGCAGAAGGGCATAGACGACGTCGCGCAGCACTACCTCGCCAAGGCAGGCATAATGGCGGTAAGGAGAGTCAAGAAGAGCGACATGGAGAAGCTCGCAAAGGCGACCGGCGCAAAGCTGGTCACGAGCCTCGACGACCTCGGATCGACCGACCTCGGCTTCGCCGGAAACGTCGAAGAGAGGAAGATCTCTGGAGAGCAGATGGTCTTCGTCGAGAAGTGCAAGGATCCGAAGAGCGTCACCATATTCGTAAGGGGAGGCACGAAGCAGGTCGTTGACGAGACCGAGCGCGCTCTCACCGACGAGATAGGAGCCCTCACGAGCGCCATCGAGATCGGCAAGTACGTCTACGGAGGCGGAAGCGCAGAGGAATACGTGGCGAAGGGCCTTAGGGACTTCGCAAGCAACGTTGGCGGAAGGGAGCAGCTCGCCATACAGGCGTTCAGCGACTCTCTCGAGGCCATACCGAAGACGCTGGCGGACAGCGCCGGGATGGACGCGATAGACACCATAGTCCAGCTGAGGAGCAAGATGAAGAACAGGGAAGGCAGGACCTCTGGCGTCGACGTGCACAAGGGAGTCATAGGCGACATGGCGAAGATCGGAGTCATAGAGCCCGTCAAGATAAAGCTGCAGGCGATATCGAGCGCCACAGAGGCGAGCGTGCAGATACTGAGGATTGACGACATGATAAGCTCCAAGGGATCGAGGCCCCCTATGGGAGGCGGCGGAGGCATGCCGGGCGGCATGCCTGGAATGGGAGGGGAGGAATAGTCCTCCCTCCGCTCGGAGCGGTAGCGCTCCGAGCGACAGTATTATTAGCTCTAACTGAGAAAGTCAACTGATGGTGTCAAAATGATACTCATACTATTTGGTCCACAGGGTTCGGGAAAAGGAACGATAGCGTCAAGAGTCGGCGCAAAGCTCGGAGGAATACCACACATCTCCACTGGAGACATGCTGAGGGACGAGGTGAAGAGGGCCACGGAAATAGGGAAGAACGCCGCGCCAATCATGAACAGCGGAGGACTTGTCCCTGATGCTGTGGTCAACAAGCTCCTTGAGGACAGGCTGAGCAAGGACGACGCCAAGAACGGCTTCATCCTCGACGGCTACCCTAGGAACATCACCCAGGCGCACGAGCTCGAGACCAAGTACAAGGTAGACGCCGCCGTGCTGCTCAACGTGCCGGTGTGGCTCCTGCTGAGCAGGCTCACAAACAGGAGGGTCTGCAGGAACTGCGGGGAGGTCTACAACCTCGTCAACCTGAATCCCAAGAAGGAAGGCGTCTGCGACAAGTGCGGAGGCGAGGTCTACCAGAGGGACGATGACAAGGAGGAGGCCATAAAGGAGAGGTTCGCGACCTACGAGAGGGTCACGATGCCGCTGGTCGAGTACTACAAGGGGAAGGGCATACTCAAGACGGTCACCTGCGACAAGCTGGAGACGACTCCCGACGAGAACGTCGCCAGCATGCTGAAGGCGCTGGGAATCGGAGGCTAAGGAATGTTGTTGGCAATAGAGATTACGATATTGGCGGTAGCCTATGTCGGATTCTCTGTCACAACGCAGAGGAAGCTCACGAACCCGAAGCGCACATTCGAGATACAGCAGGAGATAAAGAAGAAGACGACCGAGCTCAACGAGATGGTCAAGGCGAAGGCAAGCCAGGAGCAGCTCGCGAAGAAGCAGAAGGAGGTCACCGGCCTGCTCTCCGAGAGCATGAGGTCCCAGATGAAGCCGATGTTCGTCATACTCCCCATCTTCCTTGTGATCTTCTACCTCGTGTTCCCGGCGGTGTTCTCCACCAATCCCAACGTCACCGTCCTCTCGATGAATGTGAACTACAAGACCTACTTCATAGCCGTCTCTTTCGTGCTCGGCCTTGTGCTGTCGATGAGTTTCATGCTCTACGACAAGATCAAGCTGGGCGCCAAGAAGCAGGAGGCGTCCGTGCCGCCACAGGGAGCCTGAATCTCAGCGGGCCAGATTCCAGAGATTTAAATCATTTGCGAGAGCTAACTATCCTTGATCAGATGATAGAAGTAAAGTCCCTGACGAAGCGTTACGGCAAGAAGACTCTTGCCCTAAACGGGGTCAGCTTCGCCCTTGACAAGAAAATAACCTCCATAATAGGGAGGAACGGCGCGGGGAAGACCACCCTTCTGAGGATCCTCTCCACCCAGCTCATGCCGACCTCCGGCGTCGCGAGGATAAACGGCAACGACGTGATAAGGAATGCGAAGAAGATAAGGGAGATGGCGGTAAGCATACCGCAGGAAGCGAAGCCTATAGACTATCTCACACCTCTGGAATGCGTCAGGCTGTACCTGGCGGCGAGGGGGATGGGATCCGGGAAGGCGAAACTGGCGACAGAGGCGGCCGTCAAGAAAGTCGGACTTTGGGAAGCGAGGAACGTCACATCATCCGAGCTTTCGGGAGGGATGAAAAGGAAGATATTCGTCGCCATGGCGCTCGCCGCAGACGCGGAGATAGTGTTCCTTGACGAGCCGACCACGGGCCTCGACCCCTTCTCGAGAATAGAGATATGGTCCGCGCTAAAGGCGTTGAAAGGGCAGGTGATACTCACCACCCACTACATGGAGGAGGCCCAGGCGCTCTCCGACGACGTGCTGATGATGGACAAGGGCAGGATACTTGCCCAGGGCAATGTGAAGGACCTGCTCAGACAATTCGCGGGACTCGTCAGGATAGAGAGCGCCAAGAAGAGGAAGGGAGACTCCTACAAGGTGGGCAACCTGTGGGTCTCGTACGTGAAGAAGTCAAAGGCTGCCGAGTTCGTGATGGAAAACGACATAATAAAGCCCGTCGCGCTCGACGATCTTTTCATAAAGAAAGGTGTCAATCTTGAATCTTAGGTACATAATCGCCCACGCGTGGTATACGGGAGGGAACTCGATAAAGATACAGTATCCCTACATCATCGCGAACCTCGGTTTCCCTCTCTCGCTGCTATTCATAGTGGGAGTGTTCTCGCACGGGATGCTTCTGTCGTACGCGCTAGTCGGGGGAATAGTCTCGATAGCCGCCTCGAACGGACTCTCTGCCGCAGGCGAGATCGCATTCTTCAAGCTCGAGGACATGTACCAGGACCTGATCGTCACCACTCGGACGTCCGCCATGGACTACATGCTCGGGGAGATGATAGGGGGCATATTCTGGTCGATACCGAGCATAATCCTCTTCGTCGCGCTCGACATATTCTACGGCCTGCTGACGCCGTACGCCCTGGTGATGACTCTGATCGTCGCCCTGCTGGTGATACTCTCTACCGCGTCCATAGCTTTCCTGCTCTCAAGCTTCGTCAAGCACCTGCGCAACATATGGGCGGTTTCGTCAATACTCTCCCTTGTGATAACAGTGCTGCCCCCTACCTACTACCCTTACACCTACCTGCCCCCGAACATACTCTGGGTCCTTGCGCTCTCGCCGACCACCCCTGCATCGGTGGTTGAGCAGGGAGTCTTCGGCCTTCAGCCCATGTCGTGGCCAATGCTGTGCCTGCTCGTCATAGAGGCGGTGGTATACTTCCTGCTCGCGAGGCAGCTGACAAAGTGGAGGGAGCCGTAATACTTGGCTATTCCCTTCTATCTCTTGGCCTGACGCGCTGCAGAATCCAGTTCTTTCCTGGCTTCAGACCTGATGTTTGCATTGAGCTCTTTAAGGAAGTCCTGATCCAAAATGCCACGGTATGGAGATTTAGGTCCCAGAAGCGTGCTCTCGATATATTCGCTCTGTTTGCTTTTCTTCCCAAGAGCTTCCAGCATAGCGTGGTAGTCATTATGCGACTCCCGAAAAAGATTTTCGAGGAAGTATACCGCTACTCTTTTTGACGGAAACGGATCTACATCAGGCATGTCCTCGACTATGCCATCAAAATAATTCTTCAGGCTCTCGTTCAAAACATAACTCATTGTGATTTTCCATCCTTGATGTATCTCTTGGCGTGTGCCTTCATCATCCAATATTCTTTCCATAGCCAGACCTCCGTTCGACTTATGCTCTTGCTTTTTTCATTGTCTTTCCCTCGTATTTAATGATATGTCGCAAATCCGATTCCTAATCAAACTTTATTTTCCTGCTCTCCGCAGCGTTCTCGTCCGCACAGAGCAGGGCGACCTTGCTCTGCTCGTGGTAGTCTGTCATGATGTAGCCGCACTCGTCCGCGATCTTCTGCGCGAAGTCTAGTATCTCCTGCCTTCCGGGCATCCGGTCGTAGCTAAGCCCTCTCTTCGGGTTTCTCGATCCCCCAACGAAGACAAAACCCTTCACTTCGACGTACTGCGGCTTTCCGATCTTCACGAGCTCCGCGTAGCCCTTGGGATCCGTCATGTTAAGATCCTTGACCAGGGTCAGCCTGAAGACCTTCCTCCCCTTCAGTTCAGAGAACAGCTTCAGGAACGACAGTACGTTGCTCCATGTGGAGTTCAGGTTCTTGGGCCGCACTGTCTTCTCATAGACCTCCTTGTTAGGTGCCTGTATCGAGACGTAGAGCTGGGTGGGCATCACCTTCAGCTTCTTGAGCGCGCTCACCATGGTGCCGTTAGTCACCAAGAACGTGCTCATCCCCCTTGAGTGGAACTCCTCAAGCAGCTCGTTCATCTTGGGATAGAAAAGGGGCTCCCCCGCAAGGCTGAGCGCCACGTGGGCGGGGCTGTTCGATTCCTCCCACCTGGACACGATAGTCTTCCCATTGCCCTTGTATCCCGTGATTATCCTCTTGTGCTGCTCTATGAGCCCGTCAACTATCCCCTTCGGGTCGTCCCACTCGCCCTGCGCGTTGATCTCGTTCCACCTGTAGCCCTCCTCCTCCGGGACTATCCTCCAGCAGAAGGCGCAGGCGAGGTTGCATCCCAATGCAGGCGTCGCCTGCACGCACCGCCAGCTGCTTATCCCGTAGAACTGGTTCTTGTAGCATGATCCGCCGCCTTTCAGGCTCCTGGAGGCGTAGCCGCAGATCTTGGTCGCGGAGTGCCTGCCCGCGAAGTGGTAGCCCTGCCTTCCCATCATCGCCGCCAGTCCCTCTGGCATGTTGGGCCCCGACCTTTTCACTGCTGCAGCTTCCTTCCTCTCCATCGTCCATCACAACAAGAAATACTGACTAAAACTCGGCTTTTCTCCTATAAATACGATTGTACGCTTCCGTTTCGGTTACCTGGCGCCGTCTACCACAAAGCATATAAGTATGAAAAATGAATATATTGCTGTCAAACCGCAGGAACAACGTTATCTGACATATCCTCGGAATTCTGCTTAAACATAAAAGGTGCTGATTTGCCTAAACCCATGCATAGATCAAGGAGCTACAGAAGGCTCGACAGAGTTACGCCAGCCGGCAGGCACGTGATACACTACGAAAGGAAGGTCGCGAAGCTGCCGCACTGCGCCATATGCCGCGCCGAGCTTAACGGAATAAACACCGGCAAGAACGCCAGGGGAAAGAGCAGGAGGACCAACTCCCGAACATTCGGAGGGGTTCTGTGCGCCAACTGCACCGGGGAAGTCATAAAGCTCGCCAGCAGGATAGAGAACGGCGAGATGAAGGTCAACGACATCGGCATGAGGCAGAAGGCTTTCGTACTCCAGATGATCGCTCACTAGCAGTGTTCGAATGATAATCTGCATCGCCGGCCTCGGGGGCTCAGGAAAGTCTCCGATAGCCGAATCCCTTGCGAAGAAGCTCGGGATAAGGCACCTGAGCAAATCGTTCAAGGAAGTGAGCGGCGATGGCAAGGACCTTGTCGCGTTCGTGAAGAGCGTCGACACCGAGTTCGACAAGAACCTGGACGCCGAAGTGATAAGGGAGGCGAAGAAGCAGGACTGCGTCGTCTCGACATGGCTCGGCCCCTGGATGATAAAGGACGCCGACGTCAAGGTGTGGCTCAACGCGAGCCTTGAGACAAGGGCGGGAAGAAAGGCAAAGAGCCTGAAGATGTCCCTCCAGGAAGCGAAGGATTACCTGAAGACCATAGAGGATGCGGACGCCGCAAGGTGGAAGTCTCTCTACGGCTTTGACATAATGAAGGACCACGACATCTTCGACATCGAGATAAACACCGACAAGCTTAAGATAGAAGAGAGCGTTGAAATAATAGCTCTGCTCTCAATAGAGAAGGGAAAGAATAGATTCAGGTGAAAAACATGGCATTGGTAGAAAAAGGAAGAGTCTGCGTAAAGATGTTCGGAAGGGACGCCGGGAAGAGGGCGGTCGTTACTAAGGTAATTGACGCTAATTTTGTGAACATAATGACCTCCGTGAGGCTGAAGGAGAGGAAGTGCAACGTTAGGCATCTAGAATTCCTTTCGGAGAAGATCGACCCATCGAACAAGGAGCAGGTCGCAAGAGTCCTTGAGATAGAGGCATCGAAGCTGAAGTAGCCAGAGCTTCCGGATAGCCAAAGCCTAATAACCTTTTTTGGGTATGTTACTCGATAGCATGCCCGTCAAGATAGGCCCAAAGGCGAACAGGATCATCGCCCGCGACAAGAACATAATGCTCGCATCCACGAGGGAATCATTCCCGTTCGTGGCGGAAAGGGCGGACGGCGACTTCGCGATAGACATAGAGGGGAACAGGTTCATCGACTTCTCAAGCTTCATAGGCGTGTACAACCTGGGGGTTAACGGCAACGCGCAGATAAGGAACGCGATAAAGGCCCAGGCGGACAAGCTGATGCACGCCGCTTTCCTCGACTTCTACTCCGAACTGCCTGTCAGGTTCGCGGAGAACCTGATGACCATGTTCCCTAAGGGCTTCGGCAGGGCTTTCTTCTCGAACTCCGGCACAGAGGCGATAGAGGACGCGATAAAGCTATCGAAGATATTCACAAAGAGGCACCACCTGATCGCATTCTTCAACGCCTTCCACGGGAGGAGCACAGGATCCCTCTCGCTGACCTGCAGCAGGTCGATACAGAGGGCGCACCTCGGCCCGTTCGTCTCAGTCTCGCACGCTCCCTACCCCAACCCCTACCGCTGCACCAACCCCGCGCACTTCGACAATCCTGAGGAGTGCACGAAGGAGAGCATCGAGTTCATAGAGAAGAACATACTCGGAAGCGAGGTCCCTCCCGAGGAGGTCGCAGCAATATTCTTCGAGCCCATACAGGGCGAGGGCGGATACATAGTGCCCCCGAAGGGATTCTTCAAGTCGCTCAGGGAGCTTGCCGACAAGCACGGAATACTCCTGGTTGACGACGAGATACAGGCAGGCTACATGCGCACCGGAAAGTTCCTCGCGCTCGACAATTTCGGAGTCGCGGCGGACATCTATACTATGTCGAAATCGCTAGGATCTGGCCTTCCCTTCGCCGCAACCATCTCAAGGAGATCGCTAGGTAACGTGCGCGCAGGGGAGCACGCAGGGACCTTCGGAGGCAACCTTCTTGCCGTTGCGGGCGCTAACGCGGCCCTTGACTACGTCAAGAAGAACAAAATCAGCCTCCAGTCGCAGGTGAAGCGCAAGAACGGGATAATAATGAAGCGCCTGAACGAGATGAAGGACTCGTATGAGATAGTGGGCGACGTTCGCGGCATAGGTATGATGATCGGAATGGAGCTGGTCAAGGACAGGAAGACTAAGGAGTACGCGACGGAGGAGAGGAACAAGGCGCTAGACTTGTGCTTCCAGAACGGACTGCTCATACTGCCCGCGGGCAAATCTACGATAAGGATAATACCCCCATTGACCATTTCCGAAGCGAACCTGAACAAAGGGCTTGACATAATTGAAGAAGCAATCAAAAGAGTACAGGGTTAAGACGAGAAGCGAGACCTCGGCGGGAGCAGTAGCGTTCGCCATCAGGGGCAATGTGATAAAAGTCCTCCTGCTCCTGGCGAACAGGCCCGACGAGTACTACGTCGAGATAGGCCCCAAGGGGCACGTAGAGAAAGGAGAGAGCGAACTGCAGGCCGCAAACAGGGAGATAAGGGAGGAGATCGGGATGCCCCTTCACATAGACTCGAACTTCAGGAAGGAGGAGAAGTACACCTTCATAAGAAAGAACGAGAAGAGCGGCGAGACCGAAAGGGTGGAGAAGAAGGTTATCTATTTCGTCGCTTTCATGAACCACCGGGACATGAGGCACATAACCCTTTCTGACGAGCACATGAAATATTTCATCGTTCCCATAGACAAGGCGATAAAGGATGCGGAGTACGCCTCCCAAGAACGCATTCTCGAGGCCGCGAAGGAATACATAACCCGCCGCTACATTGTCTCCTGATTTCGCGTTTCAGGCAAGCCAAACCGATTCATACTCACTTGCCATACTGCGATATGTATGTTATGGCAGTCGTGGCTCCGTTGTTATTGTTCCCGCTGTAGTCGTTCGTGTCCCCGTTGAGCGGCCACCATCCAACAAGGTACTGCGGGTTGACGGGCGCGCCGCCGATTCCCTCCTGATAGAGAGTGGCGATACTCGATGCATCGAGGGAGGTGTTGTAGACCTGTATGTTTGCCAGTTCTCCTTGCAGACCGTAATTGGGCGGACTATAGCCTAAAGCCCCTAGTGTAGTGCTGTAAGATGCCGGAACGCCTATGGTGCCCGAATAGCCAACGCTGTTCGCGAATGCGCCATTCACATACAGGGAAACTGTGCTTCCATCATACGTGCCTGTAAGAAAATACCAAGTGTTTGACTTTAATGTTGAACTGCCGCTGGCCCTATGCGAAGCGCTTAAAGGATCCCATATCTGGAATGCCGCGGAATTTCCGTCAATGAACAATGAATACCCCTTGTAGCTTCCGCTGCCGTCTCTGTCGTTCGAGATGAGATATTGATAGAAATCTGGCGAGTTTGTAGTGTAAACCCATCCGGAAACTGTTATCTTATTGGCGATGTTCGTAACGGCAGTGCCTAAATTTATGTAAGAACCAGGCCCTCCTTCGGATATGCCGCCTGCCAACTGCGCGACGTACTTCGGCAGAATCCCGCTGCACTGCCCGACCAGGTTGACGGCAGCGGTGGTCCTGAGAACCTTGCACTCTCCAGAAGGTGCCCTGACTGTTAACGAGGAAGAATTGAAGACGCCGACCTGGTAGAGGGCGCCAAGGACCACCGCGATGATGAGTATCGCCCACCCGTAGGTCATGAGGTATTCCATCGCGGACTGACACTTCAAAGAAACAAAAGCAACATTATCAGAACGCACTGCCTTTCGTGCGAATCTGTTGTGCGTGTGTGCTGACTTCATGCCTCTCCACTGACTATCCTATATGAACTTTATAAAGACCTGCCTCCTTCTCTTCTGCATTGGAGGAAAGATTGCGTCACATGAAGTTGACAAGGTTGAACTGTCCCCTGTTCTCCTCGTAATTCAGCTCTATGCTCCCGAACAGGCTGTCTATCTCCTCCTTTATCAGCGCTATCCTCTGCTTGGTGTAGGTGTCGAGGTCGTACCTGTTCGCGAGGTTAGTCGCGGTCATGAGGTACTTCTCTATGCTCCCCTTTGCTATCGTGAGCAGTAGCCTGCCCCCGTCCTTCGTGCACTTCCCTGAGAGGGGAACCCTCCTGTACTTCGCGTTGCACGAGACGCACCTGAACCTCTGCCTGGAGTAGGAGTGCAGGTTGCCTATCAGGTCCGGTATGAAGTGGCTCATTATCAGCCTTTTGGCGGCGTCCCTCTTGTCTATAGCCTCGAGTATGTCCATGAGCTTGAACTCAGCCTCTATCTTCTCGTCCATGGTCTTGAGCACCGTGTATATGCTCTTCCTTGGCGAGTCCTTGACCGCGGACCACGAGGCGCCGTGTGTGAACTTCAGATCCTGGAACACAGAGTCCATGCCAAGCCTGTTCTCGACAAGCTCCACGTCCGCGTTGGCAGGAGGATCCCCTGCGAACGTCTTCTCATAGAAAGAAAGCGGCAGCTCATCAACTATCTCCATCGCGTGCACCTCGTCATCGATCTCCTTGGGCATCACCCTTGTCGTGAGAAGCAGAGGCTCGTCCATGGTCCCTCCTATCGTAGTGGGAAGGTACTCTCGCGAGAAGTTGATGAGTGCGTCGAGCAGGAGCATCGTCGTGTCCTCGTCCCCGTCGCAGTTCCTCCTCCTCGCGGCGATCGTGTATGGGTGTGCGAACCCCACGTTTGCCTCGCTGAATCCTATTATTCTGTTGAGCACGGCGCACGAAGTGTGCGGAGAAAGGCTGAGGGTCAGATGGCCTACCAGGTCCTGGATGTTCTCCGCTTTGTAGAAGGGTTCCATCCCGTAGAGCTTCTGCAGCATGTGGTCTAGGAATCTCGTGACGTTCAGCAGATAATCCGCCCCCCTCCTATTCATTATCACGTCCTGGTGCCTCAGCTCAATCAGCTGCTCGTCGCTTGTCAGCTCGTTCCCGTTGTAGTCCTTGTCGTACCCGAGCGACCTGAGCTTCTCGACGCTGACACCGACCTCCTCCGGGTAGAAGTGGGTTATGGGCATGTCCGTCGCGTCGAACCTCGAGGTGCTGTCCTTGAATATGAAGACGCCGTACGTGGCCCTCAGTATGCCCTTCTCTATGGGCTCCGCCACCCTGTCCCTGTTCATCAGCCCCTTGACCCCCTTCACTGACCGCGGGAGCTTCGGGTTGCCAAGCTTCATTATCGCGTTCGAGACGAGCCTTTCGAAATCGACCCCTCGCTCCTCGTATGAGGTCGTCTCGGATCCGCACTGCACGCACTTGGCTCCCTCCTCCTGAACGTTGCCGCACTTGGGACATATGTGCTCGATGTAAGCGTGCTTGTCGCAGTTGTAGCAGTACGGCGAATCCATCTTCAGCCCGCATGACTTGCACTTGTACTTCGCAAGCTCCACGCGCATGCTCTGCTTTCCGAACTTCCTGGAGTCGGTGATGTAGGCGTTCGCGAGGTTCCTGTCCTTGCCCCCCTGGAATCCGACAGGGAAAAGAAGATTGGGAGCAGGCTTCATCAGCCTCTCCCTTGCCTTCTCGGGCCTGCCTATCCTGGCGCCTATGAAAGTGGACCTCTTCATGATCTTGAAGGGTGCTGTCGTATTCACTACCGTCAACGCGGTCTCGGAGTTGCCCGCGTACTTCGCGATCGCTTCGCTCCCGTCGGTTATCTCCGCCGCCTCCCCGCGTACGAGGCCCAACGAGGCGGCAAGGCTCTGCGCCAGATCTCCGCTCACCACCACGCTTCCGTCCCTGATCTTGGAGGAGACCATCAGGAGCTCAAGGGTCCTTCTCAATTCCTTGTTCGCCGCCCCTCCCTTGAACTCAATCTCCTTTATGTCTGCTGCAGTTTTCCAGCCGTTAGCAGCGATACAGGCCAATATATCCTTGGCGACTACCTCGAGTTCGCTGGCATTGACCGCCTGGAATTCGAACAGGAACCTTGGATGTATCGGAACTCCGTGTTTCAGCGAAATGGCATACGCATCCATGAAACTGAGTGTGGCATGATCCACCTTGGGCGCGTTCTCCTTGGCCGCGGCCCTGAGCTGCACGTCCCAGAGCTCCTCCACGTAGCTGCTGTACTTCAGGGGCGTATTGGTCTTCTTGAAATCCCCGTACGTTATGAGTATGTCGCCAAGCGCGATTATCTGCTCAAGGTCCCCCCTTACCCTAAGCGCGGTCGCCGCATCGTTAACCCTGAGCGTCTCCCCTGACTTCAGCCTCACGAACGGACCCTCTATCGAGTCGACAGGCGCGGCGACGCATCCCTTTCCCGGCAGCTCGACCTTCAGCTGGGTCCCGACGCTTATGAAGTCGTTAACTATCAGCATGGTCGCCGGGCTGAAGCCCTTTGCCGCTATTCCCGTCATCCTGCTCCTTCCGTACCTAAGCCTGAAGCCCCCGTAGTGCTTCGGATATGCGAGTATCGGCCTTCCGGCGACGAGCTCCTCCAGGAACTTGGCCTTCTCGTCCTTCACGTCCCCCGGCAGCTTGGCCTTGTCGACCTTTATCAGGTTGTCGAGCCAGCTCCAGTTGAGCCCTGCCTTCTTCACCTCCCTTGAGACTCCCTTCGCCTTCTGCGCTATGCTGCTGACGACCAGCGGTACCCCTCCGCGTATCTTGTTCGTTATCATGACGTCCTTGGACTCGAAGTTCTTCCTGTTTATGTTCGCATGCACGCTGATCTCAAGGTCCTCCGTCGGCACTCCCTCGATGCAGACGGGGCAGTTCGAGACTATCATGCGCACGTCGTCCGCGCTCGGCTTGTACTGCAGGTTGACGACCCTCTCGTGGTAGATCTCGAGCTCCTCCACATACCTCTCTATCTCGTTCGGCGTCGCCTTGTAGTCGCCTATGTTGAAGAATTTCCTCGCGTAGTCCGCGAACGCGACTGACAGCGCAACCGATGTGCCTCCGGCGCTCCTTATCGGTCCGGCGTACGAGACTGATATGTAGTCCGAGCCGTCGGGGTTCCTGTAGTGGCCGACCGTCTGCATTCCTTCGGTAGGGGCCACCAGCACTCCCTCCGTCTCGATCGCGAGCGCCGTCTTCACAGCAAGCTCTATTCTCTTTATCGTCTCGTAACTCTTGAACGCGTCATCGTTGCAGATCTCCTTTATCACCAGGAAGATCATCTCCCTCCTCGGCCTGCCCTCCTGGTACTTTGCGATGAGTGCGGCGAGCCCCTGGACGCCTATGAGCGCCTCAACCCTTCCCGCTATGTCGGGCGCGGCCTTTATCTCCACATAGGGCTTCGGGTCGAAGCCCTTCGACTTCGCCTCCCCTGCGACCTTGTAGGCGATGTCGAGATTCTTCTCGAGCATTTCGAAATACGCGTTTATTTCCAATCCCGCACCTACATGTTCGCAAAGTCGACAGTGTTCATCTTCATGCTCTTCATCTCATACACCGTGAGCAGCGCGGGTATGGGTATGTGGCCCTTGCTTTATCTGGAAAGAGGTCCTGCTCTGCCACGTTCCGCTGTTGACGATCTTCGTGCCGTGGTATTCGTCATATCCGTTCTTGTGTATGTGCCCCATGTGCAGTATGTCAGGAACCTCATCAATGACGAGGGGGTCCGTCTTCCCCGGCACGACCACGTTGCCGCCGTATATCGGCGAGAGATGCCTCCTCCTCAGTATCTCCTTCATCGCGTCGGTAGGCGTGTTGTAGCTGCATCCCGGGACGCTCCTTATCACCGAATCGAGCGACGCGCCGTGGTACGAGAGGATCTTGACGCCTTCCAGGTTCATGTAGCACGGGTTCGTGACCACGTGCACGTTCTTCATCTTGAACTCCTTGGAGAAGCCTATGCCTATCTTCGGCTGCGGCTCCGCGCGCTGCACCGCGTCGTGGTTGCCTGCCATGATGAACACCTCTATGTACTCCGGTATCGACTGCATGAAGTTGAAGAAGACCGAGTACTGCTTGTATATGTCATCTATGCTGAGTTCCTTGTCCTGCTCAGGATAGATGCCTATGCCGTCGACGACGTCCCCGCCTATGACGAGGTACTTCAGCTTCTGGACCAGGTCCTTCCTCACGTCTACCCTGCCGTTCATCCATTCGAGGAACTTCGTGAAGTTCTTCTCCATGAAGAGCTTGTGCCCTATGTGTATGTCCGATATCAGCGCGACCGAGAAGTCCTCCTCGCTTGTGTTCATGTGGTGCACGGGCACGTCCGGCCAGAGGAGCCTGTTGGCTATTACGAAAGGTTCGGAGACCTTGCCGTTGACCGCGATTATGTCGTCCTTCACGAGCTTGGTCGAGTTGTCGAAGAGCTCGTTCGCGCTGTCCTTGATCCTCCTCTCCGGCTTTATGAAAAGGACCTTCGCCGTGCCCCCCTCGTCCTCGAGCGTGACGAGCACATGGCCCTTCTTCGTCGTTATCTTGTCATAGACCATACCTACGACAGAGAGCTCCCTCCCGTTCATGTACTGCTTGACGCTGCTGAGCGTCCCCACGGTCCCGCTCGAGCCGTGGGACCTGATTATCTCCCGCAGCTTCTTGAACCTGTCCTGGAAATAGTCGACGAAATCGCTGACCCCCGCGGAAGTCCTCTCTATCTTCGCCTCCCTTATCCTGAAGCGCCCCTCAACCTCCTTCGCGGTGGGCTTGAAGCTGACGGGCCTTATGATCTCCACCTTCATAGGCTCCTTCCTCTCCGCAGTCTTTGAGCCTATCTCCGCCAGCTCCTTCTTCCCTATTATCTTCGTCCCCGACTTCTCGCAGCTCTCTATTATGTTGACTATAAGCGACTCCATGTCCATCTTTTCGATGTCGCTCGACTTGATGTCGGAGCTTATCATTACCTTTCCGCTTAGTCTGCTGACAAGCTCCATCAAGGCGTCATTAGGCATAACTACTGTCCCCCGACAATTAGTGAATGCTTCTCTCTGCTCTCTTATTTAAAGATTTAGCAGAGTGCTCATGCACCGTCGTATGGAAATGGGAGAAATAGTCAGTCCTTGACAGATTCGAGAAGGCTGAGTATGTTCCAGATGACCGTCCTTGCATAGGGAGGCAGGTTTATGTCGTTGCTTACCTCGTCTATCTTGTAGGTGGCGGTGGACGACTTGACTGAATAGCTTGCCTGGTCCTGCATCAGCGCCTTCTTCGCCTCCTCTAGCGCCGCCTTGACGTTCCTGGGAACGCTGCTGTCGTTGAGAAGCAGTTCTATCTGCTGCTTCACCTGCGCAATAGTCTCGTCATGATTTTTATCGTCCTTCATGAAACCACTTTTTCCCGTTTATGCTTTAAGATGGCGTTCTATTTTTACAAGGGCCAGGCCCTTCAACAAAGCAACCTTATGTAATTAGCTGATTCCTTTGGTCTGATAGCTTATGCTTTTAGACATTTATAAAGCCTTGCATCCCGAACTCCGTTTTTAACGGGAGGAGAGACGATTGGTGCCTCTCCTGGATGATTACGGGCCCGGCGGGATTTGAACCCGCGACCTTTAGCTGCCTTCAGCGTTTTAGAAGGCTATCGCTCTATCCAAGCTGAGCTACGGGCCCTTGTTAGTCATATGAAAAACAGTCTTCTTATGTTTTCTGTTGTAGTCGCGGCCGCCTCCTCAAGCGTTATGCCCTTCACTTTCGCGATCGTTTCGCATACGCCTATGACATCCGCGGGCGTCCTTCCCACCACAGGCGAGTCCGTTTCGACAACGAGGCTCCCGATCCCTACCTCCTTGATGATCCTCCTTCTCTTTCCCGTGTCCGCCGGAGGGATCGATATGAAATGGCCTTTCCCTGCGAGCTCTACTGCCTGCTTCTCGTCACCGTCGAAGAAATGGAACATCGCTCCCCTCACTCTTTCCTGTTCAAGGACCTTCACAACCTCATCCAGATACCCTCTGGAATGGATGACTATCGGGAGCCCGATGTCCTTGGCGATCCTGACCTGCTCGGAGAAGACCTTCATCTGGACTTCAAACGGGTTGGAGGCGACGACCTTGGAGTCAAGGCCTATCTCGCCTATCCCCACTATCTTCTTGTTGCCTTTGATGAGCTTGACGAGCTTTCCGATGAAAGCGGAATCGGCGGATGAGAAATCGGGCGATATCCCGACCACCGCGAACACTCCGTCTATCCCCGCAAGCTCCAGGTTCTCTGTGTTGTCCCTCCCGCTGCTTCCCGCAGTGACAACTGTGCCTATGCCTTTCGCCCTGCTCTCGGATAAAGTGTCCCTCGCGTTCTTGAAAAGGTTTAGATGACAGTGGGCGTCTGCAAACTCCATGACGTTCGCAGTCACCCTTTTTTCTACAGTCACCAACTGGGCCTCCTGTACCATATTAGTGATTACCACTCTGGCTTTTTATCGATTTCTAATAGGCATTGGCCTGGAAATCATGGTTGTTTTTCCAAATCGCGTGTTCTGCCGCAATCTGCATCTCCGCAATCTCGCTCTTCCTGTCCTTTGTAAACAAATTCCTCATGTCCGTTTCAGTGAATGGGGAGAATTCGACCTCTTCCTTCCTTGCGATATTCTTGAGGCCCTTTCTGATCTCCCTCTTGCTTTTTTTAGGGTCAACTGTATTCTCTATGTGCAAGACGTCATCGTAGAGCTCCCTCAATTCCCTGCCTGTCTTGCGCTCGATCCCTTCTTCAGTATCCGAAGTGATGATTACTGTGAATAGTCTATGCCCCAATACTTTCATGAGATTTGCCTGTTTCGTCACCTCCTTCTCGTTAGCATTCCCCCTCTTGTCTGTGATGAACTCATGAGTCTCAAAAACAAGAAACTTCCCGTCTATCCTGGCGTTTCCTATGAAAAAATCGAGCGTCCTGTAGTTCCTCCCCACCGAAATCGGAAGATGATAAAAACTGTCGAGATCTTTATACGGAGCTTCATAGACCAATATGTCCCTGGTTGCCTTCTCAAGCGGAGACGATTCGACTATGTTGGTTCCCCTCTTAAGTGCGAAGTCGCTCATCGTTGGGAGGACCTCCATGGCTGATTCGACCTTGAAGCAGCTCTGCAAGCGCATCCCCAATCGGCTTTATCAATACCCTTTTATATACGTTGGCGTGGCAATTATTCCTGCTGATAAATAGTGAGAGATTCCTATGGAAAAAGAAAGACACGCGGGAAACACACTTCAGTACGTGACTCTGGTTCTGGTATTTGTCGCAATAGCGATGTCCGCATATTCGATACTCAGCCCCCATACCATTACGATCTACAAGAACGTGACCACTAGCGCCACAACCACGACCGTGCACACCGCACAGTTCTTCAAGATAAACAGCACCCTCATCACTCCTCAAATCTCCCTCTCGAACGCGCCCGTGATAACGCAGGAACAGACGTTCGGGGCCAGGCTCACTGACATAAACGCTCCTTTCAACGCTACCGAGCTCGCCGGAGTGAACAATGCGCCAAACTCCTACTTCCAGATCGCGGGCAACATGCTGCTTAACAACACTCTTTCGAACAGGGTCGGAGGGCTGACTCCGAAGCAGCTTCCGGTGTTCATGCTCAACGGCAAGCCCGTAGTCATATACTTCGGGTCCACCACCTGCATATACTGCGCAGAGAACAGGTGGGCGATGATGCTCGCGCTTTCCAGGTTCGGAAACTTCTCCGAGCTGTTCAAGGGATACAGCGCCGTACAGGACGGGGACATCCCGACCGTCTACTGGGCGCCCGCGGAGTACAACGCGACCTCGACCACGAGCCGCCTCCGGCCATTATTCTGGACGGCCGGCCGCGCGCGCCCGTCGGCGGCGGATTCTATACGCCAATAAGGCGCGATGTGATGATCGACTCCGGCCCCCGCGCTCCTACCGGAGGGCGGATCATCTCGCCAATGATGCATCAAAGAGCGCCCAACGAAATGCACGCTCCTGTTGGCCATGACGGGCATCGCGCCGATATGGGCTTCAGGATGGAGCGGCCCGCCCCGCATTTTGCAGCAGGAGGCATGCATGCTCCTGTCGGGAGACGCTCGTGAACATCTGCTGGAAATGCGGCCGCGAGATTGATCTCGGGCGCAAGATATCGTTTCGGGCCGCATGCCTTCATTGCGCGGCAGACCAGCACGTTTGCAAAAACTGCCGCTATTATGCCCCTGGCAAGCCCAATGACTGCTCGATTCCTGGGACAGAATATGTCCGCGACCGCGAGGCGGCCAATTTTTGTGAGGATTTCGCCGTCAAATTGCCTGCAGGCGCCCCGCCGGATGATCCGATGAAAAAGGCGAGAAAGATTTTTGGCGATGATTTGCCAAAAAAGAAAAATCTATTTCAGGACGATCCCTGATCATATGAGCCAATTGCAAAACTCTTCGGCGCTAAAAATCGCCCTTTTGGCGGCCCTTCGCCAAAATCATCGATTTTTCTCTGCCGTGGAGTTTTGCAATTGGCTCATATTAATGGGAAAAATAATTCCGGTTTGGGAGACTCGGATTCATGCGCGAACTGACAATCCTGGCCCCTCATTTGGAAACGCGGCGCCCTCTGCCGCTATTTTTGACTCCCGTCAAAGCAGGATTTCCTTCGCCGGCTGAAGATTTTGTCGAAGGAAAACTCGATCTCAATGAGCATTTGATCCGCCATCCCGCAGCGACATTTTTCGTCCGCGTCAACGGCGATTCGATGAAGGGCGCAGGCATTTGTCCGGGAGACATTTTAATCGTCGACCGCTCGCTTGAAGCGGAGAGCGGCCGCATCATCATCGCCGTCATCAACGGCGAGTTTACCGTCAAACGCCTGGCGCGAAAAAATCAGGACATCTACCTCGAGGCCGAACATCCCAACTATCCGCCAATCCATATTGAGAAAGATTGGGACTTCCAGGTGTGGGGCGTCGTAACGTATATCATCCATCAGGCTCTCTAAAAATGTTCGCCTTGGCCGACTGCAACAATTTCTATGCCTCGTGCGAAGAGGTCTTTAATCCAAAACTTGCCAAACAGCCGCTCGTCATCTTGTCCAATAACGACGGCTGCATCATCGCCCGCTCCAAAAAAGCCAAGGAGCTGGGCATCAAAATGGGCGAGCCCGCATACCTCTATGAGAAGATGGCGGCGTCTAACCAAATCCGCATGCTGTCCGCCAATTTTGCTCTATACGCCGACATGTCAGATCGCGTCATGCAGACGCTCTCATCCTATGCCCCCGACATGGAAATCTATTCGATCGACGAAGCCTTTTTTAATCTGGGGGAAGCGGCTGATTTACGCGAAGATGCCATCCGCATGCGGCAAAAAGTCAAAAAATGGACCGGCATCCCCGTCTCGATCGGCATCGGACCCACTAAAACCCTCGCCAAGGCCGCCAACGAGGCGGCAAAAAAAGATAGCGCCGGCGTCTGTCTCCTCGCCTCCCCTGCCGAGATCCAAAAGCATTTGGAAAAGCTCGACGTCGAAGAGATCTGGGGAATCGGATCCGCATCTCAAGAGCGGCTGAAACGCCGGCGGATCTATACCGCCGCCGAACTGGCCGGCTGCGATGACCAGACAATTCGTAAGCTGCTCGGCGTAAATGGACTTCGAACCGCCCTCGAGCTAAGAGGGATTTCATGCCTGCCTCTCGGAGCCACTAATGAAAAGCGTCAGTCGATCGTCTGTTCGCGATCGTTCAAGGAGCCGCTCTCGGCTCTCTCCGATCTGGAAGCGGCCGTCGCTTCTTTCGCGAGCATCGCAGGAGAAAAGCTGCGCCGGCAAAAAAGCCTGGCGGGGTTTCTGTCGGTCTTCATTGCGTCGAGCCCCTTTAAGGAGCCTTATATCGGGCGCTCATGCCATATCGAGCTGCCGAATCCGGCAGCCTACACGCCTGAGCTGATCCGCCTCGCCAAAAAAGCTCTTTTGCGCATTTATCAAAATGGAGTGAAATATAAACGGGCCGGAGTGCTGCTCGGCGATTTTTGCGATAGCTCCGCCCGGCAGACAGATTGGCTGACGCCGCCAAAAGACTCCCCGCAAAAAGAGCGGCTGATGGAAACCATCGATCGGATTAATTGCCGCTACGATAGAGATGCTGTGCGGTTTGCGGCCAGTGGCCCTCATGCGCAAGGATGCCGCAAAAGAGAGTCGCCCAAATTCACCACGTCCTGGAACGATCTCTTGACAATATGAAATGTGTTTAACAATTTTACCACAGAGCAGGGGCATATGAGTTGTCTAGTCATCCATCAACGTTTTTGGTTGCAATACTTTGGATAAGAGTCTATTAAACACAAACTTTAGATAATCTGAAGTTGAACTTCAGATTATCTAAAGAGCCGGCTTAAAAATCTTGTTATCAAGAAGTGTTCAGCATTTCTTTTATTATTAGAGAACACGTATAATTCTCCCTATGAAATCACGCCCGCTCACTGCCTGGATGATCGCGCTTATTAATGTCGCCGCGATCTGCAGCATTAAAAATTTTCCCATGATGGCGGAATATGGCCTTGCGACCATTTTCTTTCTGATTCTCGCCTCGCTCTTCTTCTTCATTCCGGTATCGCTCGTCTCGGCCGAGCTGGCAACGGGATGGCCCGATCGAGGCGTCTATACCTGGGTCAAGGAAGGGCTCAGCCCGAGCTTTGGATTTTTGGCCATCTGGCTGCAATGGATCGAAAATGTCATCTGGTATCCGACTATTCTCTCATTCATCGCAGCGACGATCTCCTACATTTTTATGCCTGAACTGGCGCAAAACAAAATTTTTGTCCTTTCGATCGTCCTGGCCACATTCTGGTCGGCTACTCTGATCAATTTTTTAGGAATGCGGATCTCCGGCTGGATCAGCGCCATCAGCGTGCTTTTCGGAACGATTCTTCCCATCGGTCTTATCCTGATACTGGCGGGCATTTGGCTATCGCGCGGTCTGCCACGAAAGCGCGCACACCGGCAATTCCGACGACAGCCACTCGCCGGACGAGTGAGCGAGCGTAGTGGTAAGTCGGATCAGCCTCGCCTCGGGATCGATCGCCGTCGTCTGTATGGTTGCGATCTCTTGGGCTCCGAGCACCTTCCGCACAATGTCGAGCCCGGAAGACAGCGCGGCGTAGCGGAACGTTTGGTCGCGCTCCCTTGGGTTGGTCGCCCGGATTGTTGCCGTCAGCGACTTCTCCGGATTGGCGAGTTGGCTTTGCGCCTTGGCGAGCGCAGAAGCGATCGCCCCGATTGTCTCGCTAGACCGCGGCATGAGTGTCGCTCCGGATAGTTCCAGGTCCAATCAAATCGAAGCTGATCGCTCCTGACTTCGAGCGTTTGGCCCGAACCCCGTGGCCGGAGGCTTCCTTAGCGTCCTCTGGGACCAGCGTCCTCAGTTCGGACTTCGCCCGCTCGTGCTCGAGGAAGGCGGCGCGTGTGGTGCAGAAGATCCCGGCGAACTCTCCCCAGGCGTTGGAGCCGCTCATGTCGACGACTCTCACCGCTTCGATCGCCGGGCGAGGCGGCTCGATCCCATAGGGCCTTGGCGGCTCGCCGGTCTGGACGCATCGCCAGAAACGCTTTTCGGCGGTGAGAAGGAAGTGTTGATAAAGGGCGTCAGCGGGAACGAGGACCTCGACCCATTTGCCCCCTCCTGTGATGATGGAGAGAGCGGCCGACTTTGCGTTGGACACCCACATGTTGTGCTGCAGCTGGGCCATATGCTTCGCGGCGGCGGCCTCTTCGGAGAAGGACCAGGGCAGCATGAATTTCGCCTCGAAGACGGCGTCGAGATCGGCGATGAAGCCGTCAAGGGTCGCGGCGAGGAATTTCACTACCGGATGGCGCACCCAGGTTTGGACTTCGGTGACGGCACGTCTCGTGTTCTTCTCGTACCAGGCTCGGTTTAGATCTTCGGTCGCGTTGCCGAGCCGGACCAACAGATTATCGGAGAGATCCTCCGGTTCGATCTCTCCACGCTTTTCCTTCCATAGACGGACAATCGACGGCTCGTCGCCGCTCATGATGATGCGGGCGTCCGACCCTCCCACGAACGCGCGGCGGTGTACGGCCGAGTTGGCGGCTTTTCCTAAGCTCGTGAGCTCGTCAAACCGAGAGTCCATGACTTCCTCCACAAAAAGAACCCGAGTTTGGTTAGTCCCTAGGGACCGACCGAGCTATCTGGTCATCGCATATTGCTCACGACCCGTTCCCGAGGTCCATGATACCTAGAGGCTAATATGAGCTCTTTGGCTTGTCAAGGTGTTTGGTATCATTTTCCTCCTGCGGAACTCCACGAATCATGAGTAATTTGTACTCCAGTGAGCAACTTCGTGCCGCTCGTGCTATTCTTCGGCTGGAGCAGAAGGCCCTAAGCGAAGCCTCGAAAGTATCGCTCGCAACGATCAAAAGGCTGGAAGCCAATCCCGGGATTCTGACCGCGAATCGCCCAACAATCGCCGCACTCCAACTCGCGTTGGAATCGGCTGGGGTCGAGTTTATCGACGAGAACGGGGGTGGGCCAGGCGTACGGCTACGTGACCGCGTGCAGAACAATGCGAAGTAATCTCATTGCGACCCAGCTGGTCGTAACAAACGCCGCATTTCCTGTGACGCAATTGCCATCACTGATGCGTGCGACGGCCTATGCTTTCCTCCGTGGGAGGGGCTCAAATGATGGACTTCTACGCACTCGATTGCTGGCAGATCGTAAGCGATGTGCCGACCGCACCTTTTTCGGCGTGGGCGGCGGGGTGATAGTCGGAGCGGTGGAGGCTCCGACACGTGTCGATTTCAGAGCGTAATGACAAGTCCAACGACGCGGCTTCGGTTCGGCGGCTTGAGATTTTCACCGGAGCGGGTCGGCGGGGCGCCTGGACGGTTGAGCAGAAGGCGGCGATCGTCGCCGAGAGCGTCGAGGATGGCGCGCTGGTCAGCCACGTCGCGCGCCGCCACGGTCTGACGCCACAGCAATTGTTCGCCTGGCGTCGGCAGGCGCTCCGTAGAACAGCGGATGTCGCCACGCCGGCCTTCGCGTCGGTCGTCGTCGAGGCGCCGAGGACCGCGCAGTCGCCGGATGCCGTCGGCGCGGGCGCAACGGGCGACGCGCGACCGCATTCGATCGAATTGGACATCGACGGATCGAGCGTCTGGGTGTGGTCAGACGCCGAGGTCGCGATGGTGAGGGCGATCATCGGCGCGCTGAAGGCTGCAAGGTGATCGGTCTGTCGGGCGCGGCGCGCGTGCTCGTCGCGACGCGGCCGGTCGACTTCCGCAAAGGGGCGGAAGGTTTGGTGGCGCTGGTTCGCGACGTAATGGGAGCCGATCCCTTCGACGGCGCGGTCTACGTGTTCCGCGCCAAACGCGCCGACAGGGTAAAGCTGGTTTTCTGGGACGGGACGGGCGTGTGTCTGTTCGCGAAGCGTCTCGAAGACGGCCGCTTCCAATGGCCGAAGATCGAGAACGGCGTGATGCGATTATCGGCCGCGCAGCTCTCGGCGCTGGTCGAAGGCCTCGACTGGAAGCGCGTCGGCGCGGCGAAGGACACGCCGGCGCCGAAGCTGCCAGGCTGACCTGCGGCGAAGTGAATCAGGGGCTCGAAAAACGTCGCAAAGCCCTGCAAATCATGGTGTCTTCGGGGACATGACGCAGACCGCCGAGGTGCTTCCCGACGATCCTGAGACGCTGAAGGCGATGCTGATCGCCGAGCGCCAGCGCGCCGAGCGGCTTGTTCAGATCATCAAGGATTTGCAGCGTCACCGCTTCGGCCGGCGCGCCGAGAGTTTGCCGGACGACCAACTGCTGCTTGCGCTCGAAGACGTCGAGCAGGGCGAGGCGGGGGCGGCGGCCGAGACCGAAGCCAAATCGCCGGCCGCACGAGCGGAAGGAGCGCGCAAACGGCGCGCCAACCGCGGCGCCCTGCCGGCGCATCTGCCCCGCGTCGAGACGCTCGTCGACGTCGAGGACAAGACGTGCCCGTGCTGCAAGAGGACCTTGCATCGGATCGGCGAGGACGTGAGCGAGAAGCTCGACGTCGTTCCCGCGCAGTTCCGCGTGCTTGTCGTACATCGGCCCAAGTACGCCTGCCGCGGCTGCGAGGATGTGGTCGTCCAGTCGCCCGCGCCAGCGCGCCTCATCGAGGGCGGCCTGCCGACCGAGGCGACGGTGACGCACGTGTTGGTTTCCAAATACGCCGATCACCTGCCGCTTTATCGCCAGGCGCAGATCTACGCGCGTCAGGGCGTTCACATCGACCGCTCGACGCTCGCCGACTGGGTCGGACGGGCCGCGTTCCATCTGCGGCCTGTCCACGAGCGGATTTTAGCCCATCTCAAATCCTCGACGAAGCTGTTTGCCGATGAGACGACGGCGCCCGTGCTCGATCCGGGTCGAGGGCGGACCAAGACCGGCCAGCTCTGGGCCTATGCGCGGGACGACCGGCCCTGGGGCGGAACCGCCCCGCCGGCGGTCGCCTACGTCTACGCGCCCGACCGGAAGGCCTCCCAGCCGATCGCGCATCTTGCCGGCTTCAAGGGCGTTCTCCAGGTCGACGGCTACGCCGGCTATCGCGCGCTCGCCGAGAGGGGCGACGTGAGCCTCGCCTTCTGCTGGGCCCACCTGCGCCGCCGCTTCTATGAACGCTTTGTCTCCGAGGCTTCCCCGATCGCAGCGGAGGCGCTGCAACGCATCGCCGCGCTCTATCGGATCGAGACCGACATTCGCGGCCGCGCGCCTGACGAGCGGCGCGCCGTCCGACAGGAACGATCGGGTCCGCTCATCGTCGCTCTCCACGCGTGGCTGCGCGATAGGCTTGCCCTCATCAGCCAGAAGAGCAAGCTCGCCGAAGTCATCCGCTACGCGCTCTCGCACTGGGACGGCCTCACCCGTTTCCTCGACGACGGCCGGATCGAAATCGACTCCAATACCGTCGAGCGTTCGATCCGCCCGATAACCCTCAATCGCAAGAACGCTCTCTTCGCCGGTTCCGATGGCGGAGGGGAGAACTGGGCTGTGATCGCCTCGCTGATCGAGACCTGCAAACTCTGCGTCGTCGATCCGCAGGCCTATCTCGCTGACGTGCTCACGCGCATCGTCAATGGCCATCTCGCCCGCGAGATCGACGAGTTGCTCCCCTGGGCCTACGCCGAAGCCTCGCCGCTCAAAGACGCGGCCTGAGGACATCGCTTACGGCAGATCGCGGAAAAGAGCAGTAGGAAGGAGCGCACGCACGCTGCTTGCGGCCCTGCTTGCCACCACCCTCGCCTGGGCCGCTGGCGGCCACCAGTCCACGCGGAGGCGTCAAGGCGCGTCGCGAGCAAGCCGAGCGAGTCGCCGACATCCGCAGGGCGGCCCTGTCGGTCAGCCATCCCGCCTGTTTCTGCCGTTCGTGCTACAGCTTGCGAAAACTGCGCGAGAGACTCCTTCAAGCTGTCCAGAATGCGAGACGCAGCGTTGATTTTCGGTCAAGAGACCTCAAAATTTGGCCGCTCTTTAGTTTTCACATTTGAACCACTAACGATACGGGAGGCTTAGCTGGAATACGAAGCTTTGAAAATTCTCGATAGCTTTGTCGGTCCACTCGTAATTTGAAAGTTCGTGGGCCAATGCCTGACTGATTGAGTCGACGTGGTCGTCGTGGCGCACGTACGGGAAGCCGAAGAGCTCGTCCTCCAAGTCGCGGAGCCAGGGCGCGTCCTTCGGAAAATAGACAGAGCCGCTTTCAAACTTGGCCGACTGAATGGACATGCGCGTCACCTTGTCCCGGTCCGGCTTGATTCTCACAGCCGGTAGCCCATCGGCTTTCAACTCATCCGCCAAGGCGCCGCCTATTCCCGCGTCTTCGATCAGGATTTTCTCCGGTTTATGAGCCTTCGCGCTATCGATTGCCCGCGCCTTGAGCGTTGGGTAGTCAAAGCGGCCACGCAACACGTCGATCAGAAACCAGCGTTTGTCGCGCCAGGCCCAGGTCGTGCAAACCGAGTAATCGTTCTGCTCGCCCGTCTTTTGGCCCGTGTCCCAGCTTTGCAGAATGCGGTAGTCGCTATCGAGGAGCAGCGGACGGTTGTAGCGACTAATCCATTCCCGCTTGATCATCGCGCCTTCGGGCGGCGCCGGGCATTGCTGGTATTGCGCGGAGAAGATGTCGGAACCGAGTTGAGCACGGAGCCGTTCTAACGCGGACCCCGGCTCCCACGCCGGATGAAGGACATCTCCGACGCAGCGCTTATGAAACAAATGCGGGCCAATCGGAATCACCTCCTCGAATTCGGCGATCGCAGGCAAACTGAGCAAAGTCCAATCGTCTCCCGAGCGCAGCAGCGTCCCGGACAGATCGTCCGCATGCAGACGCTGCATCACGACCACGATGGCGCCATTGACCTTGTCGTCGAGGCGCGAGAGCAAAGTGTTGAAGAACCAGTCGTTGACATAGTCCCGCCGGCTTGCGGAACGTGCGTCGGCCGGTTTTATCGGATCATCGATGATGATGATGTCGCCGCCGCGCCCAGTGAGCGTCCCGTCGATCGAGGTCCCAAGACGATAGCCATGACGGCTGGTGACAACCTCAAGCTCGGTGTTCTTGTAACGAGACAGCTGCATCTGAGGAAACAGCCGCCCGCGCCAATCCGACTCGACGACCGCGCGAAAATCATTGCCGAGCTTCGCCGCCAAGTCGGCGCCGTAGCTGACGTCGATGATACGCCTGCTCGGGTCGTGGCCCAGAACAAATGCGGGGAAGGCGACCGAGGCTATCAGCGATTTCAGGCCCCGCGGCGGGGCGTTGATGATGAGCCGCTTGATCTTTCCAAGCCTCACCATTTCGAGATGATACGCGATCGCTTCGATATGCCAGTTCCGGTGATATTCTCTTCCCGGCACGAGCTGATGGAAGCATTTTCCGACGAAGCTTGCGAAGTCGGTTCGGCAGGCGGCGTCGACGAGGGCTGCCTTAGAAGGCGTCAACAGCGCGCGAGCGGGCGCGGCAATCAGGCCAAGGCGGCCTTGTGGCGTGAGACGTTTCACGTGAGATCCCTCTCGATCTGGGAGCGGTCTGTTTCTTCGCCGTCCGGCGGCGGAAGGGCCCTGGCATCCACGCGTTGCTCTCGTTCCGCTATCTGCCGGCGCACGTAATCCTCCAGTATCGATTCATCGTGCGCCGACACGGTCGCCTGATCCAAAGAGGTAGCGATGAGGTTCAGGCTCTTGGCGAGATCGAGGTCGAAGCGCTTGGCGAGTTCAAACACGTCGCGCCGTGCGTAGCGGTCGCCCTTCGCAAACTGGTTTAGGAGCTGCTCGAGGCCAATCTCCAACCGCGTGGCAATCCTTTCTCTTTCTCCCTCCTTGACCCTGATCTTCGTGTTGAGCGCGGCTTCCAGCATCGCCTTGACGTCGAGCGTCGGCGGTCGAGGCTCTTTCTTCTTGCCAGCAGGATTCCCGCTCTGCCCCGGCTTGAAACGGGTTTCCCTCGGAGGACGCCCTGGCCCAACTCGATACTCCGCCTCGGGCGCTTCCACCTGCTCGGTCGGCGACCTCTTACTCCTCGGCTGGCGAACAGGTTTGGCCGATCGACCAATCTCGCTCATAGTCGCCCCCCGTCGTGCTCCTTGGCGCGATCCGCTTCGACTGCGTTGAACGGCGACCGGCTCTCTTCATGGAAGGCATCCTGACCCGTCGCCACCTGCCACCGACGGATTGCGACGTCGACGAGCAGAGGATCTCGTTCGACGCAACGTGCACGCCGCACGACCTCTTGCGCGGCCATGATCATGGCTCCGGCGCCGCAAGACGAGCCGAGGACGATGTCGTTGCGCCGCGAGCAGTCTTTGATCGCGTCAACAATGAGCGCGACCGGGACGAGCCGGACAGTCGTGCGAAGCGCGTCTGGAAACGTTGAAGGAAGCAACGTTCTGCTCGGGTAGCGCCAGACGTTCGACCGCGCCTGTCGAGTTCCCTGTTTCTGCGTCCGGCGGGGGCGCTCAAACGAGCCGATCTCGACAACGCCGATGGGCTCGTACTGATCGCTGTAGATGGCGCCTTCGACGGGATCCGGTTTGACCCAAGCGACGACGTCCAGCAATCGCCAGCCATTGCCCTTCGCGGTCACCACGAGGTCACCCACGCCTGCCCGGTTTGTGAAAACGAACTGGATGGCGTCGCGGCAAGAGGCCGCCGCGGCGTCCAGAGCGCGCCTGACGCCGTCTTCCGCGTCGTCCGCGCGGTTATCGCTGGCAAGGTCGATAAACGCCACGTCGGCGCGATCGTCGCCCATCAGGCGCACGAGATCGCCCATGGACCGGCCGTCGCCGCAGAGTAGTTTGTGGGGCCCAAGGATCCAGAGGTCGCCACGGCGGCTCACCGCCGCCTTCTCGCCCCACCCCGGATCGATGTCATTAAGCGGGCGAGCCCGTTTGCATAGCCTGCCTGCCGGCGCCTCCGACTCGAGCCGTATCTGCTCGATCTCGATCGGCTCGAAGCCCAGGATCGAAATGTCGAGTTCCTCGACGCTGAGCAATTCGGTCAGCTCGGGGATTTCGATCGCGAGCCGTCGCCGATCCCAGCTTGCGCCTTCGGTGATCCGGTTGTCGGCGATCGCCAGCGCACGGAGCTTGGCCGCGGACAAGCCCGACAGCACAAGGACAGGAATTCGGCCATCCCTTCCAATTTCGCAGCCTCGTATCGGCCGTGGCCTGCGATGAGGTTGAGACGTTCATCGACCAGCAGAAGAACTCGTGAAGCCGAAGGCGCGAATGCTGTCGGCGAGCTGACGGATTTGCTTGGACGGGTGGACCCGCGGGTTGCGAGGGTTCGTTTTGATTTGCTCGATCGAAACAAACCGAACCCGTTTGCGAAAGGCTTCGCTTGGCGGGATTGCGACGGGCGGTGTTGATTTAAGTTGCGTTAAACGCAAGCGACGGCGCGTGGTCATGACTGTCTCCGAAGAGAATGACGCGCCTCGTCGAATCACAAGATACCAGCGCTCACGAGCATCGTCAATTTGATGTGCGAGTTGTCCAGGGCTCCGAACTCGGGTTAACGGGATTTACGAGTTGCGGAAAGGCTGACTCCATGAGACTCCTGATTCGGAGCATGTCCTAACACGGCGCTCGTGCGAAAATACGCCTTCACCAAGTTGAGTGCCGCAACACACCTCAGCGACCCGCAAACCTCCCCGTCTCTCTTCTCCTTGGCCACCGCGGTTCGAGAGTCCTGACCTCCAAAAGTCGACGGCGAGACGAACGACGGCAAGGACGTCCCCGTTCTCTATTTCGGCTCGACCAAGATGAACAATTACGTCGACGTCGTCGACGAGGTCGTCAAACAGAACGGCGGCACCGCGACACTGTTCGTGAAATCCCGCGACGACTTTGTGCGCGTAACGACCAACGTGAGACGGACGACGGCGCGCGCGCGGTCGGCACGACCCTCGATCCCAACGGTCCGGCCATCAGGGCGATCAGGAAGGGCGAGCCCTACTACGGAGAGGCGACGATCCTCGGCAAGCCCTACATCACCGGCTACGAGCCGATCAAGGACGCCAACGAAAACGTCCTCGGCGCCTTCTACGTGGGATATTTGAAGCCGTAGCGGGACAGTCGCGGCAAAATCTGCTTCACATCGCCTCCGACCGTCGGCTGTTTCTCCTGATCCGGCATGTCGGCGGCATTCCCCGCTGATGTGTTGTTGGCAACCGCGACCTATGCTGGCCGGTGACCTATTCTGCACGAGCCAAGGCGGGCGTTACTAAAAATTACGAGCTGCTTCTCCAAAAACGAATGTCCACTCTAAATCGTCCGAGAAGGTGACTTTTCCTCCGCCACTTGTCGCCGAGTCTCGAGTGGCAGTCGCAGTACCAGTCCGACCGTCGCTGCATCTAACGACGACTGTGATTGTTTGGGGTTGACTGAGCGGATTGTAACTGCCGGCGCAGCTCACCCGACCGTCGGTCACAGAAAATGTTCCGGCGGAGAAGGAAACGAAGTTTTCGCCCCTCAGAATATGCCCATCAGTGGTGATAACCGCGCCAGGAAACGCGGTCGCGCAGCCACTGAGGCCGACGGCTAGGGCCGAAAATGTCGCTCTCCGCATATTCCACCCCCCTTCGCCGATGCCGTCTCTTGTTACGATGCGGCTCGGCTTTTATGTCAAGAGTACCGCCCGGCGGCCGCAATGCGCAAGAAGCGGTCGTTGCTCGGCGACGCAGCGAAAGGTCTCATAGACGCGCGTGTTTTGGCCCTCCTACTACGCGATGCGTCTGCCAATTGTACTGCACTCACCGATGCGCAAAGAGAGATCTGGCCCATCGAGCGGCGCAGGCGCGCAAATCACGGCCGGTTGGGACTTA
>CAVWDL010000009.1:0-78331 GCA_963753785.1 uncultured Microcaldota archaeon
TATTGGAACTGCAGGATGACGGTCTGTTGAAAGTAAATCCATTGCTCAACTGGAGAAGCGCGACGTGCAGGCCTATATGGAAGAACATCATTTGCCAATGCATCCGCTATACGAACGCGGCTATCGCAGCATCGGCTGTGCACCCTGCACGATCGCCATCGGATTGAACGATGACGATCGCGCCGGACGTTGGGCCGGACGCGGCAAAACCGAATGCGAACTCCACACGGACTTGTTCAAACACAAAGAGCTGGCCGAAGTGAAAGATCAATTTGTGCTTAAGCCTGAGGAATCAAAATGAGATCATTGAAGCAGGAAGAATGGGTTTCGACTCATACTATCCGGCCTGAATGGATGATTTTGGCGCGCCAAGCCATCGACGAAATCCGCAATGGACGCGCGGTGATGGATGCGCTTCGGCATTATCCGCTCAAAGACGGCGGTTATCTCGGCAAATATGTCTTGGTGGCCGCGTATCATGAGATGGTGCGGAACAATGAAATGAGCGCCGATGCGCATCTGCTTGAAAGCCTGCGGATGAAACCCATGCGCACGCTTTCGGGCGTGACGACCGTCACGGTTCTGACCAAGCCTTATCCGTGTCCCGGCAAATGCATTTTTTGTCCCACCGATGTGCGGATGCCGAAATCCTATCTAGCCGATGAGCCGGGCGCCATGCGCGGCCTGACATGATTTCGATCCCTATCTACAAGTGAAGTCGCGTATCCGGCTCTGGAATCGCTGGGACACCCCACCAATAAGATCGAGTTGCCGATTCTGGGCGGCACGTGGAGTTCCTATCGCCGCGATTACCAGGAATGGTTCGTGAAGCGCTGTTTCGATGCGATGAAGAACCTAACCACAAAGGACACCAAGAACACGAAGGAAAGAAAATAGAAAACTCTGTGGACTCTGTGATCTCCGTGGTGAATTTAGACGAAGCACATGCGTTAATGGGTTGGCCGCGCACCGCAATGTGGGACTGGTGATCGAGACACGGCCGGATGAGATTACGCCGGATGAAATCCGCTGGCTGAGGCATTTGGGCGTGACCAAAGTCCAGATGGGCGCGCAGAGCCTGGATGACCGCATCCTCGAGATGAACAAGCGCGGTCACGATGTGGAATGTACGCGGCGGGCACGGCCCTGTTGCGGCGGCGGGCTTTAAAATCGTCCTGCACTGGATGCCCAACCTGCACGGCGCAACGCCCGAATCAGACCGCGCAGACTTTGCCCGCCTGTGGCAGGGCTTTTGTCCCGATGAGATCAAAATCTACCCCAATCAACTCTTGGCAATGCCGAGCTTTATGAATACTGGCAGCGCGGCGAGTTTCAGCCCTATACCACAGAAGAGTTGATCGATCTCATTGCAGATGTTAAAACCAGCATCCCGCGCTATTGCCGTGTGAACCGCGTCATCCGCGACATCCCCTCGACCAACGTGGTGGAGGGCAACCGCCGCACAAGCCTGCGCCAGGATGTGCACGATGAAATGAAACGGCGCGGCACGCACTGCGAGTGTATCCGCTGCCGGGAAGTGAAGGGCAAGCCGGTCAATCTTGCCTTGCTCAAGCTGGATGACCTGGTATATCCCGCCAACCATGCCGAAGAGCATTTCATTTCATATGTCACGCCGGATGACAAGCTGGCAGGTTTCATCCGTTTATCTTGCCGTCCAAGGATGCGCCGCAAACTCAATTGAATGATCTCGAAGGCGCGGCCTTGATCCGCGAAGTTCACGTATACGGACAGTCTTTACCGGTGGGTGAGGAGAAGATCGGCGCGGCGCAACATGCAGGGTTGGGAACGAAGCTTCTTCAACATGCGGAGAAGATCGCGAAAGAAAATGGCTTCAAGCGCATGGCGGTGATTTCCGCAGTGGGGACACGCGAATATTATCTCGAACGTGGCTTCGAGCGCGGTGAGTTGTATTTAGTTAAAGATATTGTATGATTCTGTTCTATTCAGCGTAACCGCATAAGGCCAAGGCGCGCGGACCGGTATGGATTCCCAGCACCGGGCCGGTGATGTTGACCAGCAATTCCTTGGGCGCGTACGTTTGACGAATGCGCTCGGCGATGACTTGAGCCTCTTCCAAAGCATTGCCGTGCATGACAGCCACATGGATGGGGTTGGCGGTTTGAACCTGCTCGAAGAAACGCTCGATCAAAACCTCGATGGATTTTTTTCTTGTCCGTGCCTGGCCGGACGGTTCTACAATCCCCGTTTTGTGATTGATCTGCACCAATGGTTTGATGTCTAATAGTGTGCCTAAAAATTTGGTCGCGGCGCCGATGCGTCCGCCGCGATGCAGAAATTCCAGTGTGTTCAGGCAGACGATCAGCACCAGTTTCTCGCGGACTTTGTCGGCGGCGGCGAGCATTTCGTAAACGCTGGCCCCCGCTTCCCGTCTGCCCGCCGCGGCGAGAACCGGCCAGCCGAAAACTTTATCGTCGGCCCCTTCGAATGAAGACTGCACGGGAAAACCCATCCGGTCAGCGACCTGTTTCGCAGCCTGAAGGTTCCGCTGATGGCCGGCGCTGACGGTGAACATGATGATTTCCTTCGCACCCTGCGCGATGGCGTCCTTGTATGCCTTCTCGAACTCAACCGGAGTGGGCAGCGTGGTGGTAGGCATCACCGTTCTTTTTCGATGCGCTGATAAAAAGCCTGGGGTGAGATGTCGATGCGGTCGCGAAGGTTTGGTTGCCCCAGATCACTAGTTCCGGATGATGGTGATGCGTAGTGCTGAATCAATTCTTCGGGAATGTCGCAGGTGCTATCCGTCATCAATGCAATTGAGCTCTTGTTCATTCATGTTCCTCTGCTAAAATCATTTTTCTGATCTTCGAATATCATAACACAGTCGTTTTACCGAGAAATGAGAGCAAGGAACACAGCCTTCGGATTATTCCATCGTATAATGGAATGCGAAGTGCAAGTCCGGATGCGAACGGTCGATGGTTGACTAATCGATGGGAGATACCCAATGGACGACGATAAGAATTTGAAATTGACCCGGAACTATGGCTTTCTCGACCCAGCCGTGAACGGTGACCCGCAGGCACGCGGTAAGCTCGTGGATCGAATTTCCTCGAAGAGGGCACTGATCATCCCAGAGAAAACTGAATGTTCTGGATGAGCAGCTTAAGTTATTGCTGAGCAAATCCCGTTCAAATTGAGGCGGGTGCTTGACCTTGCCCCGGCAGCGGCCTCCGTTACCGGTGGTCTGATTGCTTCGAGGCGGTTTGTGTTTCGCTGAGCTGTGTCCGCCCTACCATCTCGTATTCGGATGAGTTGTTGCCGTAACGTGACATGATTTCGTCGCGGAGGCGGTTGATATATTTCCAGCCGGTGCGATAACGGCGTCGCGCTCGGTCCCGCAGGTCGGTCAGTTGCGTTTCGAGGGGTCGATGCGGTTCCTGAGCGCCTCGCCCTGTTCGAGCACCGACTGCATCATTTCGAGCGGAGGTCGCCGAACTTCAGGGTCGGGTCAATGGCCTGCCAGCTTGCGATGGCGGCATTCATTTGGTGTAAAACATCAGCGGGGTAGGGCTTGGACATCTTTTCCTCCTGTGAGTTTACCTTCTTGAGACGTCCAGATTCTATCACGGAAGGCCTTCCATGAACGATGGAAGCCTTCCAACGAACATAGACGGCAGGGGATGAACGACGGAAAGCCATCCGACAAGCATGGATGGCATGAGATGAACGATGGAAAGCTATCCAACAAGCATGGACGGCACGGGATGAACGATGGAAAGCTATCCAACGAACATGGGAAGCGGGGAGACAAAGACGGAAGCCTTCTGTCAAACTCTTGTCCCCACTTGGAATAGAAATTCGTCGAGTTAATTAATAATTAAAGTCTGTTCTGCTTGGAAAGTGAATGCAAAGTGTTAACGCTTAAATTGAAAATTGTAAATATCTGCAGAAAACATTGTAATGTCAGAGACTTTGGAAGAGGTAAGTTATGAAAAAGGATATTAGCCCTTACTTTCGTTTGTTCAAAATCTACGTCGAGTGGTTGTATATCTGCTGCGCCGTTGCCACTTTGTCCCAGTCATAGCACCTACACAAACTGAAATAGCAACTTCCACTCCGCTCCCAAGTGTGGAGCCAGCAAATCCCTTGTATTATGGCAAGAGGCAAATTACATGGTTCAGTTTATGCAATGGCGGTTTTACCGATTATGAGGTTTGGACAGTTGGTCAAGATAGCCTTATTGCACATAGTTACCTTCAGTATGGCGATGAACAGACAAAGGAATATTATCTTGAAGGCGGCGAGGATACATAAGTTCTGTGGATTTTGTTTCTCCAGATGATGGCTGGATAACGGCTTTTGATGGACAAATCGATCATTGGAATGGCAAGACATGGGAGAACATTGTTCCTCCAGATTATGTGTCGGACATTGTTTTTCTAGATATAAAATTTGTCAACAAAAGTGATGGATATGTGGTTGGGTGTAACCAAAATATTTCCGATGAAAAACTTAAGCAAGCCTATTGTCATGCATTGGAATGGAAGTAATTGGGAGAACATCTTGTCCTCCAACTCAATAGGGGAAGATGGTTTTTGTTTGCATCAGATTGCTGTCTTATCTGATAAAGATATATGGGTTGCTGGTGGAAGGTATATGAAAGGCATTGTGCTACATTGGATGGAGACAATTGGAGGAGATAAAGTTTCCCGAACTTGCGGTTGCGGATGCCGTGAATTCCATCAGTGTAATAAATGATTTCGATGTGTGGGTTGCTTCAAATGATGATATTTATCACTGGAACGGAAAATCTTGGGATGGTTCCAAATTGTTTATCTCGGTAAGTTCTCATTGAAAAGTATTCGACAGTTTTTGCCATTTCAAATAATAATGTTTGGCGGGAGGAACTTGCTTTGTATCACTGGAATGGAAAGAATGGAGCGATATGAAGTATGACAAAAACTATGGTGATATTGTCGATATTAACAGATGACAATCATCAAGAATTGTGGGCATTAACTTCATTTGGCATCATCATAGATTTGGGAAATCAACAGTAGCGAATCTTGGTTCAAACAAAAATCTCACATATAATCTACTCGACGTTCGAATTGCAAATCAGCTCCAAAAACAATTGCGCCCGCGCTGGGCTGGTTTTATTGTTATTAGGCTACTGGTATCATCTCCTGAAGTGAAGCACAACGAAGACGCCGTCCGTGAATAGTGAGCGCGGGTAAGTCAAAAGCTCGGACGATGGCTCAAGCGTCTGGTGATTGTGTTGCCTTTCATCTTGTTGATCGGCTGGCTTATTCTGCACAAATAGAATCACGACAAAAACAATCGTGCCCAAATATTGTTACAATCCCAGGGTGTGTTTGAGCGCTATGTCCACTTCCTCCATTGGGATTTTTCCAATCACGCGGTCTATCGCAATCTCTGAAATGGTGGCGAGATTATCGGTCATCACTACTGAGTCGGTCAGCAAGCCTGATGTCTTTCCGGCAGGCTTATTTTAATTGAAAGCAATACGCGGGCTCGGGTGATTAGCGTGGGAACACGCGGCTTGTAGATCATCGCGACGACGATTTGCGGTAAAGCCGCTCTCAAGATCGTCCGTTTGAACGATCAAGGCGGGACGAGGTTTGGCAGTTCTCAAGTCTGAATGCGGGGAATAGCACTAAAACCACATCGCCTCGGTGCCAGTCTGGTGTGTTGGTAGTTGTCATAGACGCTGATTCAGGGCTGTCTCCAACTCTTCAGTAAAGGCGGCGAGTTGTGCGCGTAAACCGCCTGCTTGCTCTCTCGCTGATACCGCGTGCGCTAAGTCAATTCCTTCGGTGCCAAGAAAGGTAACGATCACGGGGGTTTCATCGGGAATGTCGGAAGGATTGTTGTTCAAAACAATCTTTCCATTGCGAGAGACCACTTCTTGGCAAAGTGGTTAACAATATTTCTGCTCCTTGCTCTCGCAAAATTATAACTCATCTTGAATACAGCGAGTTGATGACGCGTATAATTCAGCCCGATGTTTGAATTCACCATCACTGCCAAAAACAAGCGTGCCCGCACGGGAATATTCACCACGCCTCACGGCGACCTGCTCACGCCGGTCTTCGCGCCGGTCGGCACGCAAGCCACGGTCAAGACGCTCACGCCCGAACATCTCAAGGACATCAACGCCACGCTGGTGTTCAGCAACACCTATCATCTCTACCTGCGCCCCGGCGACGAACTGGTCCGCGACATGGGCGGCCTGCACCAGTTCATGCAGTGGCCGCGTCCCATGCTCACCGACTCGGGCGGCTTCCAGGTCTTCTCGCTTTCGCAAACCCGCAAGATCGACGACGACGGCGTGACCTTCAAGAGTCACATTGACGGCTCGACGCATCGCTTCACGCCCGAAAAGTCCATCGCCATTCAGGAGAACCTCGGCGCCGACATCATCATGGCCTTCGATGAATGTTCCGATCCCAACGATCACGCCTACACCAAACTCGCCATGGATCGGACTCATCGCTGGGCGGAACGATGCGTCAAGGTGAAGACGCGCGACGATCAGGCTTTATTCGGCATCATTCAAGGCGGCGTTCAAGCCGACCTGCGAGCGGAGTCCGCTAAATTTATTTCATCTCTCGATACGCCCGGCATCGCCATCGGCGGGCTGTCGGTGGGGGAGACCAAAGATGAAATGCATTCCATGCTCGATGTGATGTATCCGCTATCTGCCCGAAAACAAGCCGCGTAACCTATGGGCGTCGGCACGCCCGAAGATTTGATCAATGGCGTCCTGCGCGGCGTTGACATCTTCGATTGTGTCCTGCCGACTGTCTTGCGCGTTATTATTCGGCTTTTGCCTCCGAAGGACGACTAACCTGATGAATGCTTCTCTTTGCCCGCGACGAACATCCGATTGACGAGTTGTGCGATTGTTATACCTGCCGGACTTTCACCGGCGTATCTTTGTCATCTCATTGTGGCCAAAAAATTGTTAGCCGGAACATTTATCTCCATTCACAACTTGCGGGCTTTGATAAGATTAACGAAGAAATTAGAGTTTATATTGCAGATGGTTCGTTTGAATCAAGAGTACCGGAATTGTTAAGACAATGGTCAAACAACGCGAGGCGATTGGTTCATGGATGATGGATCATGGAAGGTGTGGCTGACTGTGATGAATTTGGATAAACTAGAAGTATGGGTAAGAGCTAAAAATTTTGCTGTTTCAATTTATAAAGAAGCTATTCCACATTTGCCTGTCAGCGAAAAATATAATCTCGCCGACCAATTGAAGCGTTCTGCATCCAGTATTCCGGCGACATCGAGCTGGATGTGGTGAAGATATTGGAGTTCATGTAGTTCCCGAGAGTCGTGGGGCCTATCGTGTTTGTGAAGATGTAATTGACGGTGTATGGTGGAACGCCGTTGCTCCAGGACGAGGTCAAGGTCATCACGGTGCCCGTGGACTGGGTGGACGGAAGGGAAGGCGAGACGGTGAGCGTAGGACCCGAAAGCACTATGGACCCTGAAGCGGCAGGGGGCATCATGCCTCCGGGGGGATAGCTTCGCGTCCTCACCCACTGGACGTTGGCGGTGTATGTGGCCGTTGCTTTCTCGGGTATGATTATGGAAGAGTACTGGCTGCCGATAGCAACTGTTGAGTTGGTGAGGTTCGCTATCTTCGTGTAGTTCTGAGCGAAGCTCTCCGCTCCTGTGGCAGACCAGGCGACGCCGATCACTTCGGGCTTTCCAGACGTGGCGCCCGTCACGTTGGCGCGCGTCGGTCCCGCAGCGGCTATCGCTCCCCCTGAGCTCAGTGCCTTCCCGAACGCATACTGGGAAGAGCTCCCGTTGAGGACGACCATGAATCCCGAGTCGTATGCCTTCGTGCCGAAGGTGGCGGACGTGCTTTCCTCGAACCCCACTTCCTTCGACGCGGAAGCGGTGGCGTAGGTGACCAGGCCGTCGAGCCAGTGGGGGGCGGCGACTGTCGCGGCACTGACAATGCCTCCGAGGCCAGTGGTGGTCGTTGCCATCGTGAGTATGTTCCCCACGGTAACTGTTGGAGGAGTCCCTCCCTTCGTAGAGGACCACTTGCTGCTGAGGGACGTTCCCGTGAAGTTGTCGTAGAAGGAGAAGATGTTCGCGCCGTTGTCGTACTGGCCATAGTATGGCTGCGGACATCCTAGGGTGCAGTATAGCTGCGGAGCGACTCCGACAGTTCCGCTTCCGAAGAAGTTTGTCGCTGAACCTGCGGGGTTGAATACGGCGGCGGAGTCCGAGTAGGACTCGTAGCTGCCCGCAGCCCAGGTCACCGTGAAGCTGCTGGATCCCGACGCGACGGGGATCTCGTGCTCTTCGAACGCGTAGCTGTCGCCATAGTCCACCGTGAATCCAGAAGTGCCGGAGAATGCACCCGACTCGTCACTTCCGCCGCTCCCTAGGAGGAATGCGCCGGAGGAGTAACTGAGCGGACCTATGCTAGATGTGATGCTCCCTGCAGACAGCGAGGTAGCCCCACCCGTCAGGGGGGCGGTCGCCCCGGAAATTTCGTATATGCACATCCTGGTCCTGATGAAGTAGGCTCCGAAGTTGACAGTGATGGCGTCTGTCCCTGTGGTCTTGGCGACCGAGTACCAGATCGCTCCGACCGAGTTCGCAGAGGTCGTCACCTCGTTTGCAATAGTCCATGAGTTGCCTTGCGTATCGGATATGGTCAGCGCGGTTTGAGGCGGAGCATAGTTGGCGGTGCCAGCGCCGGCGCCCACGACAATCACGTTGCCCGAGCTCACCTTGCTCGTGAAGGCGAGGGTGTTGGCTCCGGCGACTGCGTTCTGGGTGCAGGCGCTCTGAACGAGTACAACAGGGCTGGTGGTGAGCGTGGCGAAGCCCATGTACACGGTGTTGTAGGAGGGTCCTGCGACCGTCGCCGCAGGAAGGAAGGTCGTCCCTGGATAGATTCGCAGCCAATAGAGGATGGAGCTGCTAGTGTAAAGGTTGGTTTTCTGGTTCTCGTTGAAAACGTTGCCCTCTAGCCATGAGGGTATGACCGTGCCGTTCTGCCAGAAGAACTCGACGTTCTGCAGGTTTGGCGTCTCATAAGCCTCATACTGAAGCGAATTTACCCCCACGGCTATCTGCGAGTTGGCGCTAAGGGCCGTCGCTTGGGGATTCGTCACTTTCACACATGCATACTTGCTAATTCCGCTGGGCAGGGCGGTAGGAGTGGGGCAGGTGTACCCGAACGAAACAGAAATCGGCACTCCCGAGGGAGGGAAGCTCCTTGTCCTGACCCACTGGACATAGAGGTTGTATGACACCGTAGCCCTTTCGGATATGATTATCGAGGAGTACTGGTCTGCGAGAGCAGGGGTCGTGTTGACGAGCGGGACGGTTCTCGTGTAGTTTGCTGAGAAGAGCTCGTTCGCGCCCACTCCGTTCGATGCCCATGCGACGCCCATGACAACAGGCCTTCCGATCGCGCCTCCGAAAACTACGTTTGCCTGCGTCGCCACCGCGCTGGCAACTGCGCCTCCTGAGGTCAACACCTTTCCGTAGACGTTCGTGGTGTCGTTGGTCACCACCTCCATTCCGGAGTCGTAGCCCTTCGTTCCGAAGGTTGTCGAGGTGCTCTGCTCGAATCCGCCCTCTGCGCTAGTTGAGGCGGTGGTGGAGGCGGTGACCAGTCCCTCGAGCCAGTGCGGGGATGGGACAGTGGCGGTGCTGATTATTCCTCCCGAGTTCGTAGTAGTTGTCGAAAGCTCCAGCCCGCTGGATATCGTCACTGTAACGGTGCCTCCGTGGGTCACGGACCACTTGCTGCCGAGGGACGCCCCCGTGAAGTTGTCGTAGAAGGAGAATATGTTCGCGCCGTTGTCGTACTGGCCGTAGCTCGTCTGGGCGCATCCGCTCGCGCAGTAGAGCTGCGGGGCTATGCCTATCGTTCCCCCTCCGTAGAGGCTAGTGCTGGTCGAGACGAAGCCGACGAATATATTCATGTAGCTGTAGGGGTCGAGGAGGACGGACGAGTTGTATATTCTGAGCCAGTACGCCACCGAGTTGCTGGTGTAGAAGTTGCTCGTCTGCAGGATCTCGTTCGCGGTGTTGCCCTCGAGCCAGGAGGGGATGACTGTTCCGTTCGCGAAGAAGAACTCGACGTTCTGCAGGTTCGCCGCCTCGTAGGACTCGTACTGCATTCCGTTGAACGGGATCATGATCTGGGCGTTGGCGGGATAGCCCGTTCCCTGCGCGTTGGTCAGAGTTATGGAGTTGTAGTAGAGAACGCTCGTAGGCAGCACCACGCCGCTCGGGTCGAGCGCGGTGTAGTTTGCGCTGCCTGCGAAGTCGAGCTTGAAGTAGGTCTTTATGCTTGACGGAACCCAGAGCGTCCTGCTGAGCCCTACCACGGAGGTGTTGACGGTTATGTTCGGTATGAGCTTCGTTCCGTTGCTGAAGTAGATCCCGTAGCTGAACTGCCCGTTGTTCCCGGAGCTCAGGCCGGCGGAATACGAGATTGTCAGCTGGTACTGCCCCTTGTGCGGGCCGAATGGCATGACGAGCGCATGCACCGTGTAGTTCCCCGCCCCAGTTATCCTGTCCTGCGCGACGGCCATGCTGATCCTTGGCGCCGCCTTCGACACGTTGACTGTGTAGTTGAACAGCGTGCCCGTGGAGTTCTGGTAGAACAGGTAGTTCGCCCTGGATCCTGCTTTCTGGTATCTGCCGTTGTACGCGAGGCTGCCGTAAGGCACGCTGAGCGAGACGTTGCGAACCGCAATGTTCTGCGCCCCCACCGCGGAGGAGAGCGAGCTGACTATCCTGCCCGCGTAACTCCTGTTGACCGGCCTTGTCCCCGCGAGCATTGCCGCGGTGAGGTTGCTCGCGTTGAAGGAGGAGGAGACGTTGAGCATTCCGGAGGCTATGAATCCGGAGATGAGGCTTGAGCTGGATGTTGCATTCGTGGAATTGGACAGGAGGGTGGTGACCGCGGATGTCGTGCTCGTGGACGTCGATGACGTGCTGGTCGAGGTGGATGTCGCGTTTATCGTGCTGGTCGTGGTCGGAAGGGTGGAGGTCGTTGTGTTCAGCGTCGTGGTGAGATTCATCGATGTCGTCACGTTGAGCGATGTGGTGGAGTTGGAGGTGGAGTTGACTATGTTGAATGAGGATCCGATCGCGAGAGCTACCAAGGAAAAAAGCGATAGTACCGTCAGGAAGAGGGCGAGCTCCTGTTTACGCATGTTATGTCATGGCTGCACAAGAATAAAAAGTTATTGAAACGGCTAGTGGAGGACGCGCGCGAAAAAGCCCTTGGCGGAATCAGGCGTCCCTTCGTCTCCGTCCGTGTCGGATTCCCCCGGCTCCGCGCCTATGTTGGCCGCGTAGTGCCTCGAGAGCGAGCTTATCGTCTTGGAGAATGCGCAGTTACTTTTCAGCACGTAGGCAGGCGTGTGGTTCGCCACGCTGAGGGGGACGTGCTCGTCCTCGGGCATCACTCCTATGAGCCTCTCGCCGCAGACGTCCTCGATGTCCGCGATGCCGAGCTCGTAGCCCCTGTGCCTGACCCTGTTCGCCGCGAACTTCCTCTCGATGTGATGCCTGTCGTAGAGACCGGCGAGCCTGATCGCGCTCATGCACGCGGCCATCTCCGGAGTGAGAAGTATGAGCGCCTCGAGCGCATCCCATCTCTCGAATACGGTGAGCATCTCTGTCGGCAGGGGCCCGGGCGCCATGTCTATTATGACGAAATTGTATCTCAGCTTCGCGATCTGGTTGTACAGGTACAGCGCCTCACGCTCCGTCATTTCCATTGGCAGTTTGGTTATCTCGCTAGGCAGCACATTGATCCCTGTCTTGTGTTCCACGATCGAGTCCCGGATGTCGCCCCTGTCTTCCAGGACCTCCCTTATCCCCGTGTCCGCCTTCTCAAGGCCGAGATGGAATCCTACAGTCGGGTTGTCATAGTCGGCGTCGATCAGGAGGACGCTGTATCCTCGGGCTTTGAGTACGGCGGCGAGATTGACGGCTACCACCGTCTTCCCCACCCCGCCCTTCTGGGACGAGACTACGACTCCGTAAGGCATCTTTCCCATCCTATCTCTCCCTCTTCATCTGCTCCTTGAGCTTGATGAGGTTGCGCATCCTCTCCCTCCTGGAGTGGACCATCTTCCTCCTTAGCCACATGTATGTCAGTAGGATGATAAGTGCTAAAATGATTGCGGCGACCCACCACCGTCCCCTGTTAAGTATGGCGAGCGCTGACAACAGCAGGTCGAGGAGCCCGGGGGACGGAGGAGTGACTGTCACCTGCGTCGCGGGAAGCACGATGATCGGAATCACAGAGGTCAGGTTCGCTCCTGGAGTGGACACGTGAAACGTCATAAGGTGCGTCCCGGCGCTCGTGGAGTTGATTGCGAACGACTGGATCAGCAGCTGGTTGGGCGTCGCGTTCTTTATCACAGAGGAGGGGTTGACAGTGATTCCGGGCAGGTATGAGATTCCGATCGTTACCGGCTGTGGCGCCGAGCCGGTGTAGAGGACCTCGGCGGTCACGTTCTTCGTCTGGTTCACGTAGAAGGTGGGGACTGTTATGCTGATTATCCTGAGAAGCTGCGACGCAGTAAGCGGAGAGGGCTCGACGAATGAGGTCTGTATGTACTTGAGGAGTAGCTGGCGGCTCGGCTCGTTTATGACATAGTAGCCGTACACCGTCGCCCCCTTGGGTATCGAGTCTATGTGCCAGTTTATCGTAATAGTGCCGTTGACGACGGTTATGTTGTTCTCAAGCCCGAAAGTCGTTATCTGCGATACGTTGCTCACGAGGCCGGGAGGGAGTATGGTGTGCAGGTTCACGTTGGTGATGTTGCTCCCCGAAGGCGCGGTAATCTGAAGTATTCCGCTCGCCTGCTGGGTGTTGTTCACGAGGTTGAGCTGGTTCATGATCGCAGGCTGCGACGCGTTCCTCGCGAAGAGGGTTGATGAGATGTACTCCGTCTCGTTCACGAGCTTCCCTTCGCTTAGGTCCGAGATGGTCAGAGGTATTGTGTACGTTCCGAGCGTCACGTTCCTCGGCGCCGCGAACGCTATCGCTATGCTGACCGTCTGCCCGGGCGCGATGGTGACGTTACCGGGGGAGACGCTGACCAGGTTTGCCATTGAGGGCGGAACGTGCAGGCTGATCGTCGCGGGATACAGCCCCGTATTGTCTAGCCCGACGTTCGAAATCGAAGTCCCGCCCACGAATATCGAAAGCAGCAGCGGTATGTAGGTTATGTTGAGGTGGGTGAACGTCGTGACCACCGGAGGAGGGGCAAGGTTCTGGAGTATCGCATACATCAGGCTGCTGCTCGCGGGGAACGTCACCGTGCACGAGTAGGGATCGACGGAGTAGGGGTTTATCGACTGCCATGTGAGGTTGACCAGCTTGTAGGGCGCGACGCTCGTGGAAGCCAGGCCGCAGGGATATTGCGTCGTTATGTTCATCTCGACCGTAGCGCTGGAGGTGATGGTTATGTTTGTCGCCTGCAGCTTCTCGTAGCCCCCGATCGGAGGCAGTGAGCAGCAGGTCCAGTTGACTATCTTTATCGTCGCGGGGACGTTGTAGGGCCTGGTACCGTTCACGTCGATTATCGTCTCGGTACCGGTGTAGAAGATCAGGGTGCTGTTGGTCACGGAGACGTTTACGTGCGCTATCATTGATGATGAAGGCGCACCCGATCCACCGCCGCCTCCGCCACCGCCCCCACCGCCGCCTCCGCCTCCTCCTGTCGAGGGCGAGACCACGGTGTATGTCAGCACCTGGTTGTTGGTGTAGAAGATGTCCCCGTTATTCCCTACATAATTCGCGCCGAAAGTTGCGGTGTAGGTACCCAGCGCGGAAGCGGCACCACCGAGCTGCACCATGACGTTCTCGCTCTGTGAGGCGGCGAGGGCGTTGACCTGCTCTGTGAAATCTGAAGGCGCGGGCCCTGTGATGGACAGTTCGACGAAGATGTTTCCGCTCGCCATGTTTCCGGTGTTCTGCAGGGTCGAGAAGAAAGTCAGCGGGGATCCGAGCGTCACCTGGTTCGCGGAAACGGACAGGGAGGACGCGATGACGTTGACTCCGGTGGTTTGAACGAGCACGTATGAAGAGATCGTGTTCGACTGTGCGGATGGCATGCCCGCAAGTAGAGACAGCATTAGAAATAACGCTAGATGCGGGCCGAATCGCATGCTCTGCTTGAAATTTAAATGTATAAAAGACTTTTCACCTAAGCTAACGGAGGATATGCGAAAAAGCCGCCTCCGGAACCGCGCGAATTGGAGATGGATGCATTTCGCGCTCTCCAGTTCCAACGGCGTGCTGCGACGGGGGGATACGGTTAAATATCTCGACAGGCCAATAGCGTCGCATGAGAAAGGAGGCCTCGTTCTACAGGAAGATGGCCGATTCGAAGGTCGAGTGCATCGCGTGCTCGAGGAGGTGCAGGATCCCCGAAGGCTCGCGCGGATTCTGCTCGGTAAGGAGCAACACGGGCGGCAGGCTTTACCTCGACAACTACGGGACGCTGGTCGCGATGCAGCCGGACCCTATCGAGAAGAAGCCCTTCTTCCACTTCATGCCCGGGACCGACGCGTTCAGCATAGGCACTGTCTCGTGCAACTTCGGCTGCCTCTTCTGCCAGAACCACGAGATGAGCAAGAGCAATGAGTCCGCCGGCGTGGAAGTCAGCCCGGATGAGGTGGTGGCGATGGCAGTAAGGAGCGGAGCGGGGAGCATCGCCTACACGTACAACGAGCCCACGATATTCGTGGAATATGCGCTCGACACGGCAAAGCTGGCACACGGGAAAGGGCTGAAGAACCTGTTCGTGACGAACGGCTACATGACGGGAGAAGTGGTCGCCGCGATGAAGGGCCTGATCGACGCCGCTGTCGTGAACTTCAAGGGAAACGGGGAGCAGAAGTTCGTCAACAAGTACATGGCGATACCCTCGGCAGAACCGATAAAGGCGTCCCTGATTTCGATGAAGAAGGCGGGCATTCACGTCGAGATAACGGACATTGTCGTGCCGGAGGTCGGAGACTCGGTGGATGAGTGCAGGTCGCTGATGGGATGGGTCAGGGAGAACCTCGGTGCGGAGACGCCCGTGCACTTCATAGCGTTCCACCCGGACTACAAGATGCTCGACTTCCCCGCGACGGGATATGGCGAGCTTAAGGCCCATTACGACGCGGCGAAGAAGGAGGGGATGGAGTACGTATACATGGGAAACCTTCCTGAAAATAAGTACGAGAACACGTACTGCCCGAGATGCGGATCCGTTGCGATAGAGAGGAGCGGATTTCGGGTGGTCGGAGGGAACATCACCGAGGACTCGAGATGCGGTAAGTGCAGGAACTTTATTCCCGTCATAGGGCCTCTGAAAGTCTAGCGCGCAGAGCGACCATGGGGATACGACGATGCTCCGTCAGGTATAGGATGCCGTGACTATCGCGTTTCCCATTACCTCTATCCAGGTAGGGTTCGAGGACGCGCCGCCTATCACTATGTTCGCACTGTTCGCCGCGTCTATGCTCCAGCTGTTGAACTTGTGTCCCGAAGGAGGGCTGGCCTGGATGGTTCCCATGCCTATCACCGAGAGCGCGTTTCCAGTAACCTGGAGTCCGCCGTTTGTGAGGATGTTTCCGCCAGTGATGCTGTCTTTGAATATGACGGTGTAGTAAGGGAAGAGCATCACCGTCATCGAGTTGGCCTCATACGCGGTCGGGCTGCTGGGATAGACATTCGTGGACAGGGCGGTAGTTCCGGTGAAGATGCAGTTCTGGGCTGCCACTCCCACCCAGTTCTTGTTCGTGTTGGCCATGCCGGAGCAACCGGCCGGAACCCCGACTGTTTTGATTATGTTGCCTCCCATCGCGTAAAACAGCAAGCCTATGGTGTTCGCGGTAGGGGGGGTGAAAGTCAGCGAGTTTGTCGATGCATAGGTCGTGGACAGGATCAGGTCATTGTTGTTGAAGATCACGTTCGCAGATAGACCCATTATCGCTGTGTTGTAGGTAGTATAGCCGGTAGGGGAGATGAGGTTTCCGTAGATGCCCCCGCCGTTGGGGGCGTTGTAGCCTATCACAGTCTCGTTCGTGTAGACGGATCCGTGCAGCGTGTTGCTCGTGATGGTGATGAAATTCGCAGTGATGCCGGTTGCGGTGCCTACGAGCCTCGCACTCGATGCGGCCATGTAGAAATATGTGTTGTATCCAGATCCCATCGAGACTGTGATCTTGGCAGTCGTGCCGCTGTTGCCCAGGACCCCGCCCGTGAAGGTGTATGGAGCTACGGGGATCGCGCTTATGGTCATGGTGTTCGTGCTGAGGACGTTCTGCCCGTCGGCAGACACGACGTTCGCGAGAAACTTGATCGTGCCCATGTCGTCGTAGCCGGTCGGAAGGGGGAACGAGATGCTGTTCGAGACCACGGAGTTGCTTATGATTGATGAGAAGAGTATGTTTGAGTTGACGCTGTTGATCACGAGGTAGTTGTAGGAGTAAGGGGCGGAGCCTCCGGTAATCATGATGTTGAGCGTCTCCGGCTGCCCCTGGGTCGTGGCGGAGTTAGAGCTCCATTTTGCGCTGAGGACCAGCACTGGGATCGATGTCGAAGTTGTGGTGGAGGAGGTGGTTGACGTCGAAGTGGATGTGGAAGTGGAGGTGGTGGAGGTGGACGTGCTCGTAGTCGCGTAGTTCGCGAGCTCGGAGACGGGGCTGCTCATCGTGACGGTTGACGATGCCGAGACGCCGGAGTAGCTGCCCGCTCCTGTGCCCGTCCAGCCATAGAAGGTGTTGGTCCCGATGGGGACGGTGTTGATGGATACGATGCTGTTCAGGACGTACCAGCCGCTTCCGGGAACGAGGCTGCCCAACCCGGTGGGGTAGATGGACTCGGTGAGGTAGTAGTAGGGGTTGTAGGTCGCGGAGACTATGCAGTTCGATCCGACCGCGCCGGTGGTCAGCGTCCCGGACTGGGTGGATATGCCGCATCCGCTTACCGCATTGAAGGTGTACTTGGAGTTTGAGGATCCGGCCACGTTGGTCTGGAAAGCGTAGCTGAGCGCGGTGCTCGGCGGGAATCCGATCGTTATCGGAAACTGCGAGCAGGCGTAGTTCTGTGAGTTGAGCGTCAGCGCGAGCACTCCGCTGTTCTGCGAGGAGCAGACTCCCGGAGCGAGCTGGAGCGTGACGTAGGCGGGGGTGGTGAACGATACGATGACGCTAACGATGTTTCCTGCGAAGTTTGCCATGACGTTGGTGCTGCCGCTGCCAATGGTGGTGCTTGAGATATATGTGTATGCGTTTCCGAAACTGTCAGTGGTCACAGTGTTGGGCGCCAGTGTCGGGAAGGTGTTGGACTCTGTGAATGTCACTGTCGCTCCTGCGATCGGGACCCCGAGCAGCTTCACGTTTGCGGTTATCAGGTCCCTGTTCCCGTTTACCGTCGCGGGATTGGACGCAACGGAAAGGGTGATCGAGGTCGGCGCGGAGGAGACGAGAGTAGCGGTGTGGGTGTTGAAAGCGCCCAGGTAGTTCTGCCTTATCCCGTTCTGGCAGGCGAGGGCGTTGGAGCTAGGGCACTGGATTGCGCTAAGCAGCATCTTTCCGGAAACCAGGCTCCCTATCGCGGTGCTGCTCTGCTGGAGCACCACGTTGCAGACCATCGCGCCGCCCGGGAGCACCAGGGTGGGGGAGCAGCCTCCCGTAACGGTGGAGAACGTGCTGTAGTTCGCCTGTATCTGCGGGTACGCTAGCGCGTACTCCTGCGTGTTCGTGAGGAACATCACCACGCTGCTCGACGCCGAGTTCGAGGAGAATATTATGTCCTGGCAGTTCGCCCCTGAGGAGAAGGTGCAGCTGGAGGGGGTGACGAGCCCGGGAGCGGATATGAAGAGGTAGAGGAACGCGATGACGACTGCGATCAGGACGATCGCCCAGCTGTATATCAGCAGGTACTCGAGTGCGGACTGCGCCTTTTTATGGCTCTTCTTATTGTTCTCTGCTGTCGGGCCATTATCCTCTGTTTTAGTCATCGAAGCACGCATCCATTTCGCACGGCGCGGGGAAATCGAAACTATGACGAAGACTGCATTATTAAATGCATACGATGGCAAACTGCGAAAACAGGAATAGCCGAAGCCAGGATGGGGATCTGGCGCCTAAAGAGTCAGGAAGTAGGTGTTCCGATACAGCCTCCTCCCCTGCTTCATGCCGTTCAGCTCGTACGAGGCCTTGAACTTGAGGCGCCTCGATGAGAGGAACGCGGACGCAGCCTTCTTGCTGCCGATGTACACGTCGAGCCCGTGCTCCTTTGTCTCGACCTTGGTAACGAACGAGCCGTTCTTCTCGACGTACGTCCTGAGCGCCTCGGCCATCCTTCCGACCTTCTCGTGCTCGCCCCTGATCTGGACTATCGCTTCGAAGTATCCGGACCTTATCCTCGCGCACGTGTCGCAGAGGAGGTTAACCCTCTTGACGTGGATGTTCGTCTCGATCTGCAGGCCGTCCTGCTTCTCGTCAGTAACCCTAACCCTGGCTATGCCGTTGCCGAAGTGCACGAGCTCCACGGAGTACTTCTTCAGCTCCCTCTTCATCGCGCGCTCGATGCTCATCGAGTTCTCCTCGACGAACTTGCCTGCGACGTTTATCCTCTTGCAGTCCTTGCACGTCTCGAGCTCGGACTGGTGCGGAAGGGACTCCTCCAGCTTCTTGCTCGCGTGGTCCGCGCAGAACTCACCGTAGAACTTTATCTCGTCGCTAGACTTGTTGCAGATTGGGCAATGCCTCATTTAAAACACAATTTCATTTGGTGCTAACTTCCTTCGAGTAGTGCCTGCCTATTATGGCGCCGTAGGCGGGCCTTGTTATGAACGCGCCGAAGAGGACGCCGAGTATGGTGGACTCGGCGAACCCGATTATGGATATGAGCGTAGTCGAGAACATGAGGGGCACCATCGCAATGACCAGGAGAGCCGCGTCGGCCCAGATTATCGTGAATGCGTTCCCGAGCTTGAGCTTGAGGGTGTGCTCGCCAGACGCGTGCAGCACCTCGTCGGTGATTATTATCTGCGCGTCGACACCGGTTCCCACGACCGCGATCATTCCCGCGACCGCGGCGAGGTCTATGGTCCCGACCAGGCCAATTATGGACATTATGATGAACAGCTCGGCGAATGTCGTGAACACGATCGGAACAATGAGGAACATCTTCCTGTACCTAAGGCCTATGGTCACGGAGACCGCTATTATCGCGATCCCCAGGGCAAGGACGCTTATGTCCTCGAAGTGCGATCCTAGCGTGGGAGGTATGGTGGTCGGGGTTCCGACTATCACGTGCACCGGAAGCGCGCCGCCGTTGAGTATGCTGGCTATCGTCATCGACTGGTTGGTCGCGTAGTTCTCCTTCGCCGCGAGCGAGAGGGAGGTTGGCGCGTATCCGCTTATCTGGTAGCTCTGGCTGACGTTTCCGTTAGTTATTCCGGGGCTTAGCACCGGAGCGGAGAGCAGACCTACTGCAGGCCAGGTGCTCACAGTCGCAGTCTGCGACGTTCCAGTCGAGAGCGGAATTATGGTAGGAGTCAGGTTCTGCGGCGTTGAGTAGGACAGCGTGTAGTTGAGAAGCGAAAGGTTGGAGATTATGGCCGCTGGCGTGTTCTGCGCGAGTATGGCCTTGGAGTAGGTCGCCCTGTTCGCCTTGAGGAAGGAGACTATCGACTTCAGGTTGCTGAGATCCGGGCTGTAAACTTCGACAGGTATCGTCTGGTTTCCGAACGCCGTCGCCTGCTGCAGTGCCTGGAGTATCGCGCTCTGGTTCATCCCGGTGAAAGTGCCGCCCTGGGCGTGAAGCAGGGACGAGTTGAGCAGGACCACCGCCGAGGTCGGCCTGTCGAGGAACATGTACAGCGGCTTGTTCGCCTGGCCGAAGACGCTCTTCGCGAAGCTCATCGCGGCCTGCTGCGTTATGAAGAAGCTAACCGCCCATGAGACGTTTGAGTTTATCACAGCGGGCTGGGACGCTCCTATGCTTCCTGAGATGAATCCCGATCCGTTTATCGCCTCCCTTCCTGATACTATTCCCTGGAAGACTCCCTGGCTCTGTATGACGGAGATGGTGCTCTGGATCTCCGCCGCGGAGACGGAAGGTATGACGACGTAGACCTCCTGGTTGCCTATTCCCTCAACAGTCACCTGCTTGAGGCCGAAGTTAGAGAGACGACCCTGCAGGGTCGTGAGAAGATTCGACATCGTGGCAGTGTCGACACCGTGCTCGAGCTCAACAGGGATCTGCGTCCCTCCTATGAACTCGACCCCGAGGTGGAGCACGTGCGGTCCGCCGTATGCCGCATCGAGAATCGCGAGCGCTATGATCAGGATCACCGGAAGCGCGATCCTCGGATCCTTTAAGTATGATGTGAGCTTCATTTCCCGTCCCTCTTCTTCTGGTAAAGCAGTATTATCGTGGCGTTGAGCAGCCAGGTAGTCATCACGTCCCCGATGAGGCCCATGAGCACGACCCCCGTTATCTCATAGTAGGTCGGAACGTACTCGACGAGCGAAATTATGAAAAGGACCGCGAAAGAGACTATTGCGGTCGCAGTCATCGTTATGCCCGTCATCATGGAAGAGTATGCGCGGTCCTCGGGAGATCCCTCGCCCCTGCGGAGTATCCTCATCGCAGTCATGACGTCGGTGTCCATCGAGTATCCTATGAGCATGAGCAGGCCTCCGATGCTGGCGATTCCCAGAGGTATCTTGAAGAGGCCCATCGCGCCGAGGGCGACTATGAGGTCGCTGGCTGCGCCGAAGACCACCGTGAACGAAGGCACTACGGTGCGGAATATGATGAGGACGGTGATGAAGATCAGTATGAACGCGATTATGATCGTGTTTGTCAGCTCGCCAAGGAAGAATCTGCCGAGAGTCGGCGTGACCTGTTGGTATGAGTAGGAGGAGAAGTCGACGACGCCGTGCAGCGCCGCTATGGTGATGTTTTCGTACTTCGCGCTAGCTCCGCTGTATGCGCTCTGCGCGAGAGACTGCATCTCGCCGGCGCCGGCGGACGAGTTCACGCTCTGGACCGCTCCGAAAGGCGCGAGGGCGGCGAGCTCCGACTGCAGCGATCCGCGCATCTGGGCAAGCGACGCGTTGGTCGCCTGGTTCGCCTTCGCAAGCGCGGCAGTTATGGTCGTGTTGGTGGGCTCCTTCTGGTAAATGATGCCAAGAGAGGTGGCGTTGACCAGGTTCTTGGTGTAGTTGCCCGAGTACGAATAGAATGAAAGCAGGTCGGTGTCCGCGTTCGCCAGGCTCTGGTTGACGCTGAGAGTTATCTGCACGCCTCCTGGGCTTGCCGCTATCGTAGGCTCCTGCACGTGGAGGGCGGAGCTTATCTTGCTGGCGAGTGCGGACTGGCTGAGTGTGGTGTTCGTCTGGAGTATTATGCTGACGCCCCCGCTTAGCGAGGTGTCGAGGACTATCTGGGTCGAGAGGAGCAGCGCGATGGCAACCACCACCAGCGGCAGCGCTATCAGTAGCTTGAGGTTCTTGTACTTGTATATGTTGGGTATCTGGAACATTCTAAATCATCGCATAAAGCCGGACGTGCGGATCCGCACAGGAGTCGCATTGGAACTCGCGCGCGATATATACAGTATATTCACATATGATGTTTATTAATGATATGCGCTGGCCCAAAAGGGCAATGCGCGATGGGTCGGCCAGGCAAAGAGCCCCGGCCGACGCCAGCAAGGGACGGCCTCTCAGCCGTACCTGCGCATCAGCTTGTGGTGCAGCACCTCGGAGAACCCGAAGACTATCACCATCATCGCGAGTATCGATAGCGCGAGGCCGGCGAAGGTCTCGAGGGGTATCGTCACGTTGTGCACGGAGTCGAAGAGGAGCACCACGCCAAGAACTAGCAGGTACATCGCCCAGTACACGGCCTTGAATATTATCCAACCTGAATGCTTGACGTTGAAGTCGAGCATCCTGTCGAAGCTGTCTCCCGGAATACGTTTTGCAGGCATTAACTCACGGGTATTACATTTATGTGAAAGTTTAAAAATGTATCACAGCCTCCGCTCGGCTTTTCCAATGGGAAGAAGGCATGCGGGGGATGGGATTTGAACCCATGCAACCACTAGGGTAACAGGCCCTGAACCTGTCGCATTTGACCAAGCTCTGCCACCCCCGCGCAGGATAGTGACCAGACTTAGGGCACCAAGTAGTATTGCATTATAATGTATTAATATTCATATAGCATCAGCGGAGCGCCAGAAATGGCACGGCGTTCGCGAAGCCTTTTATTGATTGTCAAGGGTAATCCACTGATACAGTGAGAACCAAGAGGCCGGGAAGCAGGAGGCTTCAGGCGGCGATGGAATACCTCATGACCTACGGGTGGGCCATACTCATCATCTCGGTGGCATTGGGCGTCCTCTACCAGCTCGGCTTCTTCAACTCCTCCTCCTTGACGGTGAGCGCTCCTTCCGGGGTCTGCAAGGTCCTGAGGACCTCAGCTGCAGTAAACCTTGTCGGGCAGTGCAGCGGCCTGCTGCCGAAGTACGTTGCGCAGTTCAGCGGGCAGAACTATCTCACGTCCGCCTCCGCGGGCTTCCCGACTCTGACATCCAGTTCCGGCGCTGTCACCGTAACGGGATGGATATATCTCACATCGTATTCTTCGTCCGTGTTCTCAATAAATCTAGGAACGCCCTCGTTCGTCGCGTTCATAGACGTGAACGGCTGCAGCGTGGGAACCCAGGAATTCCTTCCGATGGGCTTTTGGAGGGGAGGGACCTATGCGGACACATGTGTGCTCCCCTCGCAGTTTCCGACCAACCAATGGGTCTTCGTGGCGGGAGAGCTGAACTATGGCAACATCTACGGATACGTCGGCACCGCAGGCAAACTGTACACGAGCGGAGGCCCTTTCACTTATCCTCCAACGGGGAATACCATAACGCCCACCGCATTCTACATAGGCAAGGACCCGTTCAGCGGGGAGACGATGCCGCAGGGGAGCATGGTCAGCAATTTCCAGGTCTACAACACCACCCTCGATGCGTCCAGCATCACGGCCCTCTACCAGGAAGGAATAGGGGGCGCGCCGATCAGCCCGCAGTACCTCGTAGGCTGGTGGCCGCTCAACGGTGACACGAACGACTACAGCGGGAACAACAACAACGGGCAGACCACGGGCCTTGTTTTCTCGAGCCAGTGGCAGGGAGGATACCAGCACTGAGGACGACAGGACTCATTAATATGCTTTATTTGTATGATTAAAAGGGAAATCATGCGCAAGATAGGGATCGCGAGCGCCACAGCGGTGGGGCTGGGTGCGATAATAGGCGCGGGAATATTCGTGCTCAGCGGGACCGCCATCGCCCTTGCGGGATCGTTCGCTCTGCTCGCGTTCCTCATAGTGGGCGTAGTGGCGCTGATGGTCGCACTCATCTTCGGCGAACTCGCATCGATATACCCGAACGCCAAGGGGGCATCATACTCCTATGCCTACAACGCCTTCGGGAGCGAGATAGGGTTCATAACAGGAATACTCATGTTCGTGAGCTACGCGACCGCGGCGTCCGCCGTCGCCCTCGGCTTCGGATCATACATGGCGAGCCTCCTCGGAGCCACCTGGATAGACCCGAGGATCTTCTCGCTCCTGCTGCTCGCCGCGATAGCCGTCGTCAACACGTTCGGTATAAGGAAGGCGGCGAGGGCGGACCTCGTGCTCGTGGTGATAAAGGTAATCATACTCATCGCATTCATCGCGTTCGCGATGTGGGTGGCGTCGGGATCAGGATTCTCCAGCAACCTCAACTTCAGCACGAGCGCATTCGACACGGGAGCGTTCTTCAGCGCGATAGTCGCGATATTCTTCGCGTACACGGGGTTCCAGACGATAACGACGTTCGTGGCGGAAATAAAGGGAGGCAGCGTCTCAGCCGCGAGGGCGATGGTTATCGCGGAGGTCGCGAGCATAATCATCTACGCGCTCGTGGTGCTCTCGATGCTCCTGCTCGTTCCCGCGAAGGACTACACCATAGTTGCCGATCCGCTCGCGTTCGCCCTCAAGGCGGTCAACGCGCCTGGCGCGTTCATAGCGCTGATAGACATTGGCGCGATAGTCGCCACCGCATCGGCCGCGCTCGCGATGCTCCTTAGCGCATCGAGGATATCCTATCAGATAAGCGCCGACGGGCTGCTGCCGAAGGTGCTCAGAAAGTTCGACAGCGAGAAGGACGTCGCGGTGAACGGGATCATACTTTCCACAGCGGTGAGCGCGATAGGCCTCTTCTCGGGGAACATATTCATCATCGCGGCGATAAGCAACTTCGGGCTTCTCTTCTCCTATGTGATATCCTGCCTGGCTCTCGTGCACTTCCGCAGGACGGGCAGGGGAGGAAAGGTTAAGTCTCCTCTCTACCCATATCTTCCTGTGGTCGCGATAGCCGCGATGATACTTTTCATAGTGGGCATGCCAAGCGAGGCGCTGCTCATAGGGGTTCTGCTCATCTTCAGCCTGATAACCGTCTACTACCTCCTCAGGGAGGTGGGGGAGAAGAAGGTGATAAAGGTCAGGCTTTTCGAGTGATATCATGTTGGTTGGAATAATTGGAGCGCCGAACAAGGGCAAGAGCACGATCTTCTCGGCGCTAACTCTCGCGGAGGCGGAGGTAGCGAACTACCCGTTCACTACGATAAAGCCGAACTTCGGGGTCGCATACATAACGAAGCCTTGCGTTGAGAAGGAGCTCGGGGTCAAGTGCAAGCCGAGGAACGGGCTGTGCGTGAACGGCATGCGGCAGATACCCGTCAACATAACGGACGTAGCGGGGCTCGTGCCCGACGCGCACCTCGGGAAGGGGATGGGCAACCAGTTCCTCAGCGACCTTGCGGGAGCCACCGCGCTGATACAGGTAGTAGACCTGAGCGGGAAGACCAACATGCAGGGCGATGCGTGCGACAAGTGCGACCCGAGCGAGGACGTCATCGCCATAAGGAAGGAGATGGCTCTCTGGCTTGCGGGGATAATACTCAAGCACGTGAAGGCGCTGCAGAAGAGGAGCGACGGGGACGTCGCTCTCTCGGAGATACTCACTGGGTTCAACGTGAACGTCGAGCTGATAAGGAAGGCCGCGGAGCTCAGCTACGTCAACACGACCAACATCAACTGGAAGGAGAACGACTCGTACAAGTTCTCTGACAAGCTTATTGAGATCAGCAAGCCGACGATAGTCGCCGCCAACAAGCTCGACAAGAGCGCGGAAGGCGCGCTAGACGAGCTGAGGGGCAAGCTGAAGGGATACGAGGTCATAGGCTGCTCGGGCGCGATAGAGCTCGCGCTCAGGAAGGCGTCCGCGGCAGGAGTGATAGACTACGCCCCGGGGGCGAACGGCTTCACGATAAAGAAGGAGGTCAGCCCGGAGCAGAGGCACGCGCTCGACTACATGGCGGAGTTCATCAGGAAGAACAACGGCACTGGAGTGCAGGACATACTCAACAGGATAGTCTTCGGGATGCTCGGGGACATAGTCGTCTACCCTGTGGAGGATGAGAGCAAGTACACGGACCACTTCGGCAACATACTTCCCGACGCTCTGCTCATACGCAAGGGGGCCAAGGCGAAGGACATGGCGGAGATGATACACGGCGACCTTGCGAACAACATGCTCTACGCGATAGACGTCAAGAAGAAGCTGAGGATCGCGAAAGACTACATACTCAACGACGACGACGTGATAAAGATAGTGAGCGCTTCGAAGTGAGGATCATGAAGGAAGGTTTCTCCGGAACAAGCAGGATGATAGACGGATTCGAGGCCGAGATGGCGAAGGCTCTCGCGGAGATGATCGGCATAAAGGCGATGTCTCCGGAGGTGGGAGGCGCCGGAGAGTCCGAGAGGGCTGAATTCCTAAGGAAGCTTCTCGGAAGATGGGGCTTCGAGACCAAGAGTTACGTTTACTTGGACAAATCGAAGACGAAGAGGCCGAGCCTGACCGCCAGGTTCGGAAAGTGCAAGAGGACGATCTGGATACTGACGCATATGGACACAGTCTCGGAAGGGGACAGGTCTCTCTGGAAGACGGACCCTTTAAAGGGCAAGATCGCGGACGGCAAGGTTTACGGGAGGGGAAGCAGCGACGACGGGCAGTCCCTGATATCCAGCATCTTCGCGCTGAGGGCGCTGAAGGAGTCGAAGGCGAAGCTGAAGTACAACATAGGGATCGTGCTCTGCGCGGACGAGGAGCTGGGCGGAATGTACGGGGCAGAGAGGCTCGTCAAAGAAGGAATCTTCAGGGAGGATGACCTCCTGGTTGTGTCGGATTTCGGGGATCCGGCAGGCGACGAGATAGAGATCGCGGAGAAGGGGATCCTATGGGTCAAGATAACTGTGAAGGGGAAGCAGGTGCACGCGAGCCAGCCGCAGCTGGGGATCAACGCATACAGGCACTCGATAAGGATGCTAGCTTACATGGACGATTACCTGCACAAGAAGTATCGCGCTAAGGACAAGCTGTACGCGGAGCCGTCCACCTTCGAGATGACGAGGCACGACCTGAACGTCGAGAGCACGAACATAGTCCCGGGGATGGAGGTGCTCTATCTCGACTGCAGGATACTTCCGCAGTACAGAATCAAGGATGTCATTAAGGATATGAGAAGGATAGCCAAGATGAGGAGGTTCGGGAAGGCGAAGGTGAGCATCGAGATAAAGAACATGGAGCCGTCGCCTCCGATGAAAGGCAGGCCCGAGATAGCGATTATGCTCGAATCCGCATTGAAGGATCTGCGAGGGATAAAGGCAAGATACGTCGGGACCGGAGGCGGCACCGACGCCAGGCCTTTCAGGGAGAGGGGGATGCAGGTCGCCGTGTGGGCTACGCAGGACGATGTGGCGCACCAGCCCAACGAGTACGCGTGGATCTGGCAGATGGTCGCGGACGCGAAGGTCTTCGCCTACCTGTGCCTCCCATAGTCCCCTCTAACGGAAAGGATCATGAAGGAATCGTTCAGAATAACACCAGTTCTCGACATGCGCTGCAGGCGGAAGTTCAAGCGCATCAGGAGGAAGACACTCGTGGCACCGATAAGGGAGATACTTCAGTAAATCTCTACGGGGGACCCCCACAACTTCTGATTACAATCGCTACGCTGACATTCAGGGGCAGCAGGCGCTTTTTGTAATGCTCTTACAATCTGAAAATAACATAGGGCATGAAGTATCATCCACTGAAGGAGACCGAAGGCATCACTCCGTCTGGAGGATATGTCCTTATCCTTACCCAGTGGACGTTCATCGTTCCCCCATTTGAGCTCCAGGTGATTCCTCCGATGGGATACTGAGATGCAGGAAGCCCAGAAGTCATTGTCTCGGCCGTCCCGTAGTCATAATCAAAAGAGGAAGATGAGGAGGACGGCCAATAGGTCGAGAAAATGTGGTTAATGCCGCTCGGGTTGACGTTTCCTTGGGTGCCTCCGGTCATGTCTTCAAGCGTGCTTCCGGAGATGCCCCATCCCGCGGCGGGTCCTCCGGTTTCGACGTAGCCGAACTCGGTGTTTGTGAAACCCACTCCGGAACCCGTGATGTTTCCGTAGAAGTCAAGGACCTGCGAACCGTTCAGGCCATAGTCGGCGTCGGTCCAGAAACGGTTGTTGGTTCCTGAAGTGAATTCAATCGATAACCCGTCATTTACGGCGACGCTTCCTGAATAGGCGGTCCATCCGTCAGGGTCGCCGGTCCCGGCGAAGTTCTGATAGAGGACGGGAAATATTGCGGGTCCGTTGTCGTATTGCCCGTAGGTCGAGGATAGCTGCGGAGCCTCACCCAACCACACTCCGTCGTAATCGGCACCGGATGCGAAGGTCACGTTAAGAATCAGGCTGCCATCTGCACCTATGCCTGGAGAGACGTTGAGCCAGAACAGCGCGTGAGTAGAAGAGGAACTGCAGTTGCTCTCGCACCACGCATGGAGTTCGGAATTTCCAATATAAAACCTCAGGTTGCCGAGGTCGCCCGTCGCGTTCTGGAACAGTACGTCGGTCGCATTGATCACGATCATCTGCTGGAAATCAGTTCCCGTCCCTGTGCCTTGGTTATTGGCCAAAGTCATAGTGACATTCGGGTACGCCAAAGAGACAATAGTGGTGGAGGAAGTACTCGTTATTGTCGTCGAGGTTGACGTCGGCCCCATCGATGACGTTGCGGAGGTGGATGTCGTAGAGGTGGAAGTTGAGGTAGATAGGGTGGAAGAGGTCGATGTGCTGGTCGATGTCGTCGTGCTTTCCGATTCGGAGTAGGTCATGCGCATGTTCGCCCCGGAGTTCTCACCGCAATCGCCACTCCATGCCGGCTTCTGCCACGTCTGGAAGCCAACTCCAGTATTGAAACATAATGAAGCGGAACCTCCCGGACTCCTGTACGTCCTGAACGACCCGTAGTCGCTTCCCTGCAGTGCAAGCCAGTAAACACCCCCCTCGCTTATCGTGACGCTCTGCGGTATGTGAAGGTCGTTCCATCCTGTCTGCATCGCATGCGCAGTCGAGTTTCCAAGCCAGGATCCGGGAGTTCCCGATGAATCGGAGTATATTCCGACCTCCATATCTCCCGCTGAAGTGGAAACGTTCACTCCGACGCTCTGCAGCGTCCCGGAGGAGGAAGCGGTAATTGACCAGAGGGCCTCCCAGGAGTAGCTGTCGGTTCCGGTTCCAAGTCCGATATAGTCGGTGATTCCCACACTGACGGTGGTTGTCTGAGAGGTAGTGGTCGAGGTGGAGGTCGATGTCGTCGATGATGTGGTTGAAGTGGTCAGAGTGCCTTCAGAGTTAAAGAAGACCGAAGGCATGACGTCGTTAGGAGAATGGACTCTCAGTCTTACCCAATATATGCGTATAGTGCCTCCGTTCGAACTCCAGGTGATTCCTCCAATGGGATACTCGGAAGACGGAAGACCTGTGGCAAGAGTTTCTCCGGATCCGTAATCGTAGCTGAACGAGGATGAAGAGGAGGAAGGCCAGTAGGTCGAGAAGGTGTGGTTTGAACTTCCAGGGTTGGCACTCCCCTGAGTGCTGCTGGTCATATCTTCAAGCGTGCTTCCCGAGATTCCCCATCCGGCGGCAGGTTCGCCTGTTTTGACGTAGCCGAATTCGGTGTTGGTGAAACCAACTCCCGAACCCGAGATGCTTCCATAAAAATCAAGGATTTGAGAACTGTTAAGGCCGTAGTCCGAGTCCGTCCAGAACCTGTTGTTAGTTCCTGAAGTGAAGGAAATGGTCAGGCCATTGTCGATGGTGGCGCTTCCCGAATAGGCGATCCATCCGGCAGGGGTCCCAGTCCCTGTGAAGTTCTGGTATAGGGCAGGGAACATCATGGCACCGTTGTCGTATCTTCCGTAAGTGCTCGACAGTTGCGGAGCCTCGCCCGCATAGGCTTCGTCGAACTCCGTGCCTTTAGGCAAGAAAATGACCTCCTCCCCCGACTAAAGTCGGGGGTATCCTCCGCGTTTTAGGAGGCAAGCCTCGTCTGTCTATATTGGTCCTGGTTTCTGATGTAATTCTGTATCGTCTCCTCGTTCTGGGGGCCGACGCTTCCGTTGCTGTACCCCTCACTCCAGAAATGCCCTCGGTGATATCGCAGTCGGTGGTTTGGCATCTCCTTGAAAACCACATACGCGGAGTATCCTTTCAGCAACTGCACTGCAGTCGCGACAGACATCGTGTTCGGCACGTCGATTTCGAGATGAATATGTTCGAAGTCGTCGCCAACGGCGAATTCTTTCACTCCTATTCCGTGCCTTAATGCGGAGTCGTAGATCGCGTCGTGTATTATTTCGCAGGTCTTCGGGTTTTTGAACATCATGTATCGGTATTTCGTCACAAAAACCATGTGCTGCCAATTATACCTGTGGATGCGCGCCGTCGCACTTTCCTTTATATCCCTTTCATTGTTTACACTACTCACACAAACACTTCGGCGGCAGAAGCTTCCGGACCTCGAAAAATTTTGGGGTCACCCTGCCGTCGCTAATCCTTCTCAGAATCCGTTAAAATTAGTGCAGGAGCACTCAAAGTGGGGTCAATTCCTGTCCACGGGCTGAAGCTCGTGGCATACCTTGACCCCACACCCCGTTAGTCATGTTTACTCCCATAGTGGAGCCGGGTCCAATTTCACCTGGCAGCCTTATCCAGAAGAGGGTTGCATTTTCTCTCCAAGAGTAGAGTTCAGTATCCCCCGAGAAGAAGCGGACGTTGCCTCCGTCATAGGACAGGTTCTGGAAGATCGGGTCTGTTGAGTTTATCCTGACCATTTGCTGGAAGTCCGCAGCAGTGGGAACAGTCTGGTTGTTGTATATGATGAGAGTCACGTTCGGATGGTACAGGTCCACGCTTGTCGTGTTGGATATCGCCCACGTGCCAGTGGAATCCTGCACTGCATAACAGGCATAGGTCGTGGAATTTATTCGAATAGAGAATGAGTCTGAAGCATTTTCAGCGTAGTTTATGTCCTTCGTCCCTCCGTTCAATGTCCAGTTCCATGGCTCCTGAAGGTCAGTAGTGCAGTTTGGGTCGCTCCCGTAGAACCATGCATAGTTAAGGTAAGGAGAAGTTCCTCCGCTGACGTTTGCATACAGGGTGGCATTGCTTCCCTTAGCTACAACAGCGGCGTTTGCATTCGGAAGGCCTGCAACCATTCTCGGGTTGACTGTGAAGAAGGTGCTGTTCGTTCCAGAACCGACATATGAATTATCATAGGAGTTGTTCCATTCGTTGAGTGTGACGTTAAGAGTGTAGATTCCTGCAGTCAGGTTCGCAGGAATTGGAATGGTTATGAACGATTGTCCCTGCTGATAGGTCTGATTGATTCTTGTTATCAATGCCCCAGTGGAGGAATACACGGAAGCGTTCAGATCGTAAGGACCCGATACCTCGCTGCTATTCACTATCCAAGTGCCGCTGCCTCCTTGATCCATGGAAGTGACGTTTCCGTATGCAGATAGCGAAACGGGAAGCGTCTTGAACAGGACCAGCGGACTCGAATAGGAGGAAGCCACTGTGTGGGAGGCGGAATCGGTGACAACGACGTTCACGACTTCGGGGAAGTTCGCCATGTCGGTTGAGCCGAGCGTGAAGTTCTGGGTATACGAAGTGGCATTGGTCGTGACGGTCACTGTCTGTATCACTTGATTTGTCAGGGTATTGGCCAGGTTTATCGTGAATGTATACGGCGGTTTGGCCATGTTGTTGGTGGTCAGGTTGACGGCTATGCTGGCTGTTTGGTTCCGTACTACGACAGGTGTAGAGTAGGATATTGCTACAGGGACTCCGAAGCTAACGGAAGGCATCACGGCGTTAGGCGGGGTTAGCCTTACTCTTATCCAATGTATGGTGGCGGTATTATTCAAAAAGGCAGGATACGAAGTGGTGCAGCCCCAACAATGAGGATCCGAAGTCATGGCAAAGACATCAGTGCTGTTATGCAGCGACGTCGTATCGTTGAGAGGCGCGCCGACTCCGTAGGAGGTGTTATATCCGGAATAGCCGTTCTGCAAGTAGAATCTGTCCCCATAAAGCGAGAAGCTAAGCGGCGGAAGGAAAGTATAATAGTGGGAATTTTCATTTATCGTTGAATCGAACACATGTTGTATTTCAGATGTGCCGTTAAACGTATAGAAGGAGGAAGAGCAGGAGCCTATGCTTGCTGTTTCACAGGAGTCTGCCCTCATTACTCCGGAATCGAAGACGAAACTTCCAGAACCTACGAATCCGCCGCTGCCGGTCGGATAATTCTGAGTATAGCATCCCCATCCCCCTCCTTCACAAACGGAGTAGCCCTGACTACTAGGCTCCCACGGAACATCGACCGTCTTGTTTAGGTCCTGATAGTCCGTTTGGTTTATGGTTAGGTTTGAAAGGTATATCACAGAAGAGACGCCATCTCCGAGCTGTCCGAAAGTAAGCCCGTTATCGATCCTCCACCCAGTGTTATTGCTTCCGCTGCTTACTTCAGAATCAATGGTTCCAATCCCGGAACCCGAATCATTTCCTATGAAGTTGTCATACGAATCAAAGACCAGATTGCCATTGTCATACTGGGCGTACCTAGGGCTTAGTGTGGGTGCTTCGCCTGTAGTACCATTGGCGGACATCACATTGGAAGGCATTATGTTCATGTAGATCTCGATCTTGCTCGATGGATCTATGCTTCGATTCAGCCTAACCCAGACCGTCGTGTGCGTAGAGGAGTTGGTGGCATTGCTCTCGACCCAGGCGGGCAGGAGCGTGCCGGTGGCGTTGACGCCGGTCGTGAACTCGACGTTGGTCCAGTTGGAATAGATTCCGTATTTTGTGCTGTTCACCACTATTAGCTGCTGGAAATGAGCAGGAGTGGGGTGAGACTGGTTATTCGCAAGGAAAATGGGAATGGATGACATGACTGTGATATTGACAGGAGGCGTCGTTAGCGTCTCATTCGCAGGTCCCCCTGCGGCATGTACTTGTAGTTCGAAAGAGTATTTCCCCGAAAGCGTATGTTGTGTTATAGCGAAACAATTCAAAGAGAGAATGAAACCAGCGCTCCAGCCACAAGAGTGAGGACCAGAAGCACGGTACGTTGCGTTTCCGGGAGATTTAATTAACAAGTCTGAAGTATATTCGCCAGTTCCGCCCTCTGGCCGGGAAGAGAATACAATGGTCTGACCTGGGGTAAAATTAGAATGGGTCGAAGACATAGTTATATTCGAAACTCTGAAATTTAAAACAGAAAACCCTGTTCCTGAAGAGGATAATGAGGAAACCACTGCATCATCGCCATAATCTCCGTAATTAAACATCTGTACTGCAGAATGGTTAAAAGAAGGGATGCTGCCTGTTGAACCATCAATAGTTGCAGATGCATTCATGAATGAAGAAGAGATAAAGTTTGTGAAATTTTTATATCCGAATACCTGCCATCCGTTTACGTTGATTGCTGGAGGATTTGCCGGTCTCTCATCAATCCACTCTGCGGAGGTGTTCTCTATTCGCCCAGTATCGCTTTGTCTAAGGCCACTCAAAGTTTTAGTTGCATGAGTATGAGTTGTATTATCGGATATCGACAAATCCCATCCATGATTAGAAACATTCCGAGAGATAACAGCGCTCATCACGTCTCCTGTATGGACTATCACCTCGGGAAACGGTATCTGCTGGGGGAGATATAGACTATAACGCGTAAGGAGAGGGGGTACTGCAACAGAGGAAACGAAGTCTGGTAGGAATATCATCCACGCCTCATGTGACGCACCTGTTTGATTATTACAACCAAAAGAGGGAAAGCTGGAGTTGAAACAAGAAGTAGTACCTATCTGGATAAGAGAATACTGGTTATATCCTCCGATGCCTATCCATTGCGCCGAGACTCTTTCGGTTGGACTCTGCAAAGCGGGCTGTACGATCCATCGTCCCGATACTCCAGCCACGCTAAACGAAGATTTGTTCAGGGAAGAAGTATTTTCAGGAAATGCAACATAACCAACCCAATGCCTGTCTTGGGTCCAGCCGGTGTACGTCTGATATCCATTTACAGAAAATAACAGCATCATCGTGATTAAGATAAAAATAGATAAGAAAAGTTTTCGAGAGCTTCTATCATTCATGTTTACCAATGATTGCTTCTATAGTAATCCTTTTAAATTGTAATGATGCATGGAAATAGAGATTATTGATTTTATGAAACAGCGTGACAAAGGCAACACAGGAAATTCCATAAATGTTTTTGCTATCTTATTGATAATATTTGCAATATTAGGGTTGTATTTATTATTTACTTATTCAGGAGACCATGCGGATATAATAGCGGAATGCACTCCGTTGCCAGGATACTCCTGCGGTCCTTTTGTTTTTGATCACACTAATGGAAATCTAGTTATGACTCTTAGTCAGCATACGGGCACTGACTGGAAGGGAGCGGTATTTGCATACGTACCTGATGGAACTCCCATGACATCCGGAATCCCAGATATTCCAGAGAAGGAGGTGACTACGGATTATGCGCTACCGAACGGCACAACAGTATCACTTAACCTTAAAGTTATACTTAACGGTGCCGCCTTAACGAGCGTTCCTGTCGCCACACCAACATCAGGAAAGATATGGGCTTGCTACAGCAAGTCGGACCGCGTTTCTCCCGCGTCGTTCAATGCGTTGACTGGCTGCATCTACGCTGCCATAATAACTGTGAATGCCCGAGCAGAATAAGAGGTAGGCGTTGGAGATGTCTTTACATTCTGCCTTTCTTACCGTATGATTCCTTATGGACATGTTGTTACAATGGATGCAAAAGCAACCTGATTTCAAATCTGCAGATAGTTCAGACAAACCTTTTTTCCAGCCAAATGTAAGTATATACTCCTGTTCCTCCTTCAGCAGAAGAAAGAAGATGAACTTCTTGTCCCTCTATGATCATGTGATTTGAATAGAGGTAGTTTTGGCCTGAAGTTATTACGGTTATATTATTAACTCTGAAATTCAGAACCTCAAAATTAGTCCCTGAAAGCAATAACGGTTTAGCATCATTTCCAGGACCATCATTAATTGCAACAGGAGTGGAATTAAGAGAAGAGATATTTCCTTCTTTGTCATCCATTTTTGCAGTAGAATTTCTAAAATTCGCTGTGACAAAATTGGTTAAATTATAATAGCGGCCAGGAGTGCCTGGCCGCTCGTCAATCCATTCCGCGGAATTATTTATCACGGGTCCCCCTGCCAACCATGAAGTATCAGTAGTGAATACAACACCGCCGTTATCAGATATCTTCGCTTTCCAACAGTTACAGGATTCGTTAAAGGTTATACTGGCCTTTATGTTGTCCCCAGGATTAACCCACATAGGACGGATCCATTCTTTGGTTTCGTTCCAATTAAATAATTGGTTGGCGGTAGTATCCCTGATAAACATAAACCATGCTCCATACGACTCCCCGAGTGGATTTGCACATCCTGTTATCAAAAATTCTTTATAGCAACTAGCAGTTCCTATTTGGACCAGTGCATTCGTTCCATATCCGCCAATACCAATCCACTGAGATGAAAACCTTCCGGTTGGACTGCTCAAGGCAGGTTGTACTGTCCATTCGCCAGATACGCTAGTTACTGAATTATTCTTAGAAGTTGCAACATAACCAATCCAATTGTTTACATATGAGAGAGGTCGTAGTGCATGAACAACGTTTACAAAAAATAGTGCGATAAATAAAATACTCAGGGAGATTGCCAACTTACTCTGATTGAGGTGCTGCACATTTTGTTGAATTGCCATAAGCATATTAATCTTTCTTTCGTTCTCTTAAATTGAAAATAAATGTGATTGATTATTGTGAAGCAACCCGAAGTCAAAAAAAAATCAACACGCTTGATGAGATACATAGCAGTTGCTGTCGTCGTTGCGGTGATTGTCTTCTCACTTCTGGTACTTTTTGGAGGGGGGTTTGGGTATCGCGGAGATACATTGTACAGCGTTCCGGACAAATGCATAACTATGCCAGCGTACTACTGTAGCGTACCTATTTTCTCGAATGTGAGCGGAATGTTGACTTTAACTATAAGTCAGAATACGGGGCAGAACTGGGCAGGAGTAGTATTTGCCTATGCGCCACAGGGAACTCCTATGCAAAAAGGAGTACCTGTTCTGGCATCGCAGGAGACAGAAACAGGAGTGCCTATAATACCAATAAGCGGAGTAACCACTGATTATGCGCTACAGAGTGGAGAGACGCAGGCAATTAGCTTGGACATAATACAGAACGGCAGTGCTCTGACCGCAGCACAGGTCCAAGTGGGAACGCAAACAGCGGGAGAAGTTTGGGCATGCTTCAACCCAACTAGCGCAGTCATTCCAACAGCTTTCAACAACCTGACTGGATGCACTTATGTCCAGATAGCAACGCTTACTGCAAAAGCAACATGATCTCAAAATCTGAGTTCAAATAGATCCTGCGCAAGGTAAGTTAATGAATAGTGAGAAGCTAAAGCTGTTCGCACTAATAATTTATCTTGTAGGATTTTCAATCATATTTTATACAGGCATGAATTCTTGTTATCAATCAGGCAGTTATTGCTATCTTTATAGCATTCCAGGACCTCTTATGATGGTTCTTTTATTTGCCTTTACATACGAGATATTTAAGCAAATTCCGAAATTTCGTAAGAGGTTATGGACATTGGGAATTATTCTCGAGTCAATAGTCTTGTTTATCTGGATGCTATCGTACAACAGCCTGGAACCTGTAGTAAATACGATTGCACAGTTTCCAGTGCTTTTAATTACTCTTGCATATGTAATTATTTTTGGTTATTGGGCATTTGCAAAAAAATATCAGATTAAATAGACGTGATCTTGACTGAGTCCTAAAAGAAAGGGAATTTTTAATCGTTTGATTTGAAGGAGTGACTTCTGATCTCTGCAAAATTACAAATTAGAGCGTCAGACAGGAAGCCAATAGTGGGTGATTCTTGAGGAAGCGAGCCGCGCTAAGCCGGCCGAGCCAACGAGGACGGCGAACCGCGGCGAGCGTTACATTGCTGAGCCTGGTGCTCCCTCTCTGCTCGGCCCGCCCTCTCGGCTACGGCGAAGCGTAGCCTACCGAGCTATGATGCTCGTTGTGCCGATGTTGTTGCTGGTGCGGTTGTTGGTTCTTGTTGTTTATGTTATGCTGCTGGATTGGCTGGGCTTATTCACACTCGGCTCGATCCAGTTTCGCTCATTCTATCAAGGGGTGGCTCCTTAGCGTTCCCGATACTTCTACGAGACCGTTGGCGAGCTGACAAAGAAGTACAGAGACATAAACTCGTGCTTCAGGCGGGAATCGGGAGCTCATAGAAAGGCTTTTAGATTGTCTCGGAGATTTATTAGCATATCAATCAGGCATAGCGCTCGGAACCGCGTTCCGGGAACTGATTTCAAAAAGGGCTATAGATGAGTGAAGTTGAGAAAAAACACGAGAAGGCAGGAACCCTTAACCGCGTCATAGGGAGGGTGACCGCTAAGAAGGAGAACATTTTCCTGCTGGCGCTCGTGATAATACTCGGCTACTCGCTCATCTACCAGCTCACCTTCGTCGAAGGACCCTCGTTCTTCGGCGATGACAACGTCTACACCTACTACGCATGGCAGGCGCTACACGGGAAGTTCGCAGAGAACACAGACTCGTTCACGCTAAGACTCCTAAACATATATCCCATATCGTTCTCGTTCCTGCTCTTCGGGATAGGCAAGCTCTCGAGCGCGGGCTGGGCGGTCTTCTCGCTCCTCGGCTCGATAGCAATAGCTTTCTTTCTTGGGAAGGAACTCTGCAATGAATATGCGGGATTGCTCGCCGCGCTGCTCCTCAGTTTCTTCCCGCTTACGACCGTGCTCGCCGGCACGCCCAGCCCCAACATACCCGAGATGTTCATTCTGGGGCTCGGCATCCTCTCCCTGCTCTACGGGGAGAAAAAGAACTCGAAGTGGTGGTACTTCATCAGTGGCGCATCGTTCGTCGCGGCCTTCGTCGCGACACAGGAGAGCAGTTATGCCTTCCCGTTCGTCTTCACATACATCTGCATCGAGCTCGCGAGGAAGAAGATGAAAATCGACAGGACGAGCCTGTTCTTTGTCGGAGGCATCGCGCTCGCCGCTGTGATACTCCTGATATTCAACTACGTCTCCAGCGGAAATCCGCTGATAACTATCTCCGGAACGGCAGCGGTCTACAGCACCGCGGGAACTCCGGCGGAGGGAATACTCATAAACAACGACCTTGGCTATTACTTCAACGTCATCTTCCCGTACAAGATATACGCGGTCCTGACCAGCTCGCTCATCAGCGGTAACTTCAATCCCGTATCCGTCTGGAACAACCTCTACGTGGTGAACTACAACTACTTCGGATTCTTCTTCTACGCGGTAGTGCTCTGCGCAGCGTACCTTCTCATAGTCAGGGAGAGGAGGGCTTATGTCCCGCTCCTATGGTTCGCGCTGGGCTTCTTCTTCCTCGAGTTCGGGCCGATATACGTAAGCCTGGATCCGTTCAAGTACATACTAACCCATAGGCTCGAGAGGTATCTGGCGCTCGTGGCCATGCCTCTCGTGCTCACGGTCTCTATCGCGGTGGTCAGCCTCGCCGAAAGGCTGAAGGCGAAGAATCGCTACGCGGCGCTCCTGCCTCTGCTTCTCGTTGTCTTCCTTATCTCGACCTCCATACCCGTTGAGCAGTTCTGGTACAACATCGTCAACTACCAGATATTCGACCTGACCGCGATCTCAACCTACCTTAATGCTCTTCCGAACACGACAAGGATATCGTACGAGAGCGGGTTCTCATCGATGGAGGAATACATGCACTTTGACAACCTGTCGAGATTCAGCGTCTACGACCAGATCCATAACTGCAGCAAGATACCCGCGGGCGACTACGTGGTGATACCGAAGTACGCGGAGGCGTTCGACCTGAACTACACCCCCGACCCCTCCAAGTACTGCCCGGGCTGGAAACTGGTCCTGTATCCTCAGATAAACGGCACGTATCCGGGATACATAACGAGCGCGGCGTACTCGAGCTCGGCTAAGCTGTACTACATTCCAAAGTGACAGGTCGGAGTCAGGAGAATCAGAACAGGTTGGCGAATATCGTCTTCAGTATTATCCATCCGTCGTGGAAGGTCCTGAGCTTTCCCTCACCGGCGGCCCTGGCCTTCTCGGTGCTCGGCACCTCTATTATCCTCATGTGCTTCTTTATCGCCTTGATGTTTATCTCCGTCTCTATGCCGAAGCCCTTCTCCCTGAGGTCGAGCCTCTGGGCGACGCCCTTCCTGAAGCTGCGGTATCCGTAGCAGAGGTCGGTGTAGTTCGCGTGGAAAAAGACATTGACTAGGAAGACGAATACTTTGTTTCCGAATACCCTGAACGCGGGCATGTCCTCAGACCCGCCGCCTATGATGAACCTCGATCCGGTGCACAGGTCGTAGCCTATCTCTATGCCGTCTATCAGCAGCCTGAGCTCCTTCGGCTCGTGAGACATGTCGGCGTCCATCGAGATCTGTACCTCGCCCTTGGCCGCCTTCAGCCCTTTCAGGAGGGCGGACCCCTTGCCGACCTCGTCGTAGATCACCTTCGCGCCGAACCTCTCCGCGACCTTGACCGTCTTGTCCTTGGAGTGGCCGTCCACGACTATTATCTCGTAGCTGTAGCCCTTGAGCTGCTCCTTTACCTCGGGCAGGAGCCTGACGAGGTTCTTCTCCTCGTTGAGGGTGGGTATAACCACCGAGACCCTTACCTTCCCTTTGTCGGCCATAGCATCCTCCAGCACGAGATATTGCCACTCATGTTTTTATAAAGAGATGTGAGGCGGGGCCTTTCCGCAGGCGGCATTTCCGGACGGAGAAGAACTAATTTAAAGATGAACGTGACATCAATATTCCGTTTGGTAATGCGATGGCAGGACTGAAGTTCGTGAAGCTGGGGGCGAACGCGCTCAGGAACAATTTCATGAGGCTAGACAGGCCGTACAAGCTCACGTTCGGCATAACATACAACTGCAACTCCAGGTGCCTCACCTGCAACATCTGGAACAACAAGCCCGCGAAGGGGGAGCTCACTCTCGAGGAGATACAGGAGTTCGCGAAGAAGAACGACAGCTTCGAGTGGCTGACGATAACGGGAGGGGAGCCGTTCCTCCGAAGCGACATAGTCCAGGCGGTGAGGGCGTTCTACGACAACTGCAAGGACCTCTACATAGTCACGATACCCACCAACTCGCTCTGCCCGCCTGACCTGATAGAGAGCAAGGTCGAGCAGATGCTCAACATCGGCATACCCAGGCTCACGATCACTCTCAGCCTCGACGGCTACGGGGAGGTCCACGACAGGGTCAGGGGAGTGCCCGGGAACTTCGAGAAGGTCATGGAGATGGCGAGGAGGCTGAGGAACCTCCAGCAGAGGCACCCAAACCTCGGGCTGGTCTTCGGCTACACCATGAGCAAGTACAACGTCGGCATGCTCGAGAAGACGATAGAGGAGGTGGGGAAGCGCGTGCCGGGAATAAGCTACAACGACTTCCACGTGAACGCGGGACAGGTCTCCGATGTTTACTATAAGAATGAGGATATGGACCTCATGGGCGAGAGGGCGGCAATGGCTAACGAGCTTGAGGCAGTCATAAGGAAGAGGACGATGCAGATTGGCGCGATACCCGTGATCGAGTCCGCGTTCCTGAGGAACCTCGTCAAGTACATACGCACGGGGAAGATGCCTCTAAGGAGCAAGAGCCTCGACGCCTCTCTCTTCCTTGACAGCTACGGGAACGTATACCCCTCGATAATGTGGGGAAGGAGGATAGGGAACATAAAGGAGACCGGCTACGACCTCAGGCCGATGTGGAACAACGCGGAGGCGGAGGAGGTCAGGAAGCTGATAAGGGAGGGCAAGGAGCCGAGCTCATGGACCTCGTGCGAGGCGTACCAGGCCCTCGTCGGAAACGCAACACACCTCCTGTAGACGCGGAGCCGCGGGGGGCGCTGGCGATAACATTATAATAATCCAGATGCAATATACCAGACAGCAACTGAATCAATTGGGATGCCACTATGTATGTTTTAGGAATCTGGGACGGCCACGACGCTGGAGCTGCTCTTATAGAGGATAACAGGATAGTCTTCGCCTCGAACGAGGAGCGATACACCAAGAGGAAGCTCGAGATAAAGTTCCCGTATAACTCCATAAGGGCGGCGCTCGCGTATGCTAAAGTAACGCCCGACCAGATAAAGACGATCGCATTTCCCACCACCGAGTTCGCGAAGACTCTCTCGAGGGTCTTCCCTTACCAGAAGGAGGTGCACTACAAGTACAGGAGAAGGAAGATGCTTAGGCCCAGGCTCACCCCTCTCATGCGCTTCATGGACTACACGCAGAAGGGCATAGGGATGCTCCCGCTGACAGGCACGATAAGCAGGTCAGTGGTGTCCAGGCAGCTAAGGAGCATGGGATTCAATGACTTCAAGCTATACAACGTCGACCATCACGCGGCCCACGCCGCGACCGCCGCGTTCACATCGGGGTTCGGCAAGGGCCTCGCGATAACGATGGACGGCCTCGGAGACGGGCTCAGCGGATCGCTCAGCACGTTCGGGCGCGGCAAGATGGAGAGGGTCGGGACCGTGAGCTCCAGGAACTCCCTCGGGATATTCTACGAGCAGGTCACAAACATAGTCGGAATGAGGGAGCTCGAGGACGAGGGCAAGGTCATGGCGATGGCATGCTACTCCTACCCGTTCCCGTTCGAGGAGAACAAGCTCAGGAGCCTGTTCACGGTTGAGGGGACGAACATAAAGGCGAAATATTCGCCGCTGATGCAGTACGACGTCCTCAGCAGGATTGCGTGGTCGCTCCCGAGGGAGCAGTTCTCCTACATGGCTCAGCAGCTGCTCGAGCACATACTCACCGCGTTCGTGAGCAATGCGGTGGACGAGTACGGCACCGGGAACATCGCGATGGCGGGAGGGCTCTTCTCCAACGTCAAGGCGAACATGCAGGTGCGCGAGATACCGTCAGTCAAGGAATGGTTCATATTCCCCCACATGGGAGACGGCGGTACGGCGATGGGCGCCGCGATGCACGTCAACTACCTTATCAACGGAGTTACCGATTACGAGTTCCCAAACGCATACCTAGGCGACGAGTTCAGCGACGATCAGATCAAGACCGCCCTCGAGAAGGAGAAGGACATCACGTTCGAGATGGACAGCGACAAGAACGCGCACGCGGGAGAGCTCGTCAGCGAGGACAATTACGTCTTCTGGTACCAGGGGAGGATGGAGTACGGGCCCCGGGCCCTCGGGAACAGGAGCATAGTCGCGAAGGCGGGATCCGAGAAGGTCAAGGAGAAGCTCAACGTATTTGTGAAGCAAAGGGAATGGTACCAGCCTTTCGCGCCCTCGATGCTCGAGGAGGAGGCGGAGAGGCTTCTCGAAGGCATAAAGGGCAAGGACAGGTTCATGACGATGGCCTACAAGGTAAAGGAGGGTAAGGAGGACGTGATGAAGTCCGCGGTGCACATAGACAACACCGCCAGGCCGCAGATGGTCGGGAAGGAGAACATGAACTACCGCGGGCTCATGGAGAGGGTGAAGAAGGAGCTCGGATACGGAGTGGTCCTCAACACCAGCTTCAACATACACGGGATGCCTATAGTCATGAGCCCCGAGGACGCCCTCATGACCATGAGGAAGACCAAGACAAGGCACATGTTCCTCGGCGGATTCTACGTTGAGAACAAGGGTGCCTGATGATGCTCATCGGTTACGAGCTGACCGCGGCGATATTCGCATCGCTGGTTCTGACGCTCACTTTCATCGCTCTTGACAGGAAGGGGATAGAGGCGCTGATCCGCGAGCACTTCGACAGGTACTCGCTCGCGGCGCTAGGGATAATACTTGTCTTCTTCCTCGTGGTCTCGCTCTTTTATGTCAGCCCCACCGAGCAGCTCTATTTCGACGAGAACATATACCAGGGTGTCGCGCTAAACATACTAAGCCACTTCAACTCGCTCTGGTGCCAGTACGGGACGGGCTACCTGGGCACCTGCTACGTCAACGCCCTCTACCACGACCCGGTAGGATGGTCGTCGTTCATCGCGGTAGCGTTCGCGATCTTCGGCGTGGGGGTCAACACCGCATACGGCCTTGAGCTCGCGGCCGGAGCCGCCGCGATAGTGTTCATGTTCTTCCTGGCCGGTCTGCTATCGGGAAGGAAGAGCTTCGCGGTCGTGGCAACGCTAGCGTTCTCGCTCATGCCGCAGCTCTTCATCTGGTCGAGGACGCAGGCGGACGTCGACCTGCCCTTCATGACGCTCTCGCTCCTCGCGTTCCTCCTGTTCGCGATATTCATAAGGAGAAAGAGCCTTTACTCCCTGGGCGCCTTCGCATTCAGCCTGAGCATGGTCGCATACCTCAGGATAGAGGCCATACTCCTGGTCCCTGTGTTCGTGGTGCTGCTCGTCGCCTTCGGTGATCATGGGATAGTCAAGACGGCCAAGGAGAGGGCGGGAAAGATCCTCGGCTCCATACAGGACAATACGGAGCTGCTCATCATGCTATTCGCTTTCGTGATCCTGCTCCTTCCCGAGGTGTATTACATATCCGTCCAGGCCCAGAACCCCTCATACGGCCAGAACTCGGGGCAGGCGACCATCTCGCTCGTGAACTTCCTCGGAAACGTCAACGCCAACGTCTCCTTCCTGTTCGGCCAGATGAACGGCGCCAACTTCTACCCGATGGTCTTCCACTACGTGATAACGCCCCTTGCAATAGTCGGAGTGCTCTTCCTTCTCTTCGACAGGAGGATAAAAAACAGATTCTCGAAGCTGCTGATGCTGGCTCTCTGGTTCGCCACATACTTCCTCTTCTACACCTCGTTCTACGCAGGGGCAGCGACTTACGGGGTCGATTCGAGGTTCATGCTGCAGCTCCTTCCGTCACTCTGCCTGCTTGCCGCGTTCGCGGTGATAGGGATCGGAGACTCCGCCAGAGGCATCGCGGGGAGGTTCGGCAGGGAGCACGATGCGGCTAAGGGAGGGCGCGTGCCGATGATCGTCTTCACGGCTGCGGTCGCGATATCCTCGATGGTCCTCCTCATATATCCTTTCGCCACGCTCTTCCCTGTCGTCACGATAGCGCAGGCGAAGATGCCGCAGCAGTCGGTGATACTCAAGGCGATGGACACGTTCTACGGCAACTACACGGTGGTGCCGAGGGACTGCATAGTATACTCCTTCACCCCGGACATATGGGCGGAGGTGAACAGGAGCTCCGCGCAGATAGGCTACCTGACGAGCGCGAACGCATCGCTGACGCAGAGCCTTGACAGCTACTCTTGCAAGGTCTTCGACTATGGGTACTGGTGCATAGTGCCCCCGCACCACAACACCACCTGCGCGCAGATAATAAGCAACCACAAGCTGACGAGCCTCGGAACAATGAACACGACACTTGGCGGATTTGACGTCGCTTTCTACAAGGTAGGAAGCTAAAGCGGGCTCTTGATCGGAGCAGCAGCGACTGACGCGGGAGACGCCCGCTGGCGCCTCCTCATAAGGGACATTAGTATGAGTGCCAGCAGTATCGCCACGACCAGAGCAGCGCCGTACACGAGAAGCGAAGAGGTGCTCCCTGTCGCGGCCGCGGGACCCGATATCACGAACGTCGTGAGCGTCGCGTGCGAGAGGTTGCCCTCCTTGTAGCTCGCGGACGCCGCGACGGAGTACGATCCCTGCGTGCTCGGGCTTATGTAGAGGTCGAAAGTAGCGTTCTGCGTGGAAGACGGCGTGGACACCGGACCCAGCGTCAGGAGGTACTGCGACGCGCCCGTGTAGACGAATGCGGGAGGGAGCATCAGCGAGACGTTGACCTTCTCCTGGCCCGATCCCTTGTTGAAAGCGGAAACGGTGACTGTGGCGTTGCCGTCGGACGAGACGGCGGTCTTCTCGGTTATCAGCACCTGTGAGCTAGTCTGCGTCCCCAGCGTGTACAGGCATGGGAACACTGCGGAGAAGACGTCGGTGCCCTGCTGGTAGGAGGTCAGGAAGTATCCGGTCGAGACGCCGTAATCGGAGATCGAGTTTATCCCGACCTCTGTAGAGCTGCCGGCTCCGGGTCCCAGGCTGTTGACCCCGTAGAAGCTCCTCGATGTCTTGACGTTCTGCAGGAAAGGCGTTATCACGAGGTTGTATGCAGTGTCGTTCCCGCTGTTTGAGAGGTTGAAGAATATCGCCCCGCCCGTCAGGTTCTTGACGGCGCAGCTCCCGGTGAGCGTGACCGTCCCAGCGGCGGAGACGCCGAAGAGAAGCGCGATGGAGACTGCAAACGCGAGGTTCCTGTTCATGCGATCATTTCGAGGAATAAGTCTCAGCCAATAAATAAATACATTGGCTTTGCCCCGTTTTTACGCTGAAATGGTCGCATGCGTATATTAGCCTTATCTCTCCATCTTTTCCGAGAGGATGCGAAGGAGGACATTGCTTGAGTTCAGGCTCCAGTCCGCGATGGAGTACCTCATGACCTACGGGTGGGCAATACTGATCATCTCCGTGGCACTTGGCACCCTCTACCAGCTCGGCGTCTTCAATTCATCCTCTTTGACGGTGAGGGTGCCTTCTGGAGAATGCAAGGTGCTCAGGACATCGACTGCCACAAACCTTGTCGGGCAGTGCAGCGGACTGCTGCCGAAGTACGTGGCGATGTTCGACGGGCAGAGCAGCTACATCAATACGGGAGCAATCACATGGTCATCGACCCAGACCATATCCTATTGGGTGTATAAGACAAATGCTGCAAACGCAGGATACTTCGCAACGACTTCGGCAAAACCCGAGCTCTATAGCAACGGCGCATCAGGACTGCAGCTTTATTGGGCCGGATCCGCAGGACTCCCTTTAAGCGGGCAGTACACAAACGCCTATTCCTTGAATCTCAACCAATGGTACTTCGTAACGTTGACTTCCACCTCGACTTCGTTGAACATGTACCTTAACGGAGTGCTTATCGAAAGTGACACGAGTTTGACGCTACCCGTATCGTCTACCACCGCCGCTTATTTTGGTTGTTACGCAGGTGGCGGCAGCAACTACCTGAGTGGCGAGATGTCGAACATTCAGCTCTATAACGCCACTCTCGACCAAAGCCAGATCCAGTCGCTCTACCTCGAAGGAATAGGAGGAGCTCCCGTCAGCCCGCAGTACCTCGTCGGATGGTGGCCGCTCAACGGGGACACCAACGACTACAGCGGGAAAAACAGCAACGGCGTGCCCACTGGGATAACGTACACTTCGCAGTACGGGAAATAGGCCCGTTTAGTTGCGAAGTCGTTTGGATAGGCGAATCGCACTGCCATGAAAGGCCGGCGCCTTTAGGGGGCTTTAGGATAGCTATTTATTGATTGATTTCGTCTATTATAGCTGATTCAATGGCGCTGGACAAGTCGGACGTGCAACGCCGCGAAGGGACATACTCGAGCCGGACGAAGACTGCGTGATGACCGCGAGGCAGAGGAGGGTAGGCCCGGGTGGGTCGATGAGGAACCGACCAGCGTGATAGTGACCAACAAGAGGATCATAATAATCAACAGGGCGACGCTCGGGATAAGGAAGGACTTCGAGACCATACCTTTCACGCAGATAACCAGCGTCAGGCTCGAGAAGGGGATAATATCATCCTCGGTCTTCGTCAGGGTGATGGGCTTCGACAGGACAAGGGGCTGCTCGAGGGAGGGAAGGAGGAGGGCGAGATAGACGGGCTGAGCGGCAAGGACGCGAAGGAGCTCTCGGACTACATAAACAAGAAGGTGCTGGAGATGCAGGAAGGCGAGAAGTCAGGCAGCGCAACGCAGCAGGCGCCGCAGGCCAGCCTACGACAGGCGCAGAAGGAGGGCGGCGGAATCGTCTACTGCGGAAGTGCGGGAGCCAGGAACGACAAGGGCTCGAAGTTCTGCACCACTGCGGCGCGACAGCTGTGGCGTCAGACGGTTTTTATACTTTCCCTGGCAAGGTATGTCCGTGTGCACCAAGAAGGCATGGCTGTTCTAAGGCTCACGAGGATAGAGCACAGCCTCATGCTAGTCGATCGCCGTGGTCGCGGCGGAGCTGCTCGCGGGCGGGATACGCCGCCCCGACGCACATTCCTCCTCAGCCTACGTGCCCGTCACCATAAGCATGGGCGCGTTCGCAATCAACGACTACTTCGACATGGAGGCGGACAGGCTGAACCACAAGATGAGGCCGCTCGTGACAAAGGACCTGAACAAGCAGGACGCGCTCTACGTGACAGCGGCAACTCTCGCTGTAGGGATCGGCGCGAGCGCGCTGATAAACCAGTACGCGTTCGCCATAGCGCTGATGTTCGCCGCGCTCGCTGTCCTTTACGCCTACATACTGAAGGCGGTGCTGCTGGTCGGCAACGCCTACGTCGCCCTGAGCATGGTGATACCCTTCATATTCGGAAGCTACGTCGTCAGCACTAACGTGGGAGCGTGATACTCCTGATATGCGCCATGATATTCGCGAGCGGGCTCGCGAGGGAGATACAGGGGACTGATCAGGGACTACGAGGGCGACGTGAAGGCGAGGAAGGCGGTGACGCTGCCGACAGTCGCGGGGAGGCAGGCATCCGCATCCTTCGCGCTGGCGCTGTACGCAGTCGCTGTCCTGATAAGCGCGCGGCTGTTCTTCTACGCCGAGCCCTTCCAGTACAACCTCGTCTTCGGGACGCTAGTAGGGCTCAGCGACGTGATGCTTCTCTCGTCGGGGTCGTCTACTTGCTTAAGGACGCGAGGAGCAGGTACGACGTGAGCAGGAACATATCGCTCTTCGCGATGGGCCTTGCGCTCGTAGCTATCGCGCTTTCGGCCGTCTATATCTGAATATCCTCCTGAGCCTCCTTGTCTCCGCCATGCATTCCGAGTTCCTGACGCGCGGCGTCCTCTCATGGGACAGTATCCAGTAGAATTTCAGCAGGTTGCGGTGGAAGATGTCACCCGAGCTCCTCGGCAGGATGTGGAAATGCAGGTGACCGACGGACATTCCTGCGTTCTTCCCGTAGTTCACAGCGAGGTTGTACGAGTCTGCGCCGTAGGTCTTGAGGAGGACGGGTATCACTTTTTTCAGCATCCACGAGAATGAGGCGAGCTCATCCTTGGTGAGCTCCGAAACCTGCATCACGTGCCTCTTGGGTATGAGCAGCGCGTGGCCGGGCAGCATGGGCCTCAGGTCGTAGACGGCCATGAAGTTGCCGTCCTCCAGGAATACCTGATCCCGTATCCCGCTGCTGCAGAAAGCGTCCTTCTCCAAAGGACTACCTCTTTCTCTTCCTCTCCGCGTTCCTGAACGCCTCTCCCGCATTGCTCTTGCGGTCGCGCCCGGAGAGCAGGTGGAAGAGCAGTATGACGAGTATCACGAACATCATCACTGCGTCGAAGAGCAGCAGCCAGTAGATCTGCGATATGTTCTGCTGTATGTCGCTTATCTCGTCGCTCACCTGCTGCGATACCCCTCCCGAGGGCGTGCTCGTGTAGAGGAAAGAGTTCACTATCGCGCTGTCGGCTGCCTCCAGCCCTACCGCGAGCTTTGAGGTCGAGTACGCCTGCTCGGCGTAGCCCCTTGCGGCCGCGCCCTGGGACAGGACGGACTGCCTGAAGTAGAACTCGGACTGTATCGCGAACTGGGAAGGCCAGGTGCCGACCGTCGCGTTGTTGATGTTCTTAAGCGAGCTCGAGTATAGCTGGTCGAGTGTCATCGCGGAGCTGTTCGACGGCCCGAAGACGTTCGCGTACACCGCGGAGTAGAGCGCGGTCGCGTAGTCCCCGGAGTCGTATGCCTGGGTCGCCGCCTGGACGTATATGCCGCCGACCTGATCGCGCTGTTTATCGTGCTTGAAGCCTCGCCCTTGAGTGCGGGAGAGGTCTCGATGTAGTTGCCGCCCATTCCCGAAGCCAGGGAATATGACTCGTACGCCGCCTTGCACCATCCTAGCGCTGACGCCGCGTCATGCACGCTCTGTATTATGTCGTCGGTGGTCTCCTCGTTGTTCAGCGAGCCTCCGCGTTCGCTATAGTGATGTTGCCCCAGATCTGCCTTATCCTTCCGCCGACCACGAACTCGTAGTTCTTGTCGGTCATCGGAGGCGGGATGAGCGAGGAGCAGTATGAGGAGATGTTGTCAAGCAGCGAGCCCGCGCTGTTCACCGTCATGTTCTGCGAGTTCGCAAGCGTGAACGCCTGCATGAAGTCGAGGAAGGTCAGGTCCGCGGAGGTGTAGAGGTATCCCTTCTGTGCCAGCGTCCCGTACGCGTTCGAGTTGCTGAGCAGCTCCTGCTTCAGCGAGCCGAAGTTGTCGCTTATGTTGGATATGTAGCTCCTGGAGTAGCCCATCGTGTAGTTCGCGAGGATGGCGAAGTCGGAGGTGTCGCAGTCGAGCAGGTGATGTTTGCGTCGCCGATCGAGGCTATGCCGTAGTTCTCGTTGAGGTTCAGGCTCGTCAAGGACGGAGCCTTGGATCCGAAGACGTAGTCGAGCGCCTGGGAGACGTTCGAGACTTCGACGAGGGGTATCCCGTAGGTCTGCTGCGTTATGTAGTATATGAGCGCCTCGACGGAGTCGTTAGTTGCGGCGGGGACTAGTATGAATTTAAGCCCGTCACCTTTGGCCGCGCCCGACTTGTCGTACGCTCCGCCTATCAGCCCCACGTAGCCGCCGGGCGAAATCGTCCCTGTGGCGGTGAATGTCGAGGGAAGCTGCCTGTGCTGGAGCGCCGCGACCGCGAGAAGAGTGAATGCGAGGCCTCCGCTGGGCCCCGAGACGCTGTTGTTCCTGTCCTCTATGGTGTATGAGAAGTTGAAGTGGGAGAAGTTCATTCCCTGCATCGACGCTGCGTACATCGCGGCGGTCTGCGCGGACTGGATGGTGTCGGAGCTGACATTAAGCGGACCCGATATCTGCAGGCTGCCGTTGCCCTGGGTCAAGTTAAGCACAACCAGAGTGAGGTTTCCCTTGTTCTGGTTCGTGAGCACCGCCGGAATATACATCTGTGTCGTGTATGCTCCCGCGCAGCAAGGATGATGCAGAGGGAGAGCAGCGCGAGGATCGGTTTCAAGGTCGACATGGAGATAATTGCAAGCGAATCTTTAAATTGATTGTCGTACCGTTAGGCATCAATCAGAAGCATGTCGGCGAGAATCGACAGACGGAAAGTGGAGTTCAGAGGGTCTTCTGTCCGTAGCCGTGCGCCGTGCCCTCCTTCCCGGATTCGGGGACGTTCACGAGGTCTATCATGCCGAAGACGCCGTCGTATCCAGGCTTTATGCTCACCCTGTCCTCGCGCATGTTCTTTATCGCGGCTGCGAGGTCCTTGTCGACCTCGGCGATCTCGCTCAAGGCTCGAGCGCAGGAGCGCATTCATCTCCGTGCCGAACTTCGCGACGATCCTCTCGTAGGTGCTCTTGACGTAGGTCGAGTAGACGGTCTTGCCGCTTACGAAGGCGAGGATCTCGAGCAGAGGGATCGCGTGCACGAATGGGACGGAGCCCTTCGGACACGTACCCGGGCTCCCTGTCGGCGAGCTGGTTGACCCTGTGCATCACTCCGAGGGTCAGCGGCTTTCTGCAGACGGGGCAGATGTTGTTGTACCTGGCGGAGTCCTCTGGGCTCAGCGAGACGCTGCAGTTCCTGTGCCCGTCGAAGTGGTACTTCCCCTCCTCGGGGTAGAACTCGATCGTGTACTTTATCCTCTTCGCCTTTATCGAGTCGATGATGTTCGAATACGAAACGTCCTTCGCCTCCAGGTCGAGAACAGTCGCCTCCCTCCCCAGCTTCGGAAGCGAGTGGGCATCGCTTCCGGAGAGCAATCGCATATTTGTCGAGCTTCGAGATGCGCCAGTTCATTGCAGGGATCCGAACTAAGCCCCGTCTCCAGGGCATGGATGTGCATTTCCTGATCCTCATAAGCGTCCTTCATCGAATCGAATCCGGACATCGACCCGAAGACGCCGAACCATGGAGTCCATGCATGCGCCGGGAAGACGAATATGTCCTTACTTATACCATGCAAGTATCTCGACGAACTCGCTTGCCTTGAGGGTAAGCATCGGCCTTCCGTCCATCGCGAGGTTGCCGAACTTGGCCATCAGGGCATTTATCTGCTCGACGACCTCGATGCTCGGCGCGACTACGCAGTTGTGGAACCTCTTGACCTCGCCCGTCTTGTCGAACATCCCCTTCCCCTTGTCGTTTGGGAATATTATCGACATCTCTGACGTGAGCAGGAATCTCGTCTTCGATTTCGAGCCCTTCAGCCTGAACACGCCCTTTCCGTCCCCGTCCTCCTCGAGCTTCTCCTTTATGTCCTTGAACCAGAGGGGATGGGTGAAGTCGGCGCTGCCGATGAGGTGTATGCCCTTGGTCTCGCACGCCGCGGCCATGTTCTCGAGCGTCAGCTGCTCGCTGCACGCCGCGGCGTACTTCGAATGCGGGTGCAGCTCCATCACGTACTCCATTCGATCAGACGCTCTTCGCGACGCCGTTCCTCGGGCAGAGCTTCCTCTTCCCGTTGGGGCCGATGGTGCACTTGCTGCATACTGGAACCTGCGACTTGCAGATCTTCTTCCCATGCGTCTTGAAGACGTACGTTATGTTCTTCCAGTACTTCCGTCGACGAAGCGCATCAGGTCCTGCTCTATGTCTTCGGGTTTCTTGCTCTCGCTGAGCCCGATCCTTCCCGAGAGCTTTATCACCCAGACGTCGACGGGATGCCCTCGACTATGCCGTACGCGTTTATCAGTATCGTGTTCGCGGTCTTCCTGCCAATTCCCGGAAGCTCGAGGAGCTTCTCCATGTTGTTTGGGACCTTCCCGTTGTACTTCTCGTCTATTATCGTGCAGGTGCGGATTATGTTCCTGGCCTTGTTGCCGGCGAAGGTCACGCTGTGTATCTGCTCGATTAGATCCTCGAGATTCGCCTTCGAATAGTCCCATGCGGTCTTGTACTTCTTGAAGAGGCCTGGGTGACTGCGTTCGTGACCTCGTCGTGCGTCTGCGCGGAGAGTATCGCGGCCACCAAGCAGGTCGATGGGAGTCGGGAAGTCCAGGTAGTACTTCGCGTCAGGATACTCCTTCTCCAGCATCTCAACCGCTTCGATTGCGGATGCATTTTCCAGAAGCTTGAAACTTGGCATGATATCACGGCCCCTCTTTGCCTCTTTCGATTACTCTGTATGAAAACTTAAAAGAGTTTGTTGCGGACCCTGCGCCGCTCCGCTGAAGGCCATAAAACAATCTGGGCTTCCCGCCAAGATGCGGAAAGCCACAAGAAAAAAGGCGCAGCTCCTACTTCGCCAGAATTATCTCTATCGTGCTTACCTTGGACTTGGTGCCGTCCTCGTTCTGCAGCTCCTCGGAGCTTATGCTTATCGAGTCGACCCTGGCCTGCTGCACGAACCTGTTCCTCGCGATCTCCGCGACGTCCACGGCCCTGGATATGGTGTTGCCCCTGGCCTTGATCCTAACGTTCGCGGCCCCGTTGTTGAACTGCGTCACTACAGCGAGCACGTAATTCATCGCCGGCTTCTTGCCGATGTACACTATGTTCTCTGGCATCGTGCTTACTCTGTTCCCCTCCATGTCTTCCATTTCTTCTGCCATTTGTTTCACCATTTAGCGATAATAGTGTGTGACTTGAACCGTTGCTTGCAATGAGATTATGCGATATAGTATATTAACATTGCTGTTGCCGCTCAGCCCTGCATCCTTCTCACGAACCTCATGCCCGCGGGACGTTTCCCTATGACCTCGTCAACGGAGTATCTCTTTATCACCATCGCCTTTACCAGGTCCGCGTCCGCCCCTGTAGTGCTCTCCCTCGCCTGCCTCTCGGCCTGCCTTAGCTTCCCGGCGTAGGCCATCATCGCGGACGCGAGCGCGTCCCTCTCGTGCAGGTTGTCGAACTTCACGTCGAGGAGGTTTCTCTTCTTCTCCACGCTTATGTCGCTTCCGGGGACGAAGAGTACGGCGTCGAAAGCGGTCGATATCTTCTCCGCGAGCTGGGTGGGCCTCTTCTTGTCCCCCGATACCATCACGGGCTGCCCGGCTCCCTTTATCACGTCGACGAACCAGTCAAGGCCTACGAACCTGCCGGTTGCGAGCTTGACGACCTTGCCGTTGAGGTCTATGCACGCTACCGCAGCGGTCTTTCCCGCGTCTATACCCACTATCAGGTGCTTCAACGAATCAGCAGAGCGAATTGTCAGAGTAGCAGAGCGCCTTGTTGACGGTCTGCGGTATCGAGAGGTAATGGCAGTTGACGACCTCGACCGGGGTCTCCGTTATGTTGTAGTAGCTGGCCAGCAGGGCCTGCGTGCTGAGCGTCTGCGTCGAGTTCGCGATGCAGCCGTTGAGCAGTCCCGTGTCGAGGTTAGAGTAGTTGGCTATGTTGGATAGCACGCTCTGCGGCACGTAGCTCGAGGCGTAGACCGAGTTCAGGTCGGATGCGAAGACGCTGAAGTTCCTCTGCTGCGATGCGCAGTAGACGTACTTGCCCAGGTACTCCGCGTTGAGGAGCCCGTAGGAGTTCGCCACCCTCTGGGTGTCGGACCCGAAGACGATCCTCATGGTGACGTTGACCTTGCCTCCGAACTTGGACTGCATTCCGGAGGCGTTGACTAGGCTCGACACCGCCCCGGTGGCGTAGGGGTCTATGAACCAGTAGACCTGAGTCGGAGTGGTCGAGACGCACGAGTACTTTCCGTTCAGCTGCACCACCCCCTGCTCCGCCACAGTGTTGTCGAGTATCCTTGAGGGGACCGGCGCCTGTATCAGGGGAGTCACCTTCGATGTGTTCGTGTCGCTTATCAGGAACGAGAAAGCGAACGTCAGGTTGCTTCCGAAGTTCCTCGCGCTTAGCGAGACGTACCACGCCTTGAGGGCGGGCATGTATGTCTCCTTCATGCCAGACACGTTGGAGATGAACGGGAGTAGCGAGAGCGAGCTGTTAACGGTCGAGTAGCTGGCGAGAACCCTGCTTGCGACAGTCTGGATCTGCGAAGCAGTGTGCTGCGCCGAGGTTGCGGTCGTGTTGTTCGCCTGCGTTGAGTTCGTTATCAGTATGGGCTTTGAGTATGAGACGGCGAGCAACAGCGCGAAGAGCAGCGCTATCACTATTATCAGCGTCACGTGAAGGTTGTCCAGCCCGCCTAGGCCGCCTATCGGACGCACTATCATGCTGGGCTCCTTGATCTTCTTCTCCTTCGCCATTTCAAACACCAACGGGCCTGACGGGATTTGAACCCGCGACCTTTACCTTAGGACGGTACCGCTCTATCCAAGCTGAGCTACAGGCCCCTGATTAGTATACGGCGAATAGCTTATTAATTCATTTCGGGCGTCTCGGGGCGCTGACGCCGTTGAGCTTCCCGACCAGCCAGGGCAGCTCCGAGAGGCTGCCGATGAGGTAATCTCCCTTCCTGCTCTGCCTGTATGAGACCGCGATTATGCCGAGCCTCCTGGCCCCTAGCATCTCGTCGTCGTCATGGCCCACGAAGACTGTCTCTTTCGGCGTGACCTTGAAGAAGTCCATGACCGCCTCGTAAGCCTTCCTGTGGGGCTTCTTGTATCCTATATCCGAGGACACGAAAACTCCGTCGATCAGCCTTCCTATTCCCAGATGCGTCAGCACCTTCCTCACCCTCCTTGTCGGGTGAAGGCCATCGGTGAGCGCCGCGATCTTGTATCCTTTCTTCCTAAGTGAGAGGAGCATCGCCCTAACTCCGGGCTCGGTAAGCTGCATCATCCTCAGCTGGCGCTCGTCAATGGCCTCGTACTCTGACATGTACTTCTCAGGTATGCCCATCCATTCGAGCTCGATGAGGCGCGCCTCCCTCAGGGTCAGCTTTCCCTTGTGTATCCTCGACACGAGGCGCTTCCAACGAATCTCGGCGTCCTTGGGCAGCACCCCGCCGTGTCTTTCTACGAAGGCATAGAACTCCTTCAGGAAGTACTCGTTGATCTCCTCCTTGCTCTGCAGCACCCCGTTGACATCGAATATCACGAGCTTTATCATGATGTGGTTTACCTCTTCGGTTTAAAATAAGAAGGCATCGGCTGCATCAGGACAGGACATGAAAGGACTGCAATTCGCGAAACGATTAGGCAATAAATTTTAAATAGGGTGGCAGAGCTATACGCGAAAGGCGAGCGGGTGGAAGAGGAAATCACAATCAGGGACAGTATCAGGTTCGGCGAGTCCTACGTCAAGGGGATGGAAATATTCGGGAGCCAGAACGAGAGGAGCTATATCCGCGGAAATGTGGCGGGCTACGGGGGGTATGGCATCCATTTCTACATGCACGTCGATAAGGAAGAGGTAAATACGGACGTCAGCATAGGCAAGGTGCGCTATGAGAGAAGGCCATTTCCGGGATCGTTAGGGTCCGCCAGGAGAGATCGGAAAGAGGACGGCATTCGGGCGATGTTCATACAGGCGGAGCACATACACCTCGCGAAATACATGCAAAGCTCTCCGGAGGAGTTCTTGGTCAGGTTCGACTTTCTTGATGTGAAGGATCCTCCCCATGAAGTAAAGGTAAGGAGGTCTGAGGACGGCGTCAGGTTCCCGGAGCTCTTTACGTCGCAGCAGATAGCCGGGCTGAACTGCGGGGAGAACATGCGCATATCGGGGAAAAAGGGGGCGACATTCGATGACGCGGTCAGGGGGTACTACATACTCAATCGGCTGGAGGGAGGCGACTTCGTTCAGGGAGAGAGGTACGGGTTCGGGATCGAGGACGCCACGAAGGTCAGGCCCGTCCTTCGGAAGGTACTGAAATACAGGGAGGACATACTGAGGCTGAACGGCTTCAGGGACGACATAGCCGCGATGCGCTCGAACGAGAAAGTCATCCGCATGATAGAGGAAGTCAGGAAGCGAAACGAAGAGAAGGAAGGCAAAGATAAATGCAGGTTTTGAGTCTTTAGGATTTCAATCAGACGGGAATCACGCCCTCAACAGGACCATGCCTTTCATCGCCCGCACCTCGGAATCCGCGAAGGGGGATGCTATTTTGAAGCGAGTCGACCTGAAGGTAGGCCCATCGACGTATATATCGTCGCCTATCATCGCACAGTCCCCCAGTTTAACCCCGCGTGCACTGCTGAAATGTTCAACCGCATTGAGCTTTCCGTCTCCGTTCCTTATCACCATGTCCACTCCGGACAGCATGCTGACCACGTCATGTTTGTTGGCCACTTTCTTTTTCACGAAGTGGTCGCGGTTTGAGAGGTAGCCATCAATTTTCAGCCCGTCTCTGCGAAGGCTTTCGCACAAGATACGCGCCCCCGTAGATCCCCCGGCAGTGGCAATGACTATGTCTACGCGTCCCTCGACCTGCTTCAGGAGGTCTACGACCTGGCTCACCTTGTTTCCATTGACATATTCCTCGGCGTGCCTAGACATCACTGTCTCGGCGCCCAACTGATTCGTCATCATGAAATCGTACAGCATCTTAAGCCCCATCGGCTGCGAGTCTGGATTCTGCGTGAGGTAAGCCTGCGTTGCACTCATGGCGGCTACGCCGGAATCGTAAGTGTTGACATCCCCGCGCCTGCGCAACTCTTCCAACATGCGCTTCGCTATCTCCTTAGGTATGTTGCCCGAGACTGCGGTGCGGTCGGCGTCGACAAAGACAACACTGCATTCCTTGCGTATACTCTGCGCTATCGTCATTCAATACCCTGATCGCAAGAGAATTAGGTTTGGGCGGTTTAAAAGCATTTCCTCTGCGGTTATGCTATTGTCGACTTTTTCGCGAGGTACTCTTCCACTATTTCCTTGGCACCCCGGTCGTAGTCCATCAGCGGCCTGAACCCGAGCTCCCTCTGCGCCTTGGAGATGTCGAAGAGCCTGCTGCTCGTTATCCTGCTCAGGTGGTCAGGGGTGAGCCTCGGCTTCTTGCCCTTCATCCTCGATGCAAGCACGACGTAGTGGGCCACGGCGGTGGCGAGGAGCCTGGAGACCCTCCTGCTGGGGGCCTCGACGTTAAGGTGCTTGGCTAGCAGTGCGAAGAGCTCTATCTGAGTCTTCGCCTCGGATCCCGCGACTAGGTAGGTCTCTCCGGGCTTCCCCCTGTCCTTGGCGAGTATGAGCGCGCGTATGAGGTCGCTTATGTGAAGCCACTGTATCAGGTTGTCGCCCTTCCCGACTATCCTCATCTTCCCCTTGGCTATCTGCGAGACCACGTAGCCGAAGCCGTCGTTGAATCCGGGGCCGTAGAGCACGGGGGACCTGAGTATTATCCCGCCCTTCTCGCGGACAAGCTCCTCCGCCATCATCTTGGTCTTGCCGTAGTAGCTGTAGGGGTTGTACGGCGTCTTCTCGGTCGCGGGATTGTCCTTCATGCGCTTGCCGTAGACGGAGGTAGTCGAGAGGTAGATGAACTTCTCAGCCTTCGAGAAGGCAAGCATGTTCCTCGTGCCGTTGACGTTCACGTCGTAGACGAGCGCGTTCGGGGAGGGGGCGTAGTCGACTATCGCGGCGAGGTGGTAGACCACGTCGACGCCTTCGAGCGCCCTCTTCACCGCGGACGGGTCGAGCACGTCTCCATGCACCACCTCGACTCCGTTCAGCGCGACCCTGTCCTCCTGCGCGAGGATCCTGACCTTCTCGCCCTGCTCGAGCAGGGCTGCGACAAGAAGTCTTCCGACGCGACCTGTGGCACCTGTAATCAATATCATAGAATTCCTGTTTCTTATTCACCGTTACTATTCTTAATCAGTTGTATATTCCGCCAGTACCATTTACGTTGACATTGCACAGAAGTGTCGTGACGTTTATGGTTATATTGTATTTCGCTAAGATTTTGCCAGCTTGATAGCCTCTGAGCGCTCCTTGTGCGCACGGATCCCCGTCTTCTGTGTTATTTATGAGCAGCAATACCTCTGATTTCGATGGGTCAGCAGGTATCGCATAGCAACTCTCAACACCAGAAGGCGTTGTGTTCTTTGCGGAAGGGGAAGTCCGATTTAGATATCCGTAAATAGTGTAGTTTCCATTCGGTGGATTGAAGCATCCTCCAAGAGGGCGGACATTGCCCACTTCCAGAATGTTTTGTTTCGGGAAGCAGTGTGAATCGTTAAAGAATTCTACAGAGGTGCAGTTTGCGTATTTGAAAAGCATATTGCTGAAATCGAAAGAGATCCCTTGTTTCGTGCAAAAAGGACAATAGGTGGCCTCTCTCCATTCCTGGCCCTTTGAGAAACTCCAGCTAAGGGAAGAACCGTCAGGACCTCCTATGACTTGTTTCAACGTGAAAATAGGTTGATTTGGAGAAGTGGGCGGAGTAGCAGTCATGAATGCTATGACTCCGAGCATTAAGAACAGGAGGACTGCTCCTGAGATCAGAAAGAGCATTTTACGTGTCTGTGTCTTGTTCATTCCTTCATAATCCATAAGTTAAATCAAATTCTTAAAGATGCCTCAGTTACATGAATCTGTTTCTTGCCATCACATCCTTTCCACGACTCCGATGCCGAGGAGCCATAGAGCGTTCCTCATCACCTGCTTGAATGCGGAGACTATCGTGAGCCTCTCCTGCATCGCAGCACCTCCCTTGATGACGGGCATCTTCTCATAGAACTTGCTGAACTTCGACGCAAGGTCGAGCATGTAGTCGGTAAGCACGTTCGGCCTCTGCTCGTTGCACGCCTTCTCGACCATCTCCTGGAACATGCCTATCTGCTTCACGAGCTCGAAGTCCTCCGCCCTCTCTATGTGCGTGAACTTGAGCGGCATCGGAACCAGCACCCCCTTCTCGATTATCCTCGCCGCCCTCGCGTAGGTGTAGAGGCAGTAGGGCCCGGAATTGCCCTCGAAGGTCAGCGCCTTCTCCCAGGAGAAGGTTATCTCCTTCTCGGGCGCTATCTTCAGGTACTCGAACTTTATCGCGCCGAGGGCGACCGCGTTCGCTATCCTGTCCACCTCGCCCTTGTCCGACACCTTCTCGCTCTTGGACGCTATCTCCCTCGCCCTCTCCTTCGCCTCCTTGAGCAGCTCGTCGGCGGTGTAGCTCCTGCCGTCATGTCCGAGCCAGCCCCCCTTCCTCGTGCTTAGGCTGTTGCCCTCGACCTTCACTATCGCGTATGCGAGGTGGTCGATGCCCTGCGCGATCTCGTCGTGGCCGACGAGAGTGAACATTATCCGAAGGATTGTCTGCTCGTAGCTCTGCCTGAGGTCGATTATGTTCACCGCCCTCTTCACGTTCCCGAACTCCTTCGCCTCTCCGGAAGGGGAAGTGCTGTACAGCGGCTTCAGGTTCGGCTGCCTCTCTATCAGCTTCTTGAAAGTGAAGTTTGCTCCTATCATCCCGAACTTCCACGCGTGGAACGCGAAGTCCTTCGCAAGGTATGTCGGCGCCCCGTTGCTCCTGATTATCACCTTCGCGTCCTCCCTGCTCCCTTCGAGCTCCTTCGCGAACTTGGTCATGCTCTCGAGCTTGACGACGGTCGCACCCGCGTACTTTCCGTCGGTCGGCTTCTCCATTATGCCCTTCGCGGCCTCCATCGCCTTTGCGAGCAGCTTGGCCCTCACTATGTCGCTCTCCCAGATGAGCACGTCGTGGTATATCCCGTAGGAGAACGCGGTCTCGCACTGCGCGAGCACGGTCTTCTCCGCAATCTCGCTTCTTACTGTCTTTGATTCATCGGAGTCGATGTCGTCGAGCTTCTTCGCTAGCGCCGCGACCTCGTCCTTGACCTCCTGCCTCTCGAGCTCCTTGTTCACCTGCACATATTGCTCCCCGAACCACTGGTCGACCTTGCCCTCGGGATTGTTGCTGAGCTTGAGCCATCCCCAGAGGCTCTCCGCCATCTGCAGCCCCAAATCGTCGATGTAGTCCTCGCGCTCGACGCTGTACGAGCAGAAGTCCATCACGTTCGCGATCGTATCACCGAGGAGCGCGTTGCGCAGGTGGCTTACGACCCACGGCTTGTTGGGGTTCACGCTCGGGAACTCGACTATGACTCGCTCGCCGTTCCCGATTCCGCTCCTCCCGTAATCGTCGTTCGCCTTCTCCACGCTTCCGACAACGAGCGCGGCGTAGCCGTTCTGGTCTATCTCCGCGTTTACGTAGCCGTTCAGCGCCTCGAACCTCTTGAGGTATCCGCCAGGAACCATCCTCGAAGCTATCCTCTTGGCTATGTCGAATGGGTTTGCGTGCGCCATCTTCGCTATCTTGAAAGCAACGGATGAGCTCATGTCCGCGAGCTCGATGTCCGCGGGGGATATCGAAAGGAGTATCTGCGCGTCGTCTATCGGATGGCCCGCGTATTCGCCGTCTATGGCTGCCTTGAGCGCAGCTATGAACTCTTGCCTGACCGCCTTGCTCGGACCCTCCTGCATCTAATCAGCTAGACTTTCTTATCGAATTCTTTTATTATCTTCGGTATCTCGTAGATGACGTCCGTCGCTATTATGTGCTCTCCCTTCTCCTCGAAGAGGGCGTCGCCTATGGCGGAATGCACGTACGCGCCCGCCACCGCGCTCTCGAAGGGATCCCCGTTCGAGGCGGCGTAGCTCGCGACTATACCGCAGAGCACGTCGCCGGTCCCCATCGTGGCCAGCGCCGGCGTCCTCGACACCACGACCTTCAGCCTCCTGCCGTCGGTGACTACAGTCTCGTGGCCCTTCAGCATGAGGGTGCATTTGTGCTTCTCGGCGAACCTCTTCGCCTCCCTTATCCTGACGGGGAGGGGCGCGTTCTTGAGGTCGATTCCCGCGAGCTCCTTGAACTCGCCCGTGTGCGGCGTGAGTATCATGTCCTTTCCGAGCAGCCGCCTGTTCCTTGCGAGGACGGCCACCGCCGGCGTGTCGATCACCATCAGCTTCTTCCCCGCCCTCTCCAACCTTATGATCTTCTCGGTGAGCTCCGCCCCGAGGCCTTTCTTCGGTATCCCGGGCCCGAGTATTATCGCGTCGTGCCTCGTGGAACCTATCGCCTCGATGTCGTGCGCGACGTCGCCGTTGAGCTCCTTTATGACAAAGACGGGGGAGAGCTCGGATGCGGCGATCAGCACCTCCCTCGGAGCCGCGACGGTCACGTATCCGGAGACGGTCCTAAGGGCCGCTATCGCGGTGTTGGCCGCGTGGTACGCCATCTTCATTGCGCCTATCCACTCGATGCTGCCACCGACTATCAGCACGCTTCCCCGCGAATACTTGTTCGCATGCATGTCAAGTGGCCTGGTCGCCTTCCTGACGTCCGACTTCCCCGCGAGCGCCTGCCTTGGGAAACCTTTTAAGTATTGCATGTTGATAATGAAAATAGGGGTTATAAATAGTCCTTAGTTGGTTGGTTTGAAGATATACAAGTTCAAGGATAACAAGCTGGTGGTCTACCTTCCTTTCGAGGTGACCAAGCAGCTGGGCATCAAGGAGGACGACGAGGTCGACTTCTTCAAGTACGGAGACAAGGCGTTCCTCTTCGCGAAGAAGGAGGACATAACAAAGCTCATCCTGGGCGCGAAACCGGAGATCAGGCCTGCCGCTCCCGCGATCCAGACCAAGACGGAGACGGTACCGCCTTCATATTCGGGGCCGAGGAAGCTGGAGCTCAGCCAGGGCGAGATAGATGTGCTGAAGAAGCTTGACACGCTGAGATATTCCAACAGGACGACGGCCAACGTCGCGAAGCTGCTCAACGATCCGGAGAAGAGGCTGCTGCAGGGGCTCATGGCGAGGAAGATAGTGCTCCAGTTCATGGACAAGAAGGACAGCCCGTACAGCATAGCCAAGGACGCGTACGACAAGTTCCTCATGAGGAAGAAGAACGTCGTCCCGATAGCGCCGCAGCCGATCCAGGAGGTCAAGCCCGCGAGGGCGGAGCCGATGGCGCACCTGCAGGTGACGGGGGAGAACGAGAACGTCTCGAAGCTTGAGATAGACGGTTTCCTCGTGCTTCAGACGGAGGCGGAGGCTTCGAGCCTGTCCGTCGCGGTCCAGGACAGCATAAGGTCGGGAAAGGTCCTCGGCATAAGGGCGTTCAACAAGAGGTTCTACATAGTGCTCAGGTCCTACTTCGAGAAGAACAACGGGAAGGTCATAAAGGAACTGAAGAGCGGGCCCAAGAGCGTGGCGGAGATCGCGAAGAGCACGGAGCTCAACGACGACGCCATACGCGCGATGCTCTACCTGCTGTCGGAGCAGGGCGATGTCAGCGAGAGGAGAAGGGACATATTCACGCTGATATGAGGGCATATGCGGCGCGCATCAGACGCGATGCCCCGCCTCCGCTATCGTCTTTATGGTGCCGAGCTTCCCCTTGGCCAGGCCGTCCCTCAGCAGCTTCCCGACGATGGGCTCGAGCTTTTCGGAGTACTCGTCCGCGAGGATCCTGAATATCAGCTTGTCTTTCCTGACCTTGATCCTGATCACGGGCGTGTCGACGATGACCTCGGATTCGTGCATGTTCGGGGATGGAGGCGTGACTGAGGTGTGTATTATCGTTTCTGCGTTGCGGCTGAACAATGAGGGAACTACGCGGTATCCGTTGCCCCTGATCCACTCCTCTTCCCCATATGCCGAAATGACAGGTTGGAGGACGTCGTCCTCGTGCCTGCGCTTCTCCTGCAGCTCGTTTTTCAGGTAGTCCGATGCCTGCTCGACGTTCCACTCGTCCTCGAAAGTCCCTAAAAGTGCGATCTTGAACATCTTTCCACAATCACAACAGCATCTCCCGGTATTTAAGTGTTGGTGAAAACACCGGGTCCGGCCGGAATCCCGGGGTCATCTCTTAGGCGGGAATTTTGTTTCGGCGGCCCGAGAACCTGGAATCGCTTCCGCAAATGCCTTGTTCGTGCCGCTGTCTTCGGACACTTCTATCGAGATGTCGTTCCAGCATCCCGCCTCTGTCATCTTGCCGATCGCTTCGACTATTCCAGACCTCTTCAATGCGGTAACGCATCTGTCTGCGTTTCCAAATGCCTTCCTCCCGTATATGAAATCGTTGCCTTCCGTAGATATCCTGAATATGTTAAGAGTTCCCCTTATCGTTTTATACTCGACGGTAGAATCGCACTTGAGCGATGTGATCTCCCCGATTACGCTTCCCGCTATCGCGCGCTCGTGGACCTTCACCACGTTATCGCCGAGATAGAACGTTTTCTCAAGCAGGTCTCCGTCCCTCTCCTTCACTTTCACGCAGTCATTTATCGCTTCCCCTGCCATTGAATCCGAGATATCTCTCCTTTTTTCTATTTAAGGGTATGGCAGTGATTCGTTCCTGCGGATAACAAAATGAGACGTCAGAGCACTGCGAAGTGGTCCAGTATCAGCACGAGTAGAGTGAACAGCCCGATCACGGTGAGTATCAGCCTCGCGTTCATCCTGGGCCCGAGCTCGGGCGCGTCGTAGAAGCTGAGTATTCCTGCGGACTGCTGCGGCGATGATAGCGGCATTGTGACACTTCAAGATTTGATTGCCAGAAAGGATATATAAAACTGAGCTACTCCCCGCCCATCGCCGCGTTGTCCAGCGAGTTCGCGCACGTGCAGCTCCTCTCCTCGGGGATCGCCTTGAGCAGGTTCGCTATCAGCGCCTTTGCCTTGGCTATGTTCTCCCCGAACGACTTCATCATGTATGCCGTGTTCACGGGGATCACATCTACCTCTCCCTCGAGGCCCGCGTCGTAGTCAGTGACTATCCCGATTCCGAGGTAGCACATCGACTTCTCCCTCGCAAGCGTAACCTCGGGATACTGGGTCATGTTTATCAGCTGGAATCCCTGGTTCGCGAAGAACTTCGATTCCGCCTTCGTCGAGAACCTCGGCCCGTTCACGACGACCACGGTGCCGACGGGGTGGAAGTCGAGGTCCATCGACTGCGCGATCTCGGTGGCGATCGCCCTAAGAGTCGGGCAGTAAGGATCCGCGGTGCTCACGTGCACCACCTTCTTGGAATCGAAGAACGTGTCATCCCTCCCCCAGGTCATGTTGACGAACTGGTCGAAGAACACGAAGTCGCCGGGGGCGTAGTCCTTTGAGAGGGATCCCACTGCGCTAGTCGAGATCACGGACTTGACTCCGAGATTGTCGAACGCCTCGATGTTCGCCCTGTAGGGGATCTTGTGAGGCGGGAGCTCGTGCTTGACGCCGTGCCTTGGCAGGAAGGCGACGCTCTTGCCCTCCGTCTTCCCGATCGATATGGGAGCGCTCGGGGCGCCGTACTTGTTCTTCGAGTCCATCGTCGCGGGGCTCTCCAGAAGGGAGTAGAACCCGGACCCTCCTATTATTCCGATCTCCGCGCTCTGATCCATTGGCCATTCACCTATTTCTTGGGCTTCTCCTTGTCCGCCGCCTTCTTCTTCGCGGAAGACATGTACCTGTAGGCCAGCAGTGCTATTATTACTATCACTACCGCCGCTATCAGCATCGTGCTGCCGCCTCCGCTACCCGCTATCTGGACGAAGTAGTTGTTGGAGCCGGAGAACTGCTGGTTCACCGCCCCGTTTGGCTGCTTCCACTGCTCGAAGAGGGTCACTGGGTAGTTGCCAGGGACTCCCTGGGAGTCCGCGCTCAGTATGAATGTCGCGTTGACGGTCGCACCCGGCGCGATCGAGGGTATGTATTGGGTGCTTGCCACCGGCGTTATCGGGTATGTGGTCTGTATGTTGAGCCCGACCTGGTCCGCCTCTATGGTACCCGTGTTCTTTATCTGGAAAGTCACCGCGGTGGCGGTCGATCCCGGGGTTCAGCGAGGACGTCTGCCCACGACCGCGAACTGCGCGGCAGGCGCGAGGGAGAGGTTTAGCGTCTGCGACTTAGACACCTCGCTCTGGTAGCTTGAGGTGAAGTACTGCAGGTTCGCAGTTATGCTCGTCCCGCTGGTCCCGTTGGCCGCTATGAGGACGGGCTCCGTGACTATCTGGCCCGGCGCTATCTCGCCTATGAAGAAGCTGTTGAGTGAGCTGAGCAGGTTTATGCCCTTGCCCGCGACAAGCGAAACGGTCACGTTGTCAGCGGCCCCGTGCCTATGTTGTCTATCTGCAGGGTGAGGCTCTGGTTGCGCCCCTGGTAGAGCGACTGCGGCTGGGGGTTGGAGAGCATGACCACGAGGTCAGGCTTGTTCACCGCGAGGCTCGCGGTGAGGTTCAGCTTCTTCGAGTAAGTGGTGTTGTAGTCTGAAGAGTATGAGATCGACATAGGAACGGTGTACGCGCTGTTTCCGACGCTGCCTCCGGAGACGGTGTAGTAGACGACAGAGCTGAGGGTGGATCCGCTGTTGAGCTCGGATATCTGCACCTTGTTGTTCTCAGACACTGTTGTTCCGCTGGTGTTCAGGAAATTGATTTTGACGTTCTTCGCTTCGGTGTAGCCGGTGTTGGCTATCTGCACTCCTACGCTGATCTCGTTGCTGGAAAGGACCTGCACGTTGGTCACGGTTGCCGTGACGTTAGGCACGCCGTGGACGTAGAAGGTGAGAGGCATGGATGACGTCCCTATGACGCCTCCCGTTGCCGTAGAGGTCGTCTGGTACGATGCCAGGAAGTTCACCGAGTATGTGCCCGATTGGGTGGTCTGCGGCAGCTGGATCGTGTATGTGAAGAATCCGGAGTAAAGGCCGGTGCCCATGACGCTTATCAGGTAGCTGTTGAGCGGCGAGAAGTTCAGTATGGGGTATGCACCCGTCAGCTGAAGGTCGACATCGTTCAGCCCCTGGTTGTATGAGTTGTACAGCTGGAACGTGACTGTCATGTTCTTTCCCGCGACAATGGGGTTGGGCATTACCGCGACGTTTGCTAGCGAGAGAGCGCCGCTCTGCGCAGACTGCGCCTGCACCATCCCGAAGAGCAGTGGGAAGAGCAGCAGAATCCAGATTCCTTTCGTTGTAGTTTTCATGAGATCACTTATTCTATTCGTTTACATTCTTTGAACATGAAGGAGCAGAGCACCAGCATGACCGCGAGAAAACTATGAGTATCGTCGAGTCCATCACGAACGCGTTGAAAGGCAGGGTTCCCTTGAGCATGATGTCCCTGACCGCGTTTACCGCATATGTCAGTGGGTTGATGCGGATACGGGAAGGAGGAAGCTGGCAGCGAGGACACAGGCACGAGCGCGCCGCCCAGGAAGGAGAGCGGAAGCGTCACTGTCTGCGCGACCAGCCCGTATGTCTGTATCTGCTTCATCTTTACCGCCAGCGCGATCGCTAGGCAGCTGAAGCCGAAGCCCGACCAGGAAGATGAACCAGAGGATCTCGAGTGTGCCCATCAGGCCCGATGCGACGCTGGCGCCGTAGAGCAGCCCTATCGCCAGCGCCACATATGCGCTGAACGCGGACTGGAACGTCCCGTAGAAGATCTTGCTGAGGAGTATCGCGAACTTGTTTATCGGGGTTATCAGGAACGCCTTGAGGTTGCCCATCTCCCTGTCGGACAGCACTGTGAAGCCTCCGCTGAATATGGCGCCGGAGGTCGCGACGAGAACGAGTATTCCGGCGACGGTGAAGCTGATGTAGTTGCTGGTGGCGCCGTAGGCGTGGTTGGTGACCACCGATATGCCTGCGCCCTGCGCGATCGCCGGGAACCATCTTCGCGTTGAACTGCGCCGCGGCCGAGTTTATCACGCTGCTCGCGACCGCCGCGGACTTGAAGAGGAGGAGTCAAGGTAGACGTATACGCTTGGATGACAGGAACTGAGAAACCTGTAGGTATCACCACGACCGCCGCGACGCTGCCCTGCGCAAGAAGGCTCATCGCCTGCTGCTGGTTGGTCACGCTCATGACGCTGAGCGAGCCTCCGGATTCGAGCAGGTTTATGAAGTTGAGCGAGCTGGCCCCGTTGTCGTAGTTGACGACCGCCACGGGCACGTTCTTCGGCGAGTTGCCTATGCTTCCGAGCAGGAGTATGAAGATCAGCGGGAATATCAGCGACCTCGCTATGTTCATCCTCAGGTTCTTCTTGAATATCAGCATCTCCCTTGTGAACAGGGTTATAGTGTCCTCGAATCAGGCTCATATCTTCACCTCTCATACCCTCATCATGTTCCTTCCCGCGTAGAACTCGCCTGTCGCGTCCCTCACGTCGGAGCCGGTGAGCTTCAGGAAGACGTCGTCTATCGTGGGCTCGTGCAGGCTCACGCTCTGTATCTTTATCCCGCGGCGGATATCGCCTTGATCAGCTTCTCCATCTTGGCTACGGCGTCGCCCTTGACGGACGAGACGACCTTGTTGCTCAGCACCTGCGGCTCCAGATCCAGCTTCTTGAATACCTGCGCGACCTTCTGCAGGTCATCCTTGTCGGCGGATACCTCGACTATGTTGCTGAGGCCTATCTTCTGCCTGAGCTCTGCGGGGGTCCCGATCGCTATGAGCTTCCCGTGGTCTATGATCGCGATCCTGTTGCAGACCTGGTCCGCCTCCTCGAGGTACTGCGTCGTCATCAGTATGGTCACGTTCCTGCTCCTTGTTTATCTGCCTGAGAAGGTTCCAGATCTTCGTCCTGTTCTGGATGTCGAGCCCCGTGGTCGGCTCGTCGAGGAAAAGTATCTCGGGCTCGTGCATCAGCGCCTTCACAGTCTCGAGCCTCCTCTTCATCCCTCCCGAGAAGGTGCCTGCGTACGAATGGCGGAAGCTCTTCAGGTCCGCAAGATCGAGCAGGAAGTCTACTTCTCTTTCAGCTTCTCCTTTGGAACGTGGTAGAGCCTTGCCGAATATCATCAGGTTCTGCTCCGCGGTGAGCTCGGGCTCGACGACGGTCTCCTGTGTGACTACGCCCGATGGTCTGCCTTCGCCGGCTCGGGTCCTTCTGCATGTCCACGCCGTTGACGAAGACTCTCCCGGAGGTGGGCTTGAGGAGCCCGAGGAGCATGTTTATGCGTGGTGCTCTTCCCCGCCCCGTTCGGGCCCAGCAGCCCGAATATCTCGCCCTTCTTTATCTTGAGGGTGACTCCGTTGACTGCGGTGAAGTCTCCGAACTTCTTGACGACGTCGTCTATCTCTATTGCGTAATCGCTCATTCTGAACTCACTCTCTTATCAGGGACTCGCGTCCTTCACGAAACCGAAGAACAGCCTCTTGAACGAGAGCACTATCGACTTCCCCTTAGGCGTTATGCGAATACATCTTCTGCTGCTTCGCGCCGACGTGCGTCATCTTGCTCTTCACGAAGCCGTCGCGCTCCAGCGCGTTGAGCGTATTGTACACATGGCTCTTGTCCACCTTCCTGAGGATCGGGTGGTGGCTCGCCTTGAAGTTCTTCATCAAGGCGTAGGGATACGTGCTCCTCTTCTTCATGTGCACGAGCACGATCACGGTGACGCATGCCCCTCTCCATCGTCTCGTCGAAGAAGCGCTTCGAGAAACATCTCGCCCTGTCATGGAATGGTTTAAGGTTAGACTAATATTTAAACCCTCTGCTGGACACGTATTGACTAACCGCAGGAAGATGCTGTTGAAACAATAATGCTATTAAGTCTTATTGAGATTCATACTGTATTCATTGTGTTCAAATGATTGACTACAAGGAGATCGAGGAGAAATGGAACAAGGCGTGGGAGGACGCTAAGATATTCGAGAGCGACCCGAACGAGAAGCCCTCCTACATGGTCACCGCCGCGTTCCCTACGCGAACATGCCGCAGCACATAGGCCACCTGCGAACATACGGCACCGCCGACGCACTCGCGAGATACAAGAGGATGAGGGGATTCAACGTGCTCTATCCAATGGCGATACACGCGACCGGCACTCCGGTACTCGCGATAGCGAAGAGGATGGAGGAGAAGGACCCGGAACTCATAGACGAGCTGAAGATCATTCGGCGTCAACGACGAGGCGATGGGGAAGATGACGGATCCCTGTCTTCATAGCAGACTATTTCGGCAAGGAGCTGGAGAATGGCATGCACGTCGCGGGATACAGCATGGACTGGCGCAGGAAGTTCGTCACGCATAGAGCCATTCTTCAGCAAGTTCATAGAGTGGCAGTTCGGCATACTCAACGAGAAGGGATACCTGGTCAAGGGCAAGCATCCTGTCGGCTGGTGCCCGAACGACAACAACGCGGTGGGCATGCACGACACCAAGCATGACGTGGAGCCCGAGATAGCAGAAGGAGGTCGCGATAAAGTTCGACGTGGACGGCGAGGACGCGAAGATGGTCTGCGTCACATTCAGGCCGGAGACCATACCGGAGTCACGAACATATTCGTCGACGAGAGGGCGCAGTACGTGCTCTGCGAAATGGGCAACGAGAAGTGTTACGTATCCAGGCCGCGGTCAAGGCGCTGAGCCACCAGCTCGAGGTGAAGATAATGCGCGAGGTCACGCGCACAGGAGCATGCTCGCCAAGAGCTGCATAAACCCATTCAACGGGGAGAAGGTGCCGGTGCTTCCTGGATTCTTCGTGAAGGAGGACGTCGGCACCGGAGTCGTCATGAGCGTGCCCGCGCACGCCCCGTTCGATTACGCGGCGCTGCAGAGGCTCGAAGAAGGGCGGATACGAGATGCCCGAGATCACGCCGAGGAAGGTCCTCGATGTCAAGATAGGCAGGTCGCTCAGCGACGTCAGCGTCGGAGAGGCGAAGCCGTCGCAGCTCGACATACCCGCGCTGGCGTATCTCGAGGTGCTCCACACCAACGAGGACGCGATAGACGACATGCTCGAGTTCGCAACTAAGCTGGAGTACAGGGAGGAGTCGCACTGGGGCAAGATGCTCGTAAAGGGATACGAGGGCATGAGCGAACCGGAGGCGAGGGACAAGATATACGCGCACCTCGCGAAGAAGGGCAAGCGCATTCGAGGTATACACGCTCAAGAACAGCCCCGTGTTCTGCAGGTGTGGGGAGAAGGTCGTTGTCAAGGTCGTCGAGGACCAGTGGTTCCTGAACTACGGGAACCCCGAGTGGAAGGTCCTCGCGAAGGAGGCATTCGCGAAGATGACGATACTTCCTGAGAAGCTGAGGAACACCTACGCCACTGCGATAGACTGGATAGACCTAAGGGCGGTCGCAAGGGCCAGGGGCCTCGGGACGAAGTTCCCGCTCGACAGGAGCTTCATAATAGAGTCGCTCTCCGACTCGACCATATATCCCGCCTTCTACACCATCTCGCACATAATCCGCGACCTCCCCGTCGAGAGCCTGAAGCCGGAGTTCTTCGACTACGTCATGAGGGAGAAGGGCAACGCGGAGGAGGTCGCGAAGAAAACAGGGATTGACTACGCGACGCTAAAGAAGTGCAAGGAGTCGTTCACCTACTGGTACAGGGAGACGTCGAGGCATTCGGGCTCGGACCTCGTGTTCAACCACCTCACTATGTACATATTCAACCACGTCGCCGTGTTCGGGAAGACGCACTGGCCGAAGCAGATAGTGACCAACGCGCTCGTGAACTACGAGGGCGAGAAGATGAGCAAGAGCCTCGGGAACATCGTCCCCCTGAAGGATGGCGTGAGGAAGTACGGGGGCGACATACTCAGGATAATCGAGATAGGCGGCACAGACCTGTTCACAGACTCCGAGTTCAGCGTGGAGTCGGCGGAGGGGGCGAAGGCGAGGCTGCAGTACCTCTGCGACACAGTGGACAGGCTCGACGGGATGGAGGCGGACGAGCTCAAGAGGATAGACTACTGGCTCTACTCGAAGCTCAACAACAAGATGGACATAGCGACGGAGGCGATGGACAAGCTCGAGCTCAGGGACGTCGTGGTCGAAGTGATCTACAACTCGGTGATGGAGCTGAGGAAGTACTTCGCAAGGGGAGGGAACAACAGCCTCGTGGTCAAGGAGTACCTCTCGGGGGTCACTCTCATGCTCCAGCCGATCGCGCCGCATGTTGCGGAGGAGCTGTGGCACAGGCTCGGGAACGACAGCTTCGTCTCGCTCGAGAGGTGGCCGGAGTCGAACAAGGACATGCAGAGCCAGATGATAGAGAAGGGCGAGGAGCTCGTCGAGAGCACGGGGACGGACGCCAAGCAGGTGATTGCGCTCATGCAGAAGAAGACTGGGAAGAAGGCGCGCGAGGTCAGGATAATCATAGCGGAGGACTGGAAGAGGAGGGTGGTCAACCTTCTCGCCAAGGAGAAGAGCATAGGCAGGGTGATGGAGAGCATAAAGGAGGACTCCAAGATGGACAAGGAGGCGGCGGCCAAGGTCCTAGAAGGGATGGCGAAGAGGATAAACGAGGTCAAGGAGGTCTCGGGCAGCCAGAAGGACGAGTTCGAGAGCTTCGACGAGGCGAGGGAGTACCTCGGGAAGGTCCTCGGGTGCGTCGTGGTGGTCGAGAAGGAATCGGAGTCGAAGTCGGAGAGGGCGGGAAGGGCGATGCCGCAAAAGCCGAGCCTGGACATAAGATTTGAGTAGGGGCAGTACATATTACTAGTATAATGGTAGAGTGAATGGTCGTAGAGATAGAAAGAACGCCGGTGAAGAAGCTTGTGGTCCACGAGCTGTACAAGTACAAGAGCAGGGAGATCCTCATGCGCAGGGCGGTCGGCCCGAACATGGTGCTCCCTCTCTACTGGAGCGACGGCATGCTGTTCATGTTCTTCCCCCTCGAGGGAGGGGACGCGAGGAAGGAGTACATAAAAGGGATCTTCCACGTCCACATGGTCTCCTACTGCCCGATGAAGGAGTACAAGGAGGTGCTGGAGCTCGACGACGACCAGTTCAAGGGTGTGAAGATCAGGGTGGTCGATCTTAGCGACTTTGAGATGTTCAAGGACCTCTCCGCCTGGCTGAAGAAGCAGTGAACCCTTACCCATAATGTGCGAGAGGCGTCACGGCGGCTTCGGACATTTTCGAGCCAAACTTAATAAGGGGGATTGGCCCAAGGCCTAATGGGTGTTCGATGTGGCAGCAAGCAAGGCAGTCATCATAGAGCGGAAGGGCAAGGGCGCGGAGAAGGAGAGCTACAGGGACATGGCGGAGAACGACATGCCTTCGGTGCAGCTCCAGATCGGAGTTCATACTGACCTTGTGCGAGATTTATCCGGATCGGACAGGAGCAGCGAGCTTCCCCTCATCAGGTCTGCCGCAAAGAGGAGCTAATCGGGACGCATGCCGAAAAGCACCTGAGAGCCCTACACTTTATATATCTTGTTCGGCTATGGTATACGCTCATTACGGTGTTAAGAAATGGGAAAATTTCCACTAGCAGATGAAACGATAGCGCAGACCATGGTCTGCCGCAAGTGCAAGGCGAGGAACAGGTTGAGCGCGGAGAAGTGCAGGAAGTGCGGATCGATCTACCTCAGGCCCAAGCACAAGGAGCTCAGGGTCAAGAAGTAGGCCCGGTAGTCATTTTCATTTATAGATGATCGAATGGTAGAACTGTCTCCAATAGAGCAGATGATTGTAAAGGCACTGGAAGATCTTGGCGCGACGAAGGAACAGGCGCTCAAGACCGCGGACGACGTAGCGAAGAAGACGAGCAGGCCGAAGAGCATGATAACGAACTCGCTCATCATACTCTCGCAGAAGGGAGTCATAAAGAGGGTGGCGAGGGAGAAGGCCGCCGGATACTACCTCCTCAAGCAGGCAGAATAATCCCACCGAGTGTTACAATGGCCGAGAACGACTCGATAGAGTTCCTTGCCAAGTACAAGACATGGCTCGCAGTCAAGAAGATACAGATCAACGACGGCACGAAGCCCGAGGAGATCGCACTTCAGCTTTCGAGCATAAGGCAGAGCATAGACAAGAAGTCATTCGAGATCCTCGGAATAGACACGATTGCCCTTGACGCGTATGCGACCCAGATGACGGGCGGCGCGAGGAAGAGCTACGGGAAGCTCGCCGAGATAGTCCAGAAGCTCGGCACCGGAGAGGTGAAGGAGGTCGCGAAGAGGGCCTGCAACGGGAACGAGGCGCTGGCCGAGATCGCATCCACTTACCTGTTCAGGAGGGCGATACAGAACCTGGCATTCGACTTCGACGTGAACCCTGACATGCTGCAGAAGGCGTTCCCGAACCTGAAGGTTCCCAAGCCCCCGGGCAGGAAGCCAAAGGCCTGAGGCATAACGCCCTTTTTTATTAGTATCAATTCCAATGTTAGCAATGCATTGGGGAGATAGGCTAGCCTGGTAGGCTTTAAGGTTTGGGACCTTAAGACCCGAGTTCAAATCTCGGTCTCCCCGTTTTTCTCGGATTAGTCCTGAGTTTCAACGCTAAGCGAATAGCACATAGCTTAGCATTTACGCTGTCTGTGAGGGGGCTTTGGGAACTGCATGTTGCAGATGGACTACAGAAATCTGCCCGCCTGCGGCACCACCCAAAAAACCCCCTCAATATAGATGCAATCGCAGCCGATTTAATCCTACCTCTAAGGCATCTTAACCGTGAGAGGAACCTCCCCACATCTTGTTTGGTGAATCTATGAACGAGAAAAATACGAGCCTAGCCAGCAGTCTATTCGCCTCATTGTCCTTCTTCCTAGGAATAGCTAGCTTCATTGGAGCAGTAGTAGGGGAACTCAGCACAATCCAGCTTTTAGGAATACTGACGTTGATTGCCTGCTTTTCACTAAGCATCTTGATTTTACGTTTCACGGATGCGGAACGTAGTTCCAAATTGTCCAAGCAATCCACAAGAGGATTAAGAAAATGACAATACCTCCTCCCACTTTGATTAGTGCATCAGCTCCATCAGCGACGCCATCAACGCTTACCATGAATGATACTTCAAGCACATGCTTAAAAACCTTATTTTATGCATTTCTCCCCATCCCCGCACCCCAGCCTCGCCCGATCCCAACGCCTCCTTCGGAGGCGAATGGTCGGGCTCAGGCTCATGCTATCGGGCTATCTCCCTCTCCCAAGCCCAGCCCCATGCGTCGCCTCATCACCCTCAACCAGACCATCAAGCAGGGCTACGACTCCGTGAGCTGGATATGCATTTCTCCCCATCCCCGTTCGGACTGCTTTCCACAATCTTGGAACTTGAGGCTTCAATCATGGCTGTAACCTCAGATACTACGCTGGCTGAGCTGGAACGGCTCAAGGCTGAGCTTGACGGGCTACTGCCATTGCTCTCTAAATGGAGGGTGGAGGAGCTACAGCAACAGCTATCGCACTTCTACATGAGGAAATGGAAGAGGGGGCACATAGCCAAGTACGGGGCTTTGAACAAGGGATTCACCGATGAGGAGCTGGCTAAGTTTCTGGGAGTGATAAAGGATTCAAGGTTCCGCTTGCTTTTCGGATTCCAAAGTTGCCTCGCTTTGAGGATAGGGGAGGTGTGCAAGGTCAACGTTCAGGACTTCGACTTTAGGATAAGGGAGCTGAAGATTCGCACGGAGAAGTCGCACACTCTCGATACCCTGATTGTGCCTAAATTCCTCTTCGATGAGACGCTGGAATACATCAGGGAACACGCAAGGGAGATAGACGGGGCTGAGGGCTATCTGTTCTACCCTGATAAGATAAAGAGCCATGACAAGACTCCTTACATAAACCTCAACTACGCACGTCGCATTTTCCGCTACTACGTCGCCCTCGCTGGGCTTGATGAGGTCTACGACCTCAGCGAGGAGACTTCTCCAAACCGATCCAAACGCAAACTCCATAGGCTCTCTACCCATAGCCTCAGGCATTATGGAATCACTCACTTCAGCAAAGCCGTCAACGGGAACGTGGTTCTGACCAACCGCTTCGCACGGCACTCAAAGAAGAGCATAGCTGTGACTATGGGCTACATCAACACTTCAAAGGAGGAGTTGTATTCGGCGATAGAGGGAGCATTTTCTCAGAATCCTGTTAAAACAATAGAGAGTGAAATCTATGAAAAATAACACGCGCCCCCCCCCCGCAAAGCGAAAAAGAAATTACGACAACTTTTGTTATGCTACCAAAGGAAGATTTTTACTTTATTCTAATAGCTACGGGCTTCACACTACTTCTAATATTTATCGCAATATTAGGAATGATGATATAACAGGTAATAAGAGGTAATTAAGGTAGGATAATGGACTTGGGAAGTTTTATTAGAAAATATCTCGCACTACTTCTAATGAGTATAATAGGTATTATCAACGCTATTTTGCTATATCAGCCTTTTCAAATGATTATCGCTCAATATACGAATATTTATCTCATCAATCTGATTCTTGCAATAATCTATATAGCGGCAACAGCATGGGACAAATTTAGTGAGATTAATGAAGTAAAAGAAGTCAAGATAGAACCTATACAATTTGAACAGATAAGTGAAGTGAGAGAATCGGTAAAACAAATTCAAGAGGTAATGACTGAAAATAAAGTAAAAATAGAGAAAAAGAAGAAAGAAAATAGATTAATTGCAGATTTGATAAATGAAAATGTCATCTCAATAAGTTCAATAGAAAATAAGATTATAGATAAAAAATTCATTTCTGTATTATCATATCAAATAGGATTTGGTGATGAATTATCAAGAAAAGTTAAAGAAATATTAAGAAATAAAAAGAAATTCGGAGTTGAATTACATAGAAAATATTTCGACATTTTTGATAAAATCGGATTTATTAAGTTGGCGTATAGTTATCCTTTCTTTATTATTCCAGAAGATAACCTATTTCCAAATTCGTTGCGTGACTTGAATAAACTTGCTGACTATCTGATGAAAGAAGCGCAAATTAGTTTATCTGAAGAATGGAAAGAAATAAAAGGACTTGAAAAGAAATACGATCCAGAATATTATAAAAAAATAAAAACCAAAGCAAATCCTTTGAATTTTAACATTTTAATAACGAAAATAAATCGCAGAGATATGCGACATAAATATATAATCAAAAATGACTTTAACAAAGAATTTACAGGAGAGCTAAGCACTCTCGTAAAATTGGATAATTTGAATCTCTTAGAACCTGAGAAGGTTAAAATTCATGAGCTAATATCGGCATCAAGCATAAAGATTCTGATTTTAAGTATAGAATCTCCTACTGATAAAGCAAAAATATTAGATTTGGAAGAAACTTTCAAAAAGTCAGAAGAAAAAGGTGGTTTAGGAGTAAGCTATTTTTATGATTACCATAATAAACCCACTGCGAGATTAGAATCTATCCTTGCAACCAAAATTGATAATATAGAAAAGGTTCACAAATATGCAAATATTATAATGAAGAATAGTAAAGACTACGAAGAAGACTTAAAGAGATTGGGCATAAAAATTCAATTATAGATGATTTGTATGACTTCCAAACTGGGTTCAAATCTCGGTCTCCCCGTGACTTTTAAGGGGTTATATACAGGATGGACATTTTGCACCCCTATTCTTTAAACTCCCAGTAAGGGGGATTGACTTTCTTCACCCCAAAAGTAGGCCACTGCCTTCTTAATGGCCTCCTCTTCCGTAGGTGATGGTGGGTCTTTAGGTTCAAAATAAAGTTCCATTGTGATTTTTGGATCACTCGTAGTTTGAGCTATGCCAACTACCTTCTTAGCCTTAGTTTTATATTGGGTTGCTCCACACATAGCTGTAAAAAATTGTTTAGTTTTGTCGTCTAATTTGTTAGTAAAATAAATAACGAAGTTAACGTCAAGATTTTCTTTAAAAGTTGTTATTCCCCATGCACCCTGTGAATCAACTCCTCTTTCGATGGCTTTCTGTCTCTTCTCTTCGGCTCGTTTTGCTAGTTGTCTTCTTTGAATCCTATCTAACTTAAGAAGCTCTTCAATTGTCATAAGGTAATTAGGTTCGTAAGAGAGATGTGCTCCTTTTAGTATGTCATCAACCCAATAACTAACTTTGTCGAGTTCTTTCTTCTTTGCAAAAAGTTCGGCAAGCTTTCCATTTTTATATTCATTATAAAAGCCATATAGGATTCCGGACTGGCTATCTACATATTTAGGTTCAAAAGTTCTATCATTTAACAAATAATATGATACTAATTCACGTTCATTCTGAAATGGCCTCCTCTCGTTTTTAACGAATGTTTCTCGTTTTTTGAAATATGCAAATAGATCAGCTGGTGTATTTAATTCTGAGATAAGAAATTCCAAGTCCTCTTCAGTAAGTATTATTGGTACAAAATTCATCTTTTCAAATTCGGGCAGTGTCTTTAAGAATGGATAATCGAAAAATGGAAATTTCTTATTTACAATAAGAATTGGGTAGATATCCTTAATATCCGAAAAATCATAATCTTTGAATATTTTTACAGAATTAAGCATGAATAGTTTAACGCTGTTAGCCTTTGCTCTGTTAAGAGAGGTTTTGAGTTGGCTTATACCATCGATAATAGTGGCTTTTATCAACCTATCTGGATCGTTCACATTACATTCTTTACACTGGCAAATAACACACGCATCAAAAAAATTAATTATGATGTCACAAAACTCGCTATAATTTTTTTGTGGCATTAGCGGATTAGTGAATATAAGGTCGTAGATAAACGATTTTTGGAATATATCCTTTACTTCATTTTCGAATTTGTTATAACCTTTCTTCCGAGTTTTCATATTAGAAAAGTAGAAGCATGTACCTTCTTTCAAATCCTTAATCTTGGAATCAGGAACGCCCATTCCTTTAAGCGTCATATCTTCAAATATAACCCTATCAAACATCTTCAATGTAGGTTTCTCACTATTCATTATTTCCAGCATTTCCTTTTCAGATATCGGTGGATAGTATATGTCATCTTTTATGCTAAATTCTGGTATTTCTACATGAAATTCCTTTCTCAATGCTTCTACAGTTTTAAGTCCAAGCCATATGCCTAAAGTAGATTTTCCCATCTTAGGTTTACCAGAGATAGGTATGAAGAAATCTTTGTCAGTAGCAGTAACCTGTAACGCTATGAGATAACATTGTAGGTCTAATCGTGTTTGGAAGTCCTCTGGCTTGATGTTGAACCGTTCCTTTACTTCTAAAAGATTGAGACTGCTTAAGAACCTATCCAATAATTCCTCATTTATATAGTCTGGATCATCTGGGCTCATCAGATCGCCGTATTCTCAGCAATCTATTTAGTGTTTTCTTCTTTAATATGATTTGCTTTTTGGTCTTTATTTTCGCTTTCAAATAACGCATATTTCTCTTAGAAATCCCTATTTGTTTTGCTTGTTTTGGTGTTAAGTTCTTGATAACATCACTTATCTTTTGCTTTATTTTGTTATCATAGGTAACATAATCGTCATCTGAAACACCCAAAATGTCGCTTTCTTCAAGATTATTCGATTCTTTTCCAATGTGCTCTATATTTCCGATGTCAATCTGCTTCCTTTTTAGCTCGCCAATATCGCCATCATACTTGTTATCGTTGTGATTTATATAAACGAACAGAAATTCCGATAGTCGTTTCCAGTAGAATTTTGTGTTATCTTTGTAGTATTTGCCAGTTTTGTAATCAGTAAAAGGCGTGTAAGGCGCAATGTCGAACTTCTTTGTATAAGGGATCATTGGTATTATCGGCTCTCTGGTCATTGGGTCTGATCGATGTCCTATGCCGACAATGACAAAGTTGAAAGGTTTTAGCCTTTTGTCCTTGTCGATGTGTCTAAAACGCTGTAAAATGAAAGGAGATGTCAGCGAAGTTTGCCCATTACGAATCTGTTTGAATATTTGGCCTCTATCGCATCTTCTGAGCGTTTATTGTAATTAAGGCCTAAAATGTCCTTCCAAATATCTTTTATGTCATCTTCACTTAGGCCTATCAGGCCACCTAATCCATGCGAAGTGTGTTTGAGAATGTCGATTTTGCCATCTTCAATGCGGTATAAACAATAACGCTTGGCGGATATGCCGTAGAACCAAACATTATCGAGAGGTTTGCCATTATCTCCATCCTCAACTTTGAACATATCAACATTATTGG
>CAVWDL010000010.1:0-17360 GCA_963753785.1 uncultured Microcaldota archaeon
CGTTCTGTTCCTCAAAAAGCGGATATTCTGACGGATTTAATGCGAATGCTTAAATTGGTCGGTCGACAGATAAACCTGATCACAACATGAAATCAATCCATGACCCGTGCGTGCAACACCCTGACAAACTACAGAAGGAAGATTTGCTGAAAATCGCCACAGATAATGGGACGCCGACTTTTATCGTGGATCTCGCACAAATCAGGCGAAACTACACAGAGTTCAAGGAGTCGCTTCCTAGAGTGCAGGCTTACTTCGCGGTAAAGGCGAACCCCGATCCCGTGATAATCAGAACCTTGTTCAATATGGGATCAAGCTTCGATGTAGCTTCCATGCAAGAATTCATGCTTGTGTACGCGAACGTCGCGGGCAGATCCGACACTGACAGATATGCCTGGGTGTGGGACAAAGTCATATATGCAAACACAATAAAGCCTACGGATACGCTGAAGTCCCTTAATATGTACAAGCCGCTCGTAACCTTCGACAATGAGTTCGAGCTTCAGAAGATAAAGAATTATTCGCCTGACGCCGGGTTGGTGTTAAGGCTGAAGGTTCCTAACGTAGGTTCCGTGGTCGAACTCTCAAGCAAGTTCGGAGCAGAGCCAAAGGAAGCAACTGATCTTATTGTCGAAGCGTTCAAGAACGGATTAAATGTTGAAGGGGTTAGCTTCCATGTAGGAAGCCAATCCACAACATTCGATAACTATGTAAACGCGTTGAAAATCGCCTCTGACGTGATGAAGGAATCAGAGGCAAAGACCGGCAAGAAGATAAAGATCATAGACATAGGAGGCGGATTCCCTGCAAGGTACAAGGACGAGGACCTTCCTTTCAAGGAGGTCGCACGAAAGGTAAACTCCGAGATCGATCGTCTGTTCCAGCCCGACATCGATATCATCGCGGAACCAGGAAGATACATGGTAGCGAACGCGTGCACCTTGGTCTGCGAAGTCATCGGAAAGGCGACCAAAAACGGAAAGCAATGCCTCTACATAGACGATGGCGTGTACAACACGCTGTCTGGACAACTGTTCGATCATGTGCAATATCCTGTATATGCGTTCAAGGAAGGGAAAGAAACGGTAACGACCGTCTTTGGACCCACCTGTGACGCCTTGGATACCATAACCACTAATGCGATGCTCCCGTCCCTGGACATAGGAGATCGGGTTTTCTTCAAGGACATAGGAGCGTATTCGAATGCGTCATCGACGCGATTCAATGGGTTCCCTCCAGCGAAGGTCGTGCATGTCAATAGGTAGGCTACAGATTCAATATCACTCCCTTTTTAAAGTCTATCTGAGAAGGTAAACACGGGTAGTGGAAATGGCAAATGCAACCAATAAAACCAACGGGATATGGTACATACTGATATACTTCTTCGAGCTGGTCGGAGGCATAATCGCCTTCCTGCTCTCAAACGGAGACAAGAAGATAAAGTTCCACGCGATACAGTCCATACTGCTGTGGGTGAGCCTGGCGATAATCTTCTTCGTTCTTGCAATCTTCTCAGTTATGCTGGGTGGGCTGGTGGTTTTCTTGCTCTGGCTCTACGGCTTGTATGTGGGATACCAGGCGGGGAACGGAACCGACATCGAGATCCCTGTAATAGGGAGCCTGGCGAAGCAGTACTCGAAGTGATTCGCCCCTGCCCGAGCGGTGCCCTCTGAGGGCACCCTCTTTCAGCGGCGCGGACTCATATCTCTCCTGCCGCGGGCTGAGGCTGCTGTGGCTGCGCGAGTATGCTTATCTCCTGCGTCTTCGCGATCGCGAACGTCAGCATCGCCTCGTGCTTCAGCTCCACCTTGACGTACCAGCGTATCGGGGCCAGTCCCGACAATCCTCCCACGAGGCTGCCTATCTCCCCGATGATCGGGCTGACGCCTGCGGGAAGCGACGCCCCTGTCTGCGGGATCACGAAGCTGAACTTGTACTGGTAAGGCCCGTTCTGTTTAGTGTAAAGCTTCTCCGTGTCGAGCGTCTGCGCCTTCGAATAGACAGAGACCTTCCTGCTTCCCTGCTGCCCGCTGCTGGTCCTGTATGTCTCCGTCCTCTCAGCGAACAGTATTGCGACGACCTCCTTTCCGTTGACGTCCTTGTTCAGCGTGAGCGTGGCCGTGCCTTCGAGAATCTCCCCCGCAGCGACATTGGGGTTCTTTATCTGCATGTCCATCTTCCCGTCCCCTATTCCAAACAATCCCATGCGAATCACCGACTTGGATACTGGCTTGCGCTATAATAAAAAAGCTTGCAATGATTAGATACTCATATTCCAGAGGTGGTGGCTTGATAACAAAACTGAACGGGAAAGAAGTATCTCCAATAGGCATAGGGACCTGGGGCATGGGAGGCTGGTTCACTCGCGATTTGCATGAGGACCGCAGGGAGATAGCCGCTTTAGAGTACGCGCTCGACAACGGGATAAAGCTGATAGACACCGCCGAGCTCTACGGCCACGGCCATGCGGAGGAACTCGTCAGGGAGGCGATATCCGATCGCGACAGGGACGATCTGTTCATAGTATCGAAGGTCTCGCCGATCCACCTGAGCCGCGGGGGGATAAAGAAGTCTGCCGCGGCGAGCCTCGAGAGGATGAACTGCGGATACATAGACCTGTATCTCGTGCACTGGCCAACGCCCCTGATGAACATGAAGGAGATAGTCGGGACCATGGAGGAGCTGGTGGACGACGGCTCGATCTCCGGTTTCGGAGTGAGCAACTTCGGGGTCAAGAACATGGAGGACGCGCTCGCAGCGACGAAGAAGTGCGACGTGATCGCGAACGAGATAAAGTACAGCCCCCTTGCGAGGGAGTGCGAGAAGGAGGTGGTTCCCTTCTGCGAGAAGAAAAAGATCGCGGTCATAGCCTACAGCCCCCTTGCGAAGGGTGGCGTCGCGGAATCTGAGAAGATATTCGAGGTCGCGAAGGGGTGCGACATGACTCCGACGCAGGTCTCCCTTGCGTATCTGAAGCGGAGGTCGCTGCCCATACCCAAGGCGACCAGCAGGGAGCATCTTGACGACATGCTCGGCGCCCTTGATTTCGAGCTGAAGAACTCCGATTACGAGTACCTCAAAGGCAGCCTCTGACCTTGCCGTCAGAGCTGCCTGAGAGCGTCTATCGGCTGCATCTCGGCCGCCCTCCACGCGGGATATATGCCCGCGACTATGCTGACTATCATCGAGATCAGCAGCGCTTCCGCGATCGTCATGATCGGGAATGCGGGAGAGAATGAGAAGCTCGAGGACGAAGTGCTGCTTCCGCTTCCGGCAGATATTTCAGTCCCTCCGCCCGCTCCTCCCGCAGGCGGTGCGCCTCCAGAGAAGCCCCCGCTCCCTCCTGTTCCTGTCCTCGCGCTTGTGCCTCCTGCCGATGCGGCGGACGTGCTCGCACTAGTGGAACTTGAGCCGCTGCTGAACACGGCGGCCAGCCCGTATGAGGTCCCTGCGCCGACTATTATTCCCGCGATCCCTCCGACCACGCCTATGATGAGGGCCTGAAGGAGGAACACGAGCATCACGTGCTTGCTCTTGAATCCGATAGACTTCATTATGCCTATCTCCCTGGTTCTCTCCATGACTCCCATCAGCATTATGTTCATTATCCCCACCGCAGCTACCAGAAGCGATACGCCCGCTATCACGGCGAACAGGAGCGTTATGGAGCCTATTATCGATGATGCCGTAGAAAGAAGCTGGGACGTCGTAAGTATCCTGGCGCTGCTCCCGTAGATGGTCGTTATCAGCGCCGACGTGGCATTGACGCTAGTCAGGTTGTTCGCAAGCACTACCATCTCGTTGTAGGAGGACCTGTGCAGCAGCACCTGCGCCGCCTGCACCGACATGAACACTCCCGTGTCTATCGGTATCAAAGACGCGCCGTGGGATGGCAGTATGCCGAGTATCGGGACAGTGACCGTCTGGCTGTTCCTTCCGCTTACGAGCCTTAGCGTCGCGCTGTTGCCCACGGTTATCGTCTGCTGTCCCGCGGCGGATGTGGGAAATGCGACGGTGTGGCCCACTACCACCTCGGGCGCTATGGTGTCGAGGTACATCGAGCCCTGCGCCACCGTGGCGTTGGTCCCCAGGAGCTGCGAAAGTCCGGTGGTCGATACTCCGATTACGCTGACCGAGGAGTTCTGGTTTCCTGCGTACATTACGGCCGAGCCGCTAAGCAGCGGCGTGACCGAAGTAACGTTAGGGAGCGAAGACATCTCGCCAACGTCCGCGGCCGTGAATCCTGTGCTTGTGCTCGAGCTCACTATTATGGCTGTGGGCCCGAGAGACTCCAGCTGCGCAGTTATGCTGGCGCTTATTCCCGCGGTCACCGAGGTCAGCGCCACTATCGCGGCTATGCCTATTATCACCATTATTATGGTGAGCGCGGTCCTTACCTTCTTCTCGCTGAGGTCCCTGTAGCTCAGCCAGAAGATATCATTTATGTCCATGCATTCCTACCTTTCCTTTGGCTTGTTCGCGAAGCGCTTGAGCATGCCCTTCTTCCTCGCGTAAAGGAAGATCGCACCCAGGACCGCCAGCACTATTATTATCTCTATTATTGTGCCTACTATTCCAGTGCCTCCGCCGCGCGGGTATGCGCCGGTCCTTGTGAAGTTCGATGCGAGCGCTGCACCCATTGTCACATGAACCAATATCGTGGTGCTGAGGTTCTCCCTGAAGTTGTTCAGGTAGTTTATCCTTATCGGTATCGTGTAGGTTCCGCTCTTCAGGGATGCGTTCGAGCGAAGAGTCATGGTGACGGGCACCTGGGTGTCCACCGCCATGTCCCCTATGAACACCGAGTTGGATCCGTACGGAAGTATTCCGCTAGGCGGAACCGGAGTTGCGGTGACAGCCGAAGCTCCCGTCGTCCCCACGTCCGTCAATATCAGGGAAACAGAGAATATGCTTCCTGGAGTGAGGAGCGTCGGGGATATGGTCGTGCTGGAAGCGGTTATGTTTATTATGCCGCTTGAGAGAAGGGGAATGGTGTCCAGCAGCTGCACGGGGCTCGTGCCGTTGTACATGTTCACCGTGACGTTCAGGGGGAATGTCTCAGCTCCCCCAGTGAACATGAATACCCTCTCATTGACCTCCTTCTTCGCCCCCGGGGCCATCGAGCCCAGCTGTATCGGCTGGTGGCTCAGGATCGCCGCCACGGAGGACGACATCGACATCTGAAGCGACATGTCGTTCAGAGTGGTGTTTCCGACGTTTGTCAGGTTGAGCGTTATGTTCTCTATGCGTCCGGACGTCACTATCGGGTCAGTCTCTATGGAGAGCGCCGCAGGGCACGTTTGCACGCCGAAGCTCACGTTCCTTACCTCGCTGTCGGTGTAAAGCGAATAGTAGTTGTAGTTGACCGATATTCCCACCGAGACGAGGGAAGACGTGTTCAGGCTCACGAAAAGCGGAAGCTCCACCGTCGAAGTCCCGTTGTTTGGAACAGTCGCCTGGTTCACAGTTCCGTTGCCTATGACATATATGTTCCTAGACGCGACAAGGCCTAGCTGAAGGCCGGTCATCGGCTGGGATCCGGGGTTCGATATCGTCACTGGTATCCTGTTCACGACACCCCTGCAGAGAGTCAGGGTCGGGGTGGTTATCTGGAACGCAGGCGGAGGCGGGATCGGGGAAGGTCCGCTCGTCCCCGCAAAAACCACGTTCGGTGCTACCGCCGCTAGCATAAACAGCACTATTGCCATCGACGAAATGCGCGACAGCAAACTGTCCGAAATCTTATCTTGTATTTTCACTTCACTACCTCTATTTTTTCCAACTTTCCATCTTTTATGTGGATTATACGATCGCAATACTGCGTGATGTCAAGGTTGTGCGTAACCATGACGATTGTCACCTTCCCTGTCTTGCTGATGCTCTTAAGGAGCTTTATGACCTCGTCCCCCGACTTGGTGTCGAGGTTTCCCGTAGGTTCGTCCGCCAGTATCAGCGTGGGGTCGTTGACGAGTGCGCGCGCAAGCGCGACGCGCTGCTGCTCTCCCCCGCTCAGTCTCGTCGGCCTCAGCTTGAGCCTGTCCTTAAGGCCCAGCTGTATGAGAAGCTTGTCCGCCCTCCTCGTCCTCTCCTCATTCGGCATGTTAGTGGTCATGAGCGGCAGTTCAACATTCTTCTCCGCGTCGAGCCCGGATATCAGGTTATATGCCTGGAACACGAACCCGAGCTTCTTGTTCCTGAACTCCGCCAGCTCGTCGCTGTTCATCTTCGAGGTCGCTATCCCATCTATGTAGACCTCGCCGTGAGTGGGCTTGTCTATCGTTCCTAGTATGTTCATGAGCGTGGACTTTCCGCTTCCCGAGGGTCCGACTATCGCAACGAACTCTCCTCTCTCCAGCGTGAAGGACACATTCTCCAATGCCCTGACCTCTACGGACGCCGTCTCGTAGATCTTGCTGATGTTTGCCACTTTAACTGAATGATTAAACATGCACATTCTATGGCTGTACTACTTTAAAAGAATATCAAAATGGTTCGGTTATTGGAAAGCGTCATTTTCATGAAATTAGACCTTAATTTCCGAAATATTCTATATTTCTACGAGGTAAAACCGAAACAAAGCCGAACCATCCCGATACCTATTTAAGAAAGAGGGAGCTAATGCATAATTGGTTTCATGACAAAGAACTGGCATACGAAGAAGAAAATACTGAAACTCATAGGAAAGAAAGTAAAGACGCCAGGGGAGATAAGCAACGAGCTCGGACTTGCACCATCAACAGTAAGCGAGCACCTGGAAGGTCTTGAAAAAATAGGGGCCGTAAAGAAGGTGGACAATCCCCACATCAAGAAGTGGAAGTATTATTCGCTTAACCCATCCTTCAACATAAACGCGATGGGCAACGATTCAAGCAGGATGCCCCTCATCGCGGCCACACTGGTCATAGCGCTGTTCCTGTGCGCATTCGCATTCACGACGTTCGGCATGCCGACCGTCACCGCGGCGAACCAGGTGGCGTTCAGGCTGACCGACCCTCCGAAGGTTCCCAACGGAACCCAGGCCCTTAACATAACATATTCATCTATACAGGCCCATGTCGCCGGTAGCGGAAATGTCTCGGGATGGATCTCCGGGAGCGGTAGCGGAACGATAGACCTGATGAACCTGATAAACACGAGCCAGGTGATAGGAACCGGCAAGATACCTGAGAACGCATCGATAGACTCGGTCAGGTTCTCCGTATCCTCCGCAGAGATAGTGGTCAACAGCACGGAATACAATGTGACAGTGCCGAGCGGGCAGTTCACCGCGAGCGTCACCGGAAGCGGCACTGTCAACAGCAGCTCAAGCATACTGATAGACCTGAGCCCAGTGGTTGCGGCGATATACACCGAGAACTCCACTGTGTTCGTAATGGTGCCTTCGCTGAGAGCGGTGGTCGTAGGAAACGGGAAGTCCGCCTTCAGGATAGGCGACACGAAACCGCTAAGTCACGACGATGTAGACGTCCTCAACAACACGGTGCCGAAGATAAGCATAACAGGCGCGACCTTGTCCGTCGTCGGGAACTCAACGCAGCTCGAGGTTACCGTCAAGAACAATGCGAACAGCAGCGTGACTCTCGACAACGTGGAACTTTTTGGGACGCCTTCCGTGTTCATCGCTCCTAACTCCGTTTATCCCATGTGGGCCAACTCGACCAGGGGCCTGAACATAAACGAGAGGCCGAACCTGACCGGCTTCAACGAGACGCCTTACCTGATGGCTTTCAACGCTTCTCAGGAAATGCTTAACGCATCGCACGGCAGGTACAACGGGTCGGACTTCAACGCATCGCAGGTAATGCCATTGCTGCCGTTGCCTCCTCCTCCGTTCAGCGGAGAGGACGGACAGGGATCTGTCGGCGTCAATGAAATGCAGAACGGCGGCTTCTTCTGGAAGGGGAGAATAGACGGCGTGAACGTCACCTCTGTAGGTGACTGGGGAGCGGTAAAGGGCGGAGAAATGCCTAACTTCAGCGCAAGCCAGTCACAGGATCTCGGCAGGATGGTGAAGATAGGTGCCCAGGCAAGAATGCTTCAGGTGCTCAACTTCATCGTAGCGAAGAATGGAACGCTGGTGCTTCCTCTGATCTCCGGAAGAATAGAGCCGATGAGGCCCGTGGTCTGCGAAAACTGCTTCGGGTCTTTGTCCAACCAGGGATACGTGCTCCAGCCGGGAGCGTCAGAGACTCTGACCTTCACAGGCAACCTGCTCTACCTCAACGGGCAGATGAAGCTCACGCCTGTTATCGGTAACAAGTATCTGATCGAAGTGATGGGGGATCGCGGAGTGGAGGCTCACATCAACGTTACGGCCTCCTGAGAGGGATGAAAGCATGCAGAGCTTCATTCTGCTCAGGTTCAGCCATAACGGACTGAGATAGCGGCAGGTGGAAATATGCAAGGACCGAGAATCCTACTTGGCTTCACGAACTCATTCCGCAAACCGGAATGCGGCGTGAGGTTCAAGGGCTCCGATGGGCACCAGCATCTCTGCACCTGGAAGAGAGGTCACAGGGGCCCGCACTTCGTGGAGAGCCTGAACATAGGAGAGCCTAATCCCGACAGGATGATCACCAGGTGCCGTAGCTGCGGAACTTACAACACGCACGAGGTTGTTCCTCGCTGCGTGAAGTGCGGTGGAAAGAACGAGTTCATAGAAGAATGAACTCCCCTGGGAGCGGAGAAAAGGGAGCCACGCCTTGTTTTAAATCACGCAAGTTCATACTTTTCGCGGTATTTTTTTGCCTCGTCAAAAGCAACCTCCACCGCCTCTTCAGGCGAAGATGCAGAGATTACCTTCCTGCGATTGCGACTGTCGAAGTAGGTGCCGGCGAGTTTGTCAGTCCATCCACCGAACCCTTTCAGCGCAATCATAGGTATGTCTGCTTGGTATGCAACTGCAAGTTCCGTGAGTGTTCCTGAGCCACCGCTTATCGCGATGACCGCATCACAACCTAATATCAAGACGAACTCCCTTCCCCCTCCGCGATCAAGACCGCAAGGAATTACCACATCAGCATCCTTTTCAACTATGTCCTTGCGTTTACCGTAAGTTATTCCAACAGTGATTCCATTGGCCTTCTTCGCACCCCTGCAAGCCACGGTAGACAGAGAATCATAATCCTTTTCAGCACCGAACAGGAGTATTCCGCCTTTTTTCGCTATTAGATATCCTATCCTCTCTGCAGCTTTCTCAGCATCCTTCGCATACTTCAGGTCTGCCGCCGAACCCATTACGCCTATCTGGAGTCTCCTCATGCATGCTATAGTTACATGAGAATTTATAATTTCTTACTTATTGATGGGCTCGCTTGTCTGGAAAGTAAAGAAATGAAATCTGCTTTGATAAAAAGGTTAGGGGGCGTCCGAGAGGACGCCACCTAAGAGAAAAAGAAAGTGGGACCCGAAGGCCCCAAAAAGATCTACCTCCTTCCCTTCCTGTTCATCTTCGCTCTTGCTACATATCCACTCTTGTCAATGTAGTAGAGGTATCCTTCTGCCCTTGCCACCTTCTCGCTTCCAACCTTGGCCTTTCTGCCCCTAGAGTTGGTCTTCATAGGTGTCCTCCAAACGTAGCCATCCTTCCCCAGATAGTAAAGATAGCCGTTTTCTCTGCTGATTTTTTCGTCTGTCATTCTTTCCGCCATTCATTCACCGATAATAGGTAACAACGCACCTTTTTATATCTATCGTCGAGTTGACGTCAGTAAAATACAAGCGACGTTAATAAAAAGGCGGAATTATCGCTTAAAACGCTATCGTAACCGTTCGGTTACCGCTCAATTGCAAAGATGCTCTCTTTTTATATTTTGCATACATACTCCCTGTGATGCAATGATGCAAATAAGGATTACCGACGACATAAACCTGAAGGGTTACACTTTCATAGAGGGCTTCCCTGGAGCCGGACTCGTCGGCCCGATGGCCGCGAGCTACATGATAGAGAAGCTGGACATGAAGTGCATAGGCTACATAGACAGCGACCTCTTCCCTCCCATAGCGGCGGTGCACGACGGGGAGCCGATGCACACTGTCAGGCTCTACGTCGACTCCAAGGACAAGTTGATCATAGTGCTCTCGGAGTTCACGATACCGCAGGCGGTCATATTCCAGCTGTCAGGCGAGATACTCTCCTTCATAAGGAAGAGCGGGATGAACAGGATAATCTCAATAGGCGGGATGCCGTCGCAGAAGCAGTCCGGAGCGGCATACATAATCTCTTCGGATCCCGAGATAACGAAGAAGGCGGTGAAGCTCGGAATGAAGCCGATAACCGAGGGCGTCATAGCAGGAGTGAGCGCGCTCCTGGTGATGGGCGCCAACGAGCTCAAGATACCGACCGTCAACCTCCTCGTCGAGGTGAATCCTGTGATAATGGACCCCAAGTACGCCGAGACCGCGATAGAGGGCCTCAACAAGATCATTGGCATAAAGATAGACCTCAGCGACCTCGAGAAGGAGGCGAAGGAGGTGGAAGCCAGGGTCAAGGACATAATGAAGAAGGCCAAGGATTCGCACGAGCACACAGGGACTCCTGCGGAAGACATGTCGGGGCCGCCTTCGTACGCTTAGACTTCCCACGCAGGGGTGGCAGAGTCTGGTCTGGCCGCGTAGCCACAGAAAAATGCGCAGGACTTAAGATCCTGTGGCCTCAGCGCCTTCGTGAGTTCAAATCTCACCCCCTGCAAAATAGGACCATAGCCGCGGCGATGGGCGATTCGCAAGGTCGGGACTATGCCTTCTCCTTCTTGCTCCTCAGGAACGCACCCGCGTACGCGTCCCCGTAGAGCCACGCCGCGGTGCCCACCACTATGAGGGCGACTCCCGACCACAGGTAGAGAGGGAATCCGCCGCCGTAGTAGTCCGCGTAGAGCCACAGCGCTGTGCCTATGACTATCAGCGCGACCCCCGCATAGACGACTTTTCCGGCGAACGACTGCTTGAACGTCCCTCCGACTATGTCTCCGTAGACCCAGGCAAGGGTCCCGACGGCTATCGCAGCAACGCCTCCCCAGACGTAGGCCATGCTGCCTCCGGCGTAGTCGCCGTAGATCCAGACCACCGTGCCTATGAGTATGAGGCCGGCTCCTATCAGCGCGAGCCTTGCGAGAATAGTCTTCATCTTAACCGCAAGGTAGCCGACCGCAATCGCGATCAGGATTATCAGTACGAGTGAAGCGACCATGAGTCCGCTTCCGTTTGGATAGTATTGCTGGGCGACGGTCGTGGTGGCGCCTGCGACTTGCGTGCCAGTGACGCTCACGTTAAGGACCGCATTGACCAGGGACGGGTCGTCCCCGGTGGCGGCCAGCTTGACGCTGTAGACCCTCGAGCCTGTGGTCGTAGATGTTATTACTGTGAGCAGCCCAGTGAAGGGCGGATCCCCCGAAGGGTTGCTTATGGCGAACGTTATCCCCTGCTGCTGAAGCTGCGCGGCGTTCGTCACGACAAGAGTGGTGCCCCATGTGCTGCCGCTCGCAAGGTTCACAGCGTAGTTGACCGAGGCGGAGCCTCCCGCCGTCACGTTTAGGTAGCCCTTTGAAAGCACTATCGCGGAAGTGCCGTAGCCGTTCTGGGCGAAAGCGATTCCCGCGAAGAGCAAGAGCATCGTCAAAGCGATTAGCGGACTCCGCATTCCTCTCATCCACGCACCGTATGCGCTTGGGAATACAAACTTTTTATAGCCGATCCATCCGACAAGAGCTAAGGTATATAAGTATCGTCTGACCTTAAATCAGTAACTGCCGCTGTAGCTCAGTGGTACTCGGACTTCCTCGGAGGTCCCTGCACGAAAGAGCGTCTGCATGGTAAGCAGAAGGTCACGAGTTCAATCCTCGTCGGCGGCTATTATTTTCAATGCCAGCCGCGCCCGGTACTTTTGCGCCCCGCTTTAGTTTTCTTAATAATGTTTGCTTTCCAGATATTTTCCATGAAGCGATCGTTTCCTAGGGAAGAGGTCAGGCGCCTGGGATACAGGGTAGTCTACGTGCCGCATAGCGTGGTCACAGACCACATAGCCGCATACAACCTGGTCTACGGCGGAAGGCACTTCACTGCGCCGAACAGGAGGCAGCAGAAGAAACGCAACGAGACTCTTAAGATTCCGTTGAACCAAATCTGGATCTCCAAGAAGTACAGGAAATACGAAGCGAAGATACTGTTCCACGAGCTGCGCGAGATAAGGTACAGGCGCAAAGGATTCTCCGTAAAGAAGGCGCACGAGATGGCAAGGGAAGACGAGAAGACCTACGCGAGCGCGCCGGGATAGACGAACAGCAGCGCGGCCACTGAGACCGCCAGGAGAATGGCGGAAAGAAGGCACCTCTTGTCCTTGAGCCTGTCCGACGCCTTCGAGTCCTCAACAACGCAGATGTAGATCAGGAGCGGTACGAACGCGAGGAAGTATCCCGACTCGTTGAACCATGACATGAAGAATATCGCCCACGGGGCGACGGCGAGCAGCGGCCTCAGAGTCCTCGTGTAGAAATAGAAGAGCAGCAGGGAGGTCAGGTACAGCATCAGCATGACCGCTCCCGAATAGAAGTACGGGACCTGGTGGAAGAAACTCAGGATGCCTATGAATGTCGGGCCCTGAATCTCGAACTTCGCGCCGAAGAGGTAGGTGAGGCTGCCCATCATCGCCTGCGGGGAGAGCGCTATGAAGTAGGCGCAGACCGCAAGGAACGCGCAGGCCGAAGCGAACAGCACCTTGGAGAACTCCCTGATGCCGCTCTCCCTTATGGAGAGCAGGTAGAAGAATGGGATGGCGAGCCATGCGAGCTGATGCGTCGCCGCCGCAAGGCCCAGCAGCGTGCCCTGCAGGCAGGGCTTCCTGCGCTCGGCGTAAGCAAGTAGGAGCAGGACCGAGACCGCGAGGTACTTGCTATATGCGCTCGGCCTGTTGATGTATGCGAGAAGGAGGAACTCGAGGACGAGCAGAAGCACAGCATACTTCCCTTTCGACTTGCGGAAAAGGAAGAAAGAGGCGATCACCGTCAGGAGCACAGCGGCCAGCACGAAGGGATAGATGCTGTCGATGGAAAGCGGGGTGAGGACTGCGAACGGCAGGAAACTGAGGGGCGGATACGTGTATCTGCACTCGCACGTCCCGTTGAGTAGCAGGGTGGGGAAGAGGTTGAACGACAGCAGCGCGGGATTCATGTCGCTGACATACGGGTTCGAGCCCGTGGAGAAGAGGTGGGCCGCATAGTAGTCGAAAGCGGCCTCGTCCGTGCCTTTCCATCCTGTGTTTCCAAGTGCGTAGCTCAGCAGGTAGAAGGAGACGACCGAGACGAGCACTATCAGGACCGCCAGCTTGGCGTACGACCTGAGCGACTTCGCCCCGATTATGTCCTTCCTGTATGCGTAAATGAAAGCCACAGGTATTGCCGCGGCGATTATTATAGGGATGTAGACGAACGGGAAGAGAAGGAGCGGATAGAGGAGCGCGGAGTAGCCGCCGTGCTCCGCCAGGCCAAAGACGAAGAGGAAGATCGCGGGCGCGGAGGAGAGCGAGAGCGCGAGCTTCTCCCTGACTCTCAGCTTGCCCTCCCAGAACTTCTCTCCCCTGTAGTAGACCGGGAGGAAGATGAAGAGTGTGCCGAGGATGAACATCGCGGCGAGCGAGAAGTATGCCGGCGGATAGAAGTACGCCTGGAAGTAGAAGAAGTAATAGCAGAGGAACACGTAGAGTATCCCGAGGAGCAGGACCAGCGTGTTCTTGCCTATGTTGCGGTTTTGCACTTTCCAACCCGATGATGCGCCGGAAGCAGGGATCAGAAATTGAGCTCGTCTCCTATCCCAATTCCCAGCCTGCCGACCGTTCCTGACTTGAGCTCAAGCACGTAGCTCGAATGCTTCTTCGGGGCGTAAGACTTCCCGAAGAACATCGATTTCTCGGGTTTCGCGTTCCTTACGATGTCCACCACCCTGCGGGACTTGTCGAGCCACACTATGTCTATGCTGAACTTCATGTTGAACATTATGATCGATGCGGCGCCCTTGCCGCTGAAGATCAGCGGGAACAGCATGCCCTCGTCGCTGGCAATGCCCTCCCTGTACATCAGTCCTATCATCTGCTTAAGGAATCCGTCCGCGACCTCCGCCCTGATCGCATGGCTCTTGTACATCACCGTCTTCCGCTTGTAGGGCCTGGAACTCAGGAACCAGTAGATCGCACGTGTCATCATCCTATCAACGCAATCTACTCTCTCGCCTAGCTAATAAATTGAATCCCTGCCCCAATGGTCTACTTCACGACGGCCTGGCTCTGCTCCCTTAGGAACTGGGGGAGGTAGAACCTGCTGCCCGTCCCCTTCCCGCTCGTGCCGCTCCCCTTCCATCCGACGAAGGTGTGCATCCCGACTATCGCTCCGGTAGTCGCGCCTGTCCTCCTGTTGACGTAGACCACTCCCGCCTGTATCCTGTCTAGGAAATCGCCTATCTCCTTCTTGCTATTGCTGTAAAGGCCGGCGGTAAGCCCGTACTCCGTGTCGTTGGCCTTTGCAAGCGCCTCGTCGAACTTCTTGAAGGTGTCTATCGTTATTATCGGAGCGAAGAGCTCCTCGTGCATGAGCCTGTTCGACTGCCCGACTTCCAGGATCGCCGGTTCCGCGTATACCCCGTTAAGGCCGGTGTTCGCCTCGTTCCCCCCGAAGATCACCCTTCCGGAGTTCCTCGCCTCGTGCACCGCGTTCTTGTACCTGTCCATCGCCTTCCTGTTTATCAGGGGTCCCATGTACACATTCTTGTCCAGCGGGTTCCCAACCTTAATGCCCCTCGCCTTCTCGACGAGCTTGCTCACGAACTCCTCCTTGACGGATTCCTGCACGTAGACCCTCGAGCACGCGCTGCACTTCTGGCCGTCGTAGCCGAAGGCGGAGCCGACGATACCGTCCGCCGCGTCGTCGAGGTTCGCCTGCTTGGAGACGATCACCGGGTTCTTCCCGCCCATCTCGACGACGAAGACCTTCTGGATCCCAGCGTCTATCGCCTTCTTCATCATCCCAGTCCCCACTGCCTTGGATCCCGTGAACGCTATGCCGCTGACCTTGGGGTTGAGCACCAGCTCGTCTCCCAGCTCCGAGCCAGGGCCCGTTATGAAGTTGAACACCCCGTCGGGAATTCCGGCCTCCTTGAATATCTCGTATATCCTAAGGCCCGTCATCATCGTCATGTTGTCTGTGGATGAGGGCTTGAATACGACCGTGTTCCCGGTGACCAGGGCAGCGCTGCTCATTCCCACCGATATGGAGATAGGGAAGTTGAACGGCGCTATGACGCCGAAGACACCGTACGGCCTCATAGCTATCTTTATCTTCTCCTCATTCCCAGGGGCGCCCTGGAAGCCCGCCTTCACCTGCTTGCTGCTGCCCTGTATCGTAGTTCGTCTCACGAAGCCCTTGTTCCTGTCCTCCTCCATCACGTAATAGTTGAGGAAGTCTATCGCCTCGTCGACCTCTCCCACCGACTCGTACCTGGTCTTGCCGTTCTCGATGCTGAGTATCGCCGCCATATGAATATTGATGATACGCACACCTTCGATGGCGGAAATTTGAACGCGGCTGATATCGGCGGTCAAAATGTTTCCGTCAAGAAGACGGGCGAGGCGAATTAATTTACTCATCGAATCGGTCACATCCGGAAAATCAGTATCATTAAAGCGCAATTCTAAATCGGTGATTTGTTCGAGTTTTTTCATCACTTCGAGCGAACGTTTTGCTTTATGACGAGTGGCTTCGTCGCCAACCTCGGACTGAGCGTAGAGATCTTTTAATAAAAATCGGGGCAAAACGAGATGGTGGTCGATGAGCCCTGACGCTGCAAGATCAAGGATCCGAGCATCAGCGAGTACAGATGCATCTACGATCAGGTCCTTTTTTTTCTGAGCCGTTGGAGTAAATTTGACAAAGGGAATACTGACGTAAATTTCATCCGAAGATCGCAATATCATAATGGTCCCTAAGTAGGTGCCAAATAAGAACAAGGCAATCTCGAGCACTTCAATGACGCGTTTGTTGTAAATGAATCGTCGCAGAAGAAATATCAAGAACGGTCGATAAAATTAAAACCAGCGCTTCTCCCATTAAATAGCCGATGAACAAACCCACAATAGCAATATTGAACGACCTTAAGTTAAATCGTTTAAACAACTGATCAAATCCAATGAGAGCCAATCCTAATGCGGAACCTAACCCGACCCCAATAGACACATTTTCCAAAGTATATCCAGTGGGGCTTGAAATCATGTACGTTGTGATGAAGAAAATGCTGAGGATGAAAAAAAATATTCTTGTAAAAGCCAGCGTTATGTTCATAATTTCTTCCTGTTTTTAAATAATCCCGCTCCAATTCTGGGCCGAAGCAGATTGATAAAAGTTCGGATTGTAATTTGACGTATGTTTTTTGTCGATCGCATAAAGAATTTATGTTAAACCAAAGTTAAAATGTCACCACCCTGATACCGGAGAGTTTTACGGTACACAGATCGAGTAGGAGAGAGCTTTCGCTCCCGTCCTCTTACAGCACCGTAAGGATCCGTATACGGCGTTTCATAGAGCGTTAAGATACTCTCTTCTTCGGAGTAAAGAAATCAGTCCGATACGGTTTTCTTTAGAGGCAGTTGTTCGAGCTACCTCAGTAAAGAGATGGCATCAGGCATGAATGTGAGGGAAGCCAGTTCTTCTGGGCTTGATTGAACCACGTCTTGCTGAAACTTGACCCACAACTTGTTGAGGGCTTTAAAAGCCACGTTTTTTTCAAGATCAGAAGCACGAGAATCTCTGACAATCTTCAGACGCTCATCAAGATATCCTCGCTGGTGGGCTTCTCTGACCTTATTGCATTTCTCAACAACTTCTGTTGTGAGCCGCTGACGAGCCGTTTCAGTGTCAATAAAAGCTAATACTGGCCAATTCTCCATCGGTCCGCGCCGCGGAAACAGACATTGTAAATCGCTTGAAGGCTCCTTTCACAAAATCACCGATTCCCACACAGGTGGGTGTAGGACCTTTAACGCGCTCATCTTCTTTATCGATGAAGCTGAGATACATCGTATCTACACGCGACGTTTCAGACGTAGTCAACAGGCTGGGGTATAAATCCCATCAACTCAGTGCGTGCTGCTTCCACCTTTGCTGTTTTTGCAGGCCCAGGCCAAATCGCTATGGAAAATAATGTCTTGATCGCATGCGCTACAGCATACAATGGAGAAATGGGAAGGTAGGCTGCGCTACAAAGAGCGACTGTATACATGCCTTTCAAATCAATCCACATCCAATATCTCAAAGTTCCATCGGTACGTCCTAAAATGATTTTCCCCGCAAATTCGACAGTGGTCAGTAAGTATGACAAATGGT
>CAVWDL010000011.1:0-15976 GCA_963753785.1 uncultured Microcaldota archaeon
TGCTTAGCGACTCCCTCCCCTCCTTCACCTCAGTCCTATTCGGCCTGTGGATCGGGGCAGCATCACACAAGGACTTCAAGCTCTTCGGAGCCATGGCGAACGCATTCATCGTCTCATTCATCGTGGGCTTGAGCATACTGGTCTTCACCGTCATACTCATCAACACGTCCAGCATATTCCTGGCATACTCCACTTCGTTATACTACTCATCGACACAGGCCGTCGGGTCGTCCCTGATGAACCTCGCCGTCTCGACCTGGCTGGGAGACCTGTTCCTCGTGGTTCCCGCAGCCGCATTCAGCTATATCATCATAGATGAGGTGAGGAGGAAAAAGTGATTTCATGAGTCAAACCACAACCCTCGCGAAAAGAACCTCACGCTTCATAGACAGCCTTCGCTCCGTCCTCGCGAGGAGGAGCAGGCTCCAGTCCGCGATGGAGTACCTCATGACCTACGGCTGGGCGATACTCATACTCGCTGTCGTGGTCGGCGTGCTTTTCCAGCTTGGCGTGTTCAATTCCAGCACCTTCGCAGGAACCTCCTGCATAGGAAGCTCGGGATTCCTCTGCCAGAACCCGACCCTCGTGACGAGCGGAATGCTGACATTCACCTTCGGCCAGAACCTCGGAGCGCCGATGTATAACGTGCAGCTCGCCTGCGCAGCCAGCATGGCGTCAGGGGGAACGCCGAATCCCATAACAGCGTTCAACAGCCTATCCTCTACCGGAGTCCCGCTAATGCCATCCCCCACCGGCAACACCCTCGTGAACGGCCAAACCATGATAATAACCTCCCTTCCATGCTATGACTCCACGGGTGCCCAGCTCAGCAATCCCTCCATGGGGACGACCTACAGCGGCTACATATGGGTGAACTACACAAAGCTGGCCTCCGCCGAATCGGCTGCCACCAACCCGTGGCTCACCGCAAGGCCCATAGTGATAAAGACCAAGGTCGTCTGACCCTGTCTTTGCAGCGCAATGTTACAGGGGAGGGCGAGGTTCGCGATTCACATAATAACAAAATATGTTGTGTAAATGCGTTATACTATCAACCTATTTATAGGAGGAAACGCATAATACACCATTGAGTAAACGAGTGCAACACGTACGAAGGAAACTGCGCTTCCCGACGTGGAGGTGTTCGTGACATCGAAGCGCATGAGTTTCGAAAATGCAGACGCGTTTCTCGCAGTGAAATGGAGAATGATGCCTTCGCTGTCCGAGTTCATATTTTCCATCAAGAGCCCTGATTCCGAGATAACGCCCATTGAAGGCAAGTATTGGGTCAGGGACGAATCCGGTCCCGGCTTCTCCGGACGCGCAAAGATCGATTACGAAAAGGGCAGGCTCGAGGGAGTATCCGCCTCTGAATACGAGCTTCTTCCCGATGATCAAAAGGCATACGTCCTGGAGAGCGGTTCCGGGCACATGTGCCTGTACATCAACCTCGGGAACCGCACCGCCGACGGCGAAGAGGACGCATCGAGGCTCTCTCTCATGAGGGCGGATGCGGACAACACCGCGCTTGTGGCTTATGTGCTTGTCAACATGGAGGGAGAGAAAGCGATAAACGACGTGCTCGGCCCAATTGAGAGGAAGTAGCGGAAGACCATTGCGAAGGTGAAGTGAATGAGCGACGGAGCAACAAGGATAAAGGAGACCCCGACAAGGCAGATGCTTATAACCAGCGCCAACGAGCGCGTGCTTCCCGCGATGGCGGACGAGAAGGCCACCGACCACGGAGGCGCCGTGATCCTCGGGAGCGAGTTCATCAGAGCATCGAAGAGCCTGCTGCAATGCGAGAACTTCAAGGGATACGGCTACTTGGTGAGGGAGGACCCCGACCAGGTTCGCTTTTCGGGACTAGCGAGGATGGATGGCGCCAGTGGCACCGCGGTACGGGTGACCGAAGGGGAGTACAAGGATCTTCCCGCGAACGAGAAGGCCCATTTCGAGGGAGACATGGGAAACATGATGATCGTTTACGTTCCAAGGGACGGGGAGAACGGCATAGTCGACAATCCCCACGGCGCGAGTTTCCTCTTCAAGAGGGTCGGATCAAACAGCGAGGAATACGCTTGGCTGCTCATAGTCCAAAGTAACCGCCGCGAGCAGCGGGAGGATCTCTACAACGACCTGAGGGAGTGAGCGGTCTTCTAATCTCCGCCCTTCCTGCCCTGCATCGCCGCCTCCACCAGCCCGACGAACAGCGGCGCGGGGTCCAGCGGGCCTCGACTTGAGCTCGGGATGCGCCTGCGTCGCTACGAAGAAGGGATGATTGGCAAGCTCGACGAATTCCATGAGCCTGCCGTCGGGCGACTTGCCCGAGAAGACCAGGCCCTTCTCCTCGAGCCGCCTATGTACTTCGGGTTGACCTCGTACCTGTGCCTGTGCCTCTCCGAGACGCTGTCCTTCCCGTAGAGCTTGTGCACGAGCGCTCCCGTCTTCAGCTGCGCGGGATATGCGCCGAGCCTCATCGTCCCTCCGTACTTCTCCTTGCTGACTATCTCGACCTGCTCCGGCATTATGTCTATCACCGGGCTGCTTGTGCGTCGGGTTGAACTCGGTAGAGTTGGCGGCCGTTCAGGCCGCAGACGTTCCTCGCGTACTCGATCACCGCTAGCTGCATGCCCAGGCAGAGCCCAAGGAACGGAATCTTGTTCTCCCTCGCGTGCCTTATCGGCGGATATCTTGCCCTCTATGCCCCTCTTCCCGAAGCCTCCCGGGACTATCAGGCCGTCGATCCCTCGAAGGCGTCCGCCGGCGGTCATCTTCCCGTCCTCGAGGTCCGTCGACTCTATCCACTTGACGCTCGACCTTCGACCCGCAGCTTCGATCCCGCGTGCTCCAGCGCCTTGATTATGCTGAGGTACGAGTCGTGGACGTAGGTGTACTTGCCGATTACGCCTATGGTGACCTCGCCCTTCTCCGACGTTGACCCTGTCGTTGAACTCGCTCCACTTCGAGAAGTGCTCCTCGTCGGCATTCTTGGGCGCCATGTCCAGTATCTTGAATATCGCCTTGTCCATCCCCATGTCGCTGAGCGCGAAAGGTATGTCGTAGATGTTCCCCGCGTCCCAGAGGTTGTATATCCTGTCCATCTCCACGTCCGAGAAGATGCTGACCTTCTCCTTCACGCTCCTGGTTATCTCGTTCTCCGACCTGCAGACCACTATGTCCGGGTTGAGCCCCAGCTCCATGAGCTTTCTCATTCCGAACTGCGCCGGCTTGCTCTTGAACTCCTCGAGAGACTTCGGCTGAAGTATGTACGTCACGTTTATGGAGCAGACGTTGGAATGCCCCTCCTCGTACCTGAGCTCGCGCATCGCCTCAACGAAATATGAGTTCTCCAGGTCCCCGAGGGTGCCGCCGACCTCTATCGTAACCACGTCCGCGTTAGAGTTCACAGCGAGCGTCCTTACGAAGTTCTTGATCTCCCCGGTAACGTGCGGTATGAACTGCACGTCCCTTCCGAGGTACTGGCCCGCCCTCTCCTTGTCTATTATGGTCTTGAATATCTTGCCCGCGGTGAGGTAGTTGTCCTTCGATAGGTTCTTGTTCAGGCTCCTCTCGTAGCTCCCAAGGTCGAGGTCGCACTCCGTCCCGTCGTCGAGCACGAACACCTCTCCGTGCCTGAAAGGGTTCAGCGTTCCCGCGTCGTAGTTGAGGTAGCCGTCGAACTTCATGGGCGAGACGCTGAAGCCGTGGCAAGTCAGAAGGGTGCCGAGGCTGCTGCAGAAGGTGCCCTTCCCCACTCCCGACATCACGCTGCCCGTTATTACTATGTACTTGGTCTTGCCGACCTGTAGCCCTTTGGCATCGAGTCGAAGAATTCGTCCTCTACAGACCTGTCAGAAGCAGTTTTAGTGTGCATAAAATATATGTGTTCGGAAGGGTTAAATTACTATCTGGAAAAATGAGGACGAATCGTCTGACGCGTCGAATCCGCCGCCGTCAAGGAAGCGTTTCGTTCCTGAACATGCCGCTGAGCACGTTGGCGGTGGTGTCTTTCAGTCCTAGGTTCCCGATGTTTTCGATCTTCTCCACCGTCGCTAGAAGGGAGTAGTGCGAGTAGACCGTCGCGTCGTCAACGAACCCCTTCTTCGAATAGGGGGACACTACGATCAGCGGGACCCTCATGGTGTCCGTGACGTTGGCATTCTTCGGCCTTATCGATTCGTCCCACGTTATGAAGACTATTGTGTTCGCAAAGACTGGATTGCCTATTATCCGGGGCATGAAACCGCTCAGCCATATGTCCGCGCACTGAAGCTCAGTTCCCGAAGGGGGACATGCGGAGGCGTTAAGCGGGGTGGTGTGTCCGTCGTCGAGGATGTTCGGCGTTATGAAAGAGTACTCCGGAAGCTGGTCGTCCGCAAGGTCTGCGCTGAACTGCGTCAGCGGGACCACCTTGGTGCATCTTGTCTTGTTCTTCATCACGTCCGTGAAGTATGCGAACGGGTCGTGCTTGGTGAAGTAGCCGTACGTGCCTCCCGCATTCAGGATGGGGCTATCGCATACGCCCTTGATATCGCCTGGCATGGATTCCATGTACGCCTTCCACGTCACGTTATGCCCCTCGAGAAGGTCCACTACGCTGTTGGATGCTATCGACTTGATCGGGTAGTTGTTGCTGGTGATGTTGAACGTGCCTCCTGAGATGGCGGCCACGTAGTTGGGGAGGGAGGGATGCGCGATCGAGTGGTAGTTCTCCGCAACGGAATAGTTCTGAAGGAGCACGTCATTGATGTACGGCGCATCATTGTTCCCTGCGATGCTCGTCGCGTTCTCGTTCTCGAGGAATATCACTATCACGTGCTTCGCGAAGAATTGGCCGGGATTCAGGATAGTCGTCGTCGCCGTCGATTCGACGGTCGTGGTGGTGGAGATTGTCGTCATGGCCAAGACCGCGCTCTGGCTCTTCGCGATTGTGCTGCCGAGGTAGCCCAGCACCGAGATCACAAGCACAATGACCAATAGCGATGCCGCGAAATACTGCTCTTTCATCTTTGTCTTTTCCACTCTATTCTCCTTTTTCTGCGATTATTGCATCTGTTAAAGTTGCAGAGTATTGCGCTTCCGCCTTTTTAAATCAATATGTCATGCCTCCCGCGCCACTTCCCGGGCGCGTTTAATGCTTGCGCGGAAGCGTTTTCCTTGAAAATGCTTATATAGGGGGGAATCGAGAGCCTATCATGGGTGGTTTCGCTTTCGTGGGGGCCCCTGACGAGAGCAAGAAGCAGTCCGAGATAAAGGATCTGCGCGGTGTGAAGCTAGCGAAGCCGGACCCTAATATTGAAGGGCCTTCCAGCGTCATCGCCGAAGTCGTGCGGAAGCGCGACCACGATACGAGCTCATTGGTTTACCGGACGAGGATTTCCGAACTTAGGCAGGATCCAAAAGCCAGGAACCACGGGAATTCGATGATCTTCGCAGGTCAGAACTCCGCGGCGCTGTTAAAGTCCGAAGCGCTCTCGCCCACGCTCATGACGATGAGCGCATCCACTCTATTCACTATGGCATTCCATGAGGTTGACGGACCCACCGTGCTTGCAGAATTCAAGAAGTCTAGCGGAAACTATCCCCTATTCTCATTCGTGGATTCGGATGCCTCTTCCGTGACGATCTCCGCTCCCGGAAAACAAAGGCCGGAGAGGATCGATAACTGGATCGCCGCCCAGTCCCTGTACGATTCGATGCTGATGCTGCAGGATCCCTGCTCTGGAATGAAGCTCTACCGCATTGCGGGCGGAGGCAGGAACGAGATCTCGATATCGAAGCTGGAACAGGCGGAGAACGTTCGGCATAGCGCAGACCTTAACGACCAGAAGGAGTTCAACAGGCTGATGCTTCTGAACCTGCCTGTTGTGGATGCGATCAGTGCGCCCGCAAGCGCGGAGGGTTATGTCATAAACACCGACAAGTATCTTATAGTGACGGACGCCAACGGGTTCGCGCTGACCGTCTCCGACCTGGCGAACAAGTCCTATCTTAGCAGCCTCTCGAACAAGACCTTCATGATGTTCAACGCATCCTCCGAGAAGGCGAATTATTCCGATGATTTCCCCACGGGCCTCGACGGGATCGTCATGAGGGCGCTTGGAGACGGCGACGAGGAGCGCCCCCTCCTTCAAAGAAGCGCGTGGCGCCCCCGACGCTGAAAAGATAAACATAGAATCGCCTCCAAGCGTGGCGAAGAGGTATCTGCCTTCGCGGCAGGAAGAGATGAAGGTTCTGGTGCGTACCGCAGACGGCTATCCTCTCTGCTATGAGGAGATGAGCAAGACTCTCAGGATAACGCTGCCTCCCTGCTCGTTCACCACGAAGGCGGCCTCCGCGGCTGTGAAGGCCGAACTCGGGGATCTGTTCGATGAAAGGATCACCGTTAATGACGGAGTCGAGAGCGCATCTTTCACGAGCAAGAAGCACGTCAAGTCCGATCTTCACGACGTCTTCGGGTTGACAAGAATAGCAGTGGAGGGGAACCACCGCGATCCCCAGGATTATATGCTGCCACTCTCCGCGTCCCGGGTGGACAGGTACTGCATAGGATGCTCATCAGTCAACATCACAACGAACCAGTGCGACGACGGAGGATCCCCCGACCTTCTGCAGTTCGTCGACGGCGGCATCCCTGACGTGATAAACAGGGCGAAGGTGGAAGAGCTCAAGCCTCATTTCCTGAATATAGTTGCCAGGCTCGTCGGATCAGAGGCGGTGGAGCAGGTCTCGGTTTCTTCAGTGCTGAAGGGCATGCCCCTGGAGGAATCTAAGGAGAAGTACGGCATGCCTCAGAAGGTCACCGACTTCCAGAAGGTAAGGCTCCGAGTCGACAGATTCGGGGACGCCTACGTGGCGAGGGAGAGGCTAGCCAATGACAAGCTATACACCGTAAGGAACGAGGCGGGAGACCTTTGCCTGGTCAGCGAGGGGTGCGGTTTGGACACCGTATCGCGAGAAGTAAAGGGCAGACTGGATCCCGAGCGTTTGAAGGAACTCGTGGGAGAGCTCAGGGTATTCTGAGCAAGCCGCCTCTGCTTTCGGCTCCCGCTACTGGTGCCCGGCCTAAAAAGAAAAGCAAAAAACGGTGGATCAGGCGTCCTTTATCGCGGCCTGTATCTTGTCCATCGTGCCCCTGTCCATGTTCTGCATGTTGTGGACCTTCTTCGCGTGGTCCGATATCTTCGTCCAGAGATCGTCGTCGGTCTCCGCCCTCGCCCTGAACTTGCAGGCCATCCCTATGTCCGCGCATGCAAAGCTTCTTACCACATTTTTCACCCAAGTATTAACGGAATCAGAATTATTTAAACTGTCCCTTCATAGCGTCGTCACGCCTTCTTTTCTGAGGATTCCCGCACCCACGAGCCCATTGATCGTGGATGAGTACGTTCCTCTGGGCCCTGTAACTTCAATGCAGAGCACCTTGTCCTCTTGATGTTTGCCCCGTCCGATGTCTATGTTCACCAAAACATTGCCGTCTTCACTGTTTATGACTATGCGTTCGTTGATCTTCTCATTGTCTCTTTTTACTCCATCTATATTCGCGAATAACAATGCCCCAAATTCCGAGCTGCCTATCTTGCTTCCATTTCTCAGACTTTTCAATAGCCCCTCTCCGAGGACGCGATCCGGGTCCCAGTGGCCCAAGGAGGCTATCCCTATCCGACTCTTATCGCATTCCCTATTGTTCATTGGGATCTTGCACTCTTCCCTACTCATGTGCGAAATTGCGCCGAAGCCCTATATTAAAATTGTGTCCTAATGCCGACGTCTTCGCAGGTGGGGCGAATATGTTGTGCATCACGACTCTCATCAGTTCCTGGCTACCGACTTGATTCCACTTCCGCCGTCTATGATCCTGAGCGTTTCTCGCAACTCGTTTACAACAGCACTGTCAAAAGGCAGGCAATAAACCGCGAAACCTACGTGTACGCGTCCATTTTTATCGTCTATGATATAGGGGAATCCGTGCGTAGACGGCGATTTCTCTTCCTTGTAGATTGTCCCTATCGTCCCGTCATGGCATCTGAACGGCTTGCCCTCTCCAAACACTCCCCTTATCCTTTCAACTCTTCTCTCTGTTGCTCCGAAACTGAATTCAATCCAAGATTTCCCTTCTTCATTAAAACTATGGATCAGCTCTTCGTTTCCAATCAAGGAGTGCTTCGACCAAAGGAGTAGCGAAGAATGGATGCGCTCGGGAATCCGGGGTTTCCGATCGTACGGATTGTATTCGGAAATCGGAGTCTCTTTCAACTTCCGTTCAAACGATCCCACAAGGGGACCCTGAGGAGCCTCGTTTAATCTTCTCTCATTGGCCAGGGCCTCCGAGATTCCGCTGGCTTTCTCCCTCGTTTCACTCAGCGCTCTGACTCTTTCCGCACCACTCGGCGCCTCTATTGCTGACCCATACGACATTTTATCACAGCATAACATCTCTTCCGATCGTTTATAATATTTTTTGATGGTATTATTCCTATAGGAATTGTGATAGCATGGCGTACGTGTTCCCGAAGGTGGGCGAGATAGCGAGAAGGAGGAGGGTGCTTGGCATTTCGCAGAAGGCGCTCGCCACGGAGGCGGGCATAAGCCAGTCACTTCTGGCGAAGATAGAGAAGGGGAAGGCGAACCCGAGCTACGCAGCCGTGAACATGCTGTTCGACGTGCTTGACAGGCACGAGGCGGGCGATTCGAAGAAGGCTTCCGACGTGATGGTGAGGAACGTCGTGATACTGAAGGACAACGACAAGATATCAAAGGCGGCGAAGCTTGCGAAGGAGTACAGGATCTCCCAGTTTCCCGTTGAGAGGAACGGCGTATATATTGGCAGCATACGCTCCATAGACCTGCTCGACGCGCCCAAGGGCGAGGAAGTATCCGCCTACATAAAGAACGATTTCCCGACTGTGGGGGAGGATACTCCGCTCAGCGCGGTGGTGGCTCTGCTGGCGACAGGCCATCATGTGATAGTCATGTCCAAGAGCAAGGTGGCAGGGATAATCACCGCGGACGACCTGTTCTATAAGAAAGCATGATTAAGCCTTCTTTCCTACAGTATCCCTATGGAGCAAGAAACACTCTTCATTGGCGAACTGGTAGGGAAGACCGTGTGGATAACCACCAAGGGCGGGCTCGGTACGAAGGAGGACCAGATGGCGGGGGACTACAAGGGCCTGCTGCTAGGCTTCGACGGCGAGTTCCTGAAGCTCGAGTACGAGACGAAGAAGTTCGTGCAGGGGGCCTCCAGCGTCACCAAGGGCGTGATACTGATAAACGTCAGGTATGTCATAACAGCCGAAGAGTACAAGTCCAGCCTGAACTTCTGAGCATCTGAGGAAGGGTTCGGTGCAAGTTTGTCAGCGCTGACGCTGAGTCTCGAAACCCGCTTCAATGCCGTTCTGTCCTCTACTTCGTGTTGCTCTGGACGAACTCCTTTATGGCCTCTATGTTGTCTATTATGAGCTTCGCCTTCGTCAGCCCGAACGTGAAAGGATGTTCGTCAGACTCGTCCTTAAGAAGGCTCATGGTGGGATGTCCCTTGAACTCTCCAGTTTTTATCGGCATTTGATCAACCGCAACTATCTCACATAATCAAATATTAACGCTTTCGTTTTTTGCACAAGCTGCCGAGCCTAAGCCTTGACCTGCCTGCTCCCGCGCACGATATAAGCAAGATTGGACAAGTCCGCACCGAAATATCCTCCCGCGTGAATCCTCTGGCCCCTCCTTTCTTTGGTGTCCGTGAAATTCACATATATCTCCATAATCAGGTCATTCTCCCCCGCCTCTTCCATTATCTGGCGCCTTTCCATTATCTCTTCGGCGTTGCCGTCGACCTTAAGACCGTACGCTCCTTCAGGGAGCTGCTCGTTGTACGTTCTCAGATCTATGGGAGTGAAAGTCAACTCTATGGCGCCGTCGTCCAGCGTCTTCCTCCCTATGAGATAGCACCCCTGTTTCAGCTTCAGACCTCCCGGCACGACACGGGTCCAGCTCCCCTGCGAACTCTCGATAGCATACGTGTCAGCGAGGAAGTCCACCGCGCCCGCGATAGGGGTTCTCCTTTCGCTCGATCCGGCCGCGCTGACGTATTTCTGTATCCCGACCTTCCCGATGCTCTTGTACCTCAACGCTTTCTCGCCGCCCATCCCATCCCTGTCTTACTGGGAAGATTCTCCCTTAAAGGGGCTCCGACTCGATTTTTTCGCCGAATACACGATTTGGGACTCAGGGTTACCGTGCTTTCCCCGACACGCACCCCCTCCGGAGGCAGATAAGGCAACCTCCGAATCCAAAGGATAAGTCTTTATATCTGAAGAAACATACTATGTCTGCGAAAGAAAGGGCTAACAGCACTAATTTTGCTTAAAGTATAAGAAAAGTGAATGAAATGGCATACAACGAAAGAGGAAGTTCTGGCTCCTCATATGGAGGGCGCAGCGGAGGATACGGAGGATTTGGAGGAAGAGGCGGTTCCGATTCAGGAGTGCCTAAGCCTGTGAAGATAGGAGACGAGCTCGACGTGAAGATCGAGGCGGTCGCGGCCAAAGGGGACGGGATTGCAAAGAAGGACGGCTTCATAATCTTTATAAAGGACGCCAAGGAAGGCGATTCCCTCAAGGTAAGGATAACCGAAGTCAGAGAAAGGTTCGCCGTAGGAGAAAAGATCGCCTAAGACGGAAATCTAATTTTTTTACTTGCCGCCCCTTCGGGCGGCCTGTTATTTTTCAAGACCATGAGCTCATGCTGCATCAGTCGACGCGCAATTCGCTGAATATCTCAGGCCTGCCTATCGCGGCACGGCCTATCATAGCACCGTAAAGGCCCGACTTTTCCAGTTCCGCCACCTGCCTCCTCGTGCGGATGTCGCCGTTGGCGACGATCTTCTTCCCGGTGTCCACGCATCTCGCATAAACGGAGAAATCAGCGCGGTCGTCGAGGGTCTGTCTGGCCGTTCTCGCGTGCACCACGAAGAACGAGGCATCCACCCTCTCGATGAGGTTGAGGTAGGCTCCCTTGCCCTTCTCATAGTCGTCAAGCCCTAGGCGCATCTTCACCGAGCATTCGTAGCCTGCCTTTGAGATGAGCTTTGCTATCTCGTCCACCCTAGACACCCTCTTCACCATTGCGGCGCCTATCCCCTGCCTTATGAACTCTGGGGAGGAGCATCCGAGGTTCAGGTTGAAGCCGCTGAATCCGTTCTTCGCTTCAAAACAAGCTAGGAACTTCTCATATTCGCTTATTCTCCCTCCCGCGAGCTGGATCTGCGTAGGCGTAGAGTCCGGTATCGCGATCCTTCCTGTCTCCCCTCTCTTCATCTTGGCCAGGTTCGCGACCCTTGACAGCTCGGTGAATGTAAGGTCGGCGCCATTCCGATGGCAGAGCGTGCGGAACTGCCCGTCGGCAACCCCCTCCATCGGCGCAAGCATCAGCTGGAATCTCATGCAACCATCGGCATTATCTAAACGAGCGAAATGCCCGTATCGATTGAAGACCAGAGACTTTTAACTGTTCTTGCCCCAGACACGCTCAGGCGGTGAACCTCTGATACTATTAATATCCTTTGAACGCCTATTCCTTGCATGGAAGGAGAGATATCCTCGGCACAGAAGCTACATACCGCCGAGCACATATTCGCGAGATGCCTGCAGAACCAAGGCGTGAGTCTCAAGGTAAGGAAGGTCGACACGGAGAGGAGCGACGGGATCGGGGAAGCATTCTTCGAGGGCACGATGCCGTTGGAAAAGCTGCTGAGCGCAGAGCAGGCCACAAACAGGATAATCTGCCAAGGGCTGGACGTAAAGTCCGAAGAGTTCGGAACTGTCGAGGAGGCGAAGGAAAGATTCCCGGAACTCAGGTTCAACGAGGAGATGCTGAGCGGAGTGAAGGGAATAACGGTGGTGAAGATAGGCGACTTCGACTTTGCGGCGTGCGCCAAGAAGCACGCCTGCAACACGAGCCAGATAGTCTCGTTCGCGATATCGAGCGTCACTTATCCTTCTGGAGAAACGAAAATGATGTTCAGGGCGGGCCAGGACGCCGTTGAGTACTCGCTAGGGGTTAAGGGGCGCGTCCTTGGAATAGCATCATCAGACAACTTCGAGGCGGAGCGAATAGGAGAGAGATACTCCGCGCTGAAGCAGTCCCTGCAGGGGCTGAGCGAGGACAATAGCGGCATAATCGAGGCCGCATTGCGTTCGATAGCCAAGCCTGTGATTTACGTGAAGGTGTCCAACCTCAACCTGTTCTACAAGCAGGCCAACGAGTATGTAGAGAAGATGCCCGACAAGTATTTCATAGTGTTCAACGACAAGCAGCTGCTGGGATTGAAAGGAAGCGGCTGCGCGGCAGACATGGCCAAGATCGGGAACGATCTGAAAGGGATTGGCGCGTTCGTCGGAGCGGTGAAGGCAGATTCCATAAGCGGCAAGGTTCTGGATCTCGAGAAAGTGCAAGACTATTTCTGCAAGTTCTGATTTGGAATAGGGTTTCACTGCCTCTTTCCTGTTGCCTCCGAACCCTGACGCTGAATTCAAAAAAATGAATCGGGGAGTACGGGATTTGAACCCATGTCACCAGCACCCGAAGCTGGTAGCCTACCAAACTAGCAGAACTCCCCTCAGAGTATGACGTGCCCTTTCTTAGTCACAAGGATGTCGTCCTCTATCCTTGCGCCTCCGAATCCCGGCACGTAGATTCCGGGCTCCACAGTTATTACCATTCCCTCCTTTAATATGTTTTCTTCCTTGTAGAGACCGAACGCGCCTGCCCCCGCGCCTCCGTCATGCACTTCCAGCCCGAGCGAATGGCCGAGTTTGTGTATGAACCTGTTCCTGTACCTTCCGTTGTGCGCATTGTTGATGAAATCGTTCGCGATGTTGTATATGGCATTTCCCTTCTCCCCCGCCTTGACCGCGGCAATTGCCCTCGTCTGCGCCTCCCTGACTGTCTCAAGCATATCTGTCTGCTCCTTGCTCGCTTTCTTGAACGAGAACATTCTCGTTATGTCTGAGCAGTAGCCCTCGACCCTTGAGCCGGCGTCTATTAGCACCAGGTCCCCTTTCCTTAGCTTGGTATCGTCCGAGACGTGGTGGGGAATGGCGCAGTTCTTGCCGAAGCAGACTATGGTCCTGAAGGACACCTCCGTCGCGCCCAGCGACATCTGTATGAAGTCGAATCTTGCGGCGATCTGCTGTTCTGTTACGCCCTCCTTGAAGTGCTTCGATATCTCCAGCATCGCAGTTTTCGTAACCTTCACCGCGTCTCTTATTCTTCTGATCTCGTCCCCGTCCTTGACGAGCCTGGCCTCAACCAAGCTCCCGCTTATGTCGACTACTGCCTTCGGAGAGTATCTCGCCTTCAGGTTATCGCAGACCTTCACCGGAAGAAATGACGCGTTTATTCCTACCTTCCTTCCCCTGATCAGTCTCGTAAGAAGCTTTACCGCTGCATCTCCGCCATACCTGTTGTCCACGACCTGCATGAGCTCCGTCTTCTGCTCCATCGCGGTCTGGTACTCCACAGGGGAGATCATCAGGAAGATCCTATTCCTCGTTGCCACAAGAACGGCGCTCTCATAACTGTCCAGGCCTCCCGCGAATCCGGTGAGGTAGAGGAAAGTGGGATCCGTGCTTGCCGTGTTCACTATCACCACTGCGTCTATGCCTTCAATCCCCCTGAATATCCTTTCAAGCCTTGCCTTTTGCTCTCTTTTCTCCATCTATCGCACGCCCTATTATCCTCTCAATGGAATGCTTATCAGCAAAAATGTTTGTATACCTTCTCTGCCCGCGTATCTCCGAAAGGGTGGCCCACCTGTAGTCCGAGTTCTCCATGTTCTTCCTTACCTTCCTCGTCCTCGAATAGAAGACATAGAGCATGTTGTGGAACTTCGTGCCTCCCTTCTCGTTGACCTTCATGATTCTGACAGGCCTCGCCACGAGCCTGAGATCCTCCCTGGCGATCCCCGCCTCCTCATCGATCTCCCTGTAGGCGGTCTCCTCGTAGCTCTCCTTCTTCTCCTTTCTCCCAGCCACGAACGTCCAAATGCCCGAATGGATGAGAAAAGGCAGCGAGATCCTCTTCATAATGAGGATCCTTCCACCGTTTATTATTATCGTGGTCACGCCCTCTTTTTCGACGAATCTGAGCGTTTTTCTGTCACCCATCAAAAGCACATAAATATCTGTTCGGGAGATATTATAAGACGGTCTCATGTTCGAATCAGAGCTCTCCGTGAGGAGGACGCCCGTAGCGTATCTGAACATGAAAGACCCGCAGGTTCTGAAGAACTACTACAAGTTCAAGACACTTTCAATGATCGACAAGGAGGACATCTACGGTTCGTCTCCTCCGGATATATTTGTCGGAAGGATCGGCTATCCGAACGTCTACATAGGGCCGCTCGTTCCTCCGATTCTCGGCGACACATCCGAGATGGGCCTCCCCGAGTCCTGGGTCAACAAGACGATCCCCGAGATAGTCGAGGCGCGCTCGATGCTGGTCAGGGGGATGCAGAGGGAGAAGGTCTCCAACGTCGACGGCAGCAAGGTAGGCAACATGCTCCAGGAGCTCGCCATAACGGACAAGTACGCGAGCGTCGGCATGCAGCTCGCGAGGAAGCCGAACCTAACGATAAGGTTCGACGACGCGAGCCAGCCGTTCGGTCCTAGCGCCCCTCTCAAGGAGATGAACCTCGGTACTACCAAGGTCAACAGGCAGCTGGAGAAGGCGTATTTCGACACGAGCATGGGCGCTAGCCCGGGCATAATAGAGCTCTACGAGAAGGGCATAGAAGTCTCGAGGATACAGAGGATACTCGCATCAGGGGGGCTCGGGAGGAAGAAGGCAAGGAAGTTCGTTCCCACAAGATGGAGCATAACCGCCGTGGACGACACCCTCGGAAAGTACAAACTCAAGGACGTGAAGGAGAGCGAGCACATGGACACAGTGACCGTCTTCGAGGACGTGGCGCTCGACAACCGCTGGATCATACTCCTCTTCCCCGGGGCGTGGAGCTACGAGCTCGTGGAGGCGTGGTATCCCAACACCACCTGGAACATGGACAGCAAGGAGGTCGCGATCTTCTCCTCTAGCGAGTTCTTCTCTGGGAGGAAGACGTACGCGGAGATAGGCGGCTGCTACTATGCCGCAAGGCTCGCTGTTTCGGAGTACCTCGACAAGCAGAAGGTGCAGGCAAGGGCGGTGATACTCAGGGAGACGCATCCCGGATACATAATGCCCGTGGGAGTGTGGAACGTTAGGGAGCACGTCAGGGCCGCCCTGAAGAAGGAGCCTGTGCATTTCGACTCGACATCCGCTGCCCTTGAGTACGTTGGCAAGAAGATGGTCATCCCTGTGAAGACGTGGATCGCGAACAGCTCGGTGCTCAGGTACGTGATCAAGCAGAGGCTGCTGGCCGGATGATTTCTGCGCCCCTGCATATTCGTGAATCGTAAATAACGTCAATAGATAAATAGCAGGAAAACTGCAATAATTCCCGTGAAGGCATGCCGAAATATAATGCTAACAATAGAGGAAACAGAAAACCCGAGAGAGCTAATGACGACGCTCAGGTAGATCGGCTTTTCAAGCTGTTCAATGAGAAAGCAAAGGAGATCTCGCGAATCGAAGCGCCTGACGCGGACACGAGAAAAACGATGAAAGACGATGCAAAAACGCTTTTCATGAATCAATTCAAGGTGCGAGATGAAAATAAAGAGGGCGCGAGGAAGTACTTGGACCAACTGGTAATTTCGTATGACACTGCATACTCCGTCGCAGGGATGCTGAGGGACGGCGACCGCAAATCAGTGGCCTCTTTCTTGGAAGGTCTTCAGGGCAATGATGAGAACTTGGAAAAAACAAGGCAATTTACTGAAGTATTGGCGGAAGTCTTGATGGATGAAGGCAGGCCGGATCTATTGATGGAATTTCTCAGGTGAGCGGTATGCCTTTCAGGGAATCAATGTCG
>CAVWDL010000012.1:0-9887 GCA_963753785.1 uncultured Microcaldota archaeon
GCCTCGAGAAGAGCAGGGTCTACGCCAAGATATGGTACGACGCGGGCGAGGGCGTGATCGGGAGGAGGGGAAGGCTGACCAAGCTCATCTACTTCCTGAACATAGGCACGATACCTGACGAGGTCTCCGTGGACGTATGCACGCCCGACAGGAAGGTCATCGGGAGCATACAGGAGGAGTTCCTCTCGCGCCTCAAGCAGGGCGACGTCTTCGTCCTGGGGGGCAAGCTCTACAGGTTCGACCACTCTAGCGAGATGAAGGCGTTCGTGACAGTATCCAGCACCAAGTTCCCCACCATACCTCCGTGGTACTCGGAGCAGCTTCCTCTGACCTACGAGCTGGCGCTCGAGATAGGAAAGTTCAGGCACGAGCTCGCGGCGGCGATCGCGAAGGACATCACCGGTACGAAGGTCGTGGCGGCTAGGCTCAAGAGCAGGAAGCTGGTAGCAGGGAGGAAAGCTCGGCGGTGCTCGGCAGGATGCCGATAGACAAGAACACGAGGGGCGCGATACTCTCGTACTTCACGGAGCAACTGCTGTTCGCGAGGCGTGCAACGACAAGTTCCTGCTGATAGAGAAGACACGGACGAGAGGAAGGGGAGGAGCCTCTTCGTATTCCACGGACTCTACGGAAGGCGGGTCAACGACGCGCTCTCCAGGGTCTTCGCGATAGAGCTCGGAAATGCGATGAATGTCGAAGTCGGCATAACGGTCAACGACAACGGCTTCGTACTGATGACTGACGCATACGAGGAGATACACGTGCAGGACATAGAGGAGCTCGTTTCCAGCGTGTCCAAGACGGACGTGTCGAGGATAATAAAGAGCAGCATAAGGAGGACCGAGATGATGAAGCGCAGGTTCAGGCACGCGGCAGTCAGGAGCCTGATGGTGCTCAGGAACTACAAGGGGAAGAAGATCAGCGTGAAGAGGCAGCAGATAAACTCGGAGGCGCTTCTCAAGGCGGCGGAGGAGGTCAGCCCTGACTTCCCGATCATAAAGGAGACGTACAGGGAGATACTCGAGGACGTCATGGACCTGCAGAGGGCGAAGGACGTGCTCGCTGGGATAAGGAGGGGCGAGATAAGATACGAGGTGATAGAGACCAGGGTCCCGTCCCCGTTCTCGCACGTGATGGTGACCTTCGGAGAGGCGGACGTCGTTATGATGAAGGACAGGAGGAGGCACCTGCGCGAGCTGCACAAGCGCGTTATGGAGCAGATCGGGAGGAAGGGAGGGAAGTGAAGTCGGTTTTAAGAAGTAGGTCGACATAGACAATCTGAAGGCGCTACCCATGAAGCTCTACATTTACACTGATGGCGCAGCCAGGGGGAACCCGGGCGAGAGCGCTTCGGGTACATGATGCTCGACCGCGCGGGCAAGACGGTGCACCAGCACGTCTTCTACAACGGCACATGCACAAACAACGTCGCCGAGTACGAAGCGGTCATAGCGGCGCTGAAGGAGGCGCTGAACAGGGGGTGCAAGGAGGTGGTGGTGCACTCTGACAGCATGCTCATCATAAACCAGATCGCAGGAAGGTACAAGGTCAGGGACGCCAAGCTCAAGGGGCTGAACGCCAAGGCGAGGGCGCTTCTCGCCGGCTTCGAGAAGCACGACCTCCTCAACGTCCCGAGGACCAACAAAGGCATCGTTGCCGTGGACAGGGACCTCAACCTCTTCCTTGACGGGAGGGCGAAGAAAAGAATAGGAATAAAAAAGGGCAACCACAAACAAAACTATAAAGAGATAATCATGGCGACCCAGGCAAAACCATCGGGAGTTCCTCCGCAGGCTAAGGAGATCTACGATGAGGCGGGGAAGCTCTTCGAGGACAACAAGTTCGACGAGGCCATAGCGCTATACACCAAGGCGATAGACGAGTACTCGGATTACGCTAGCGCGTACTTCAACAGGGCGCTCTCCTACGCCCTACTGAGCAAGTACGACGAGGCGAAGAAGGACGCCAAGAAGGTGCTGGAGCTCGAGCCCGACAAGGCGGACGCGCCCTACGTGATGGGCGATCATAAGCGAGTACAAGCAGGACAACGACGAGCGCGCAGTCGAGTGGTACGAGAAGTCGCTGAAGAACGACCCTGAACTACGAGCAGGCAAGGACAGGCTCAACGCGCTCAAGGAGAAGATGGAAGGGGGCGACCCGGAATCGGCCCAGACGGCGAAGGGGGGCAAGAGCGACGACAAGACCGTCGTGGAGGAGGGGCAGATAAAGCAGGTGAGATGGTTCACCTCGGACATGACGTTCAAGGACGTAGCAGGCATGAAGAAGGCGAAGGAGATGATACACGAGCAACATAATACTCGCTATAACGAAGCCAGAGCTGCTGCGGGCATACGGGAAGAAGCTCGGCGCTCGGGGTCGATATTCTACGGCCCGCCGGGATGCGGAAAGACATACCTCGTGAGGGCGATAGCGGGAGAGACGAAGGCCAAGTTCATAATGGCGAACATAAACGAGATAGTGGACATGTACGCGGGAAACACCGAGAAGAACATGCACGCGGTCTTCGAGCAGGCGAGGAAGAACGCGCCATGCATCGTCTTCTTCGACGAGGTCGACGCGCTGGGAACCAAGAGGGAGGGCGAGCAGCAGAGCACGATGAGGATGGCGGTCAACCAGTTCCTGCAGGAGCTCGACGGGGTGGAGAAGAACCCGGAGGGCATATTCGTGATAGGCGCCACGAACCAGCCCTGGGACATGGACCCCGCGCTCAAGAGGTCGGGGAGGTTCGGCGAGGCGATATACATGCCGCGCGCCGAACTACAAGACGAGGAAGGCGGCGTTCAAGCTACACACCAAGAACAAGCCGCTGAGAGGCAGTCAGCTTCGGAAGGCTCGCGAGGGCGAGATGGGATGGTCGCGGCGCCGACATAGCGGACGTCTGCGACAAGGCGGCGCTCAGGGTCGCGGTGGAGGAGGACAGGACCGGCAAGAGGAGGAAGATGACGATGGGCGACTTCCTCGCGATCATAAAGAAGAAGCGGAGCTCGCTTGACGAATGGTACGCGATGGTCAAGAAGGACGTGATAAGCAAGACGGAGACCCAGATAGTCGACGGCAAGAAGCAGGAGATAGTCAAGGAGGGCAAGCTCACTCCCGAGGAGAAGGCGAGGTACAAGCCCATGATAGGGGACATCAAGAAGAACACCAACAGCGTCAGGGTGTTCATAAAGAAGTTCATGAGGGCATGGGCAATCTATCTGTTCTGAAGGGTTTGGACGCATTTCCAATTTCCGCAAAGCAGAGTATTTATTCTTAGAAGTACATCTCAGAGGACAGGGGTTGGAAAATATGGTTGCTTTGGAAACGATAGCTTCGACAATCATACTGCTTCTGCTGATCTTCCTGGTGGTGTACATAATATTCGCCATCGGAAAGCGCCTGCTTGGACTTGTGGTAAACGTTGCGCTGGGCTTCATCTCGATATTCATACTCAACGCGTTCTTCTCCACGGGGATTCCCTTCGACATATGGACAGTGATAATCACAGCGCTGCTCGGGCTCCCGGGAGTGCTGATAATAGTGATACTGAAACTGCTCGGCTTCACAGTGTGAGCCTTTTGTCAGACAGGCAGCCGCAATGCCTTATATGCTTTTGGCGTTAGTCATAACGAAAGATGGCGGCATGGGCATTTCAGGACTATCATTCAGCATCATCGTTGCGTTAGTCTCGATGGTGTGCTACGGTTTCTCCGCATTCATTCCCGCCCTCATGGTGAAAAAGCACAGCCCATTGAAGATCACGGCGTGGTCTTTCCTCATGAACAGCGTGGTCTACGGCGCCCTTGGCCTCGGACTCTTCAGCCTGCCTGTCCTAGCGGTTCCGACGTCCTGCTGCTGGTAGTCGGCTCCTTTTTGAGCGCGGCGGGGCTGCTTTTCTTCTACAAGGGGCTGGAGGCAGGCAAGACATCGATAATAATCCCGATAGCATCCTCCTGGTCGATAATAAGCGTGCTGGTGGGGGTGTTCCTGCTCTCGGAGTCCCTTAGCGCCGTCCAGTTGGTCGGGATACCCCTCGTGGTGATAGGCACTGTGTTGGCTTCTTTCAAGGCAGGCGAGGACTCGAAAGGCAAAGCCAACGGGCTGGCGGGCGGGATTCCCTACGTGCTGCTGGCGGTGGGGAGCTGGGGATTCATGTTCCCTATAATAGGCGTGCTTTCCAAATCGCTGGGGTGGCTCTGGCCGGTTTTCTTCACGTCGGTGGGCAGCGCCGCGATATTGTTCGCGTACGCCTCAATTAACAAGATAGACGTCTCTTTCCCAAGGGACATCACCGCACGCTTCGGCGTCTACTCTGCGGCAAACTCGGCGGCATTCCTCCTCTATAGCATCGCCTCGGGCTACGGGAGCATCGCGATAGTGAGCACCATCGTCGCCGCGGATCCGCTGATGGTCCTTGTCCTCGCATACGTTATAATGCACGAGAGGCTTAGAAGGAACCAGGTCCTGGGAATCTTAATCATACTGTTCGGAATAGTGGCTATTGCGATATGAATCATCGGAGTCGGGTGGCCGCCTCCGGAAATGCGCTGCGCTGGCTCATCCATGCATACGACTGCGGAAGCAGATAACCCGCGTTCAGCGAGATGCGATGTATCCGGTGGGGTCGTGGAGCTCTTCGGGAGTGATGTTCAGTAAATCAGCCGATAATTCCACGTATTTCTTTGTTATCGGATTCCTATAATTCGCAAGCACGTTCTCACGAATCCACTTCACCAGCGCCTCCGCTTCCTTAGGGGCAGTGGCCAGGTTCTCGCATACCATCTCCATCAGGTCCTCCCTTTCAGTCTCCCTCCTTTTTACCGCCAGGAACAGTGCCTCGATGTCCTTTGAGTGCTCTATCACCTCCCCGCGGCGCGCCACAATGTGCTCGTCAGGGTAGTCTCGGATTGCGTTTCTCCTTTCTGCGCTCTTCAGCCAATCGTCCTTAGCCCTGTCGTGCCTTTCGACGGCTGCCTTCGCCGCTTCCCTGTTGCCTTTAAGCGTCAACCCCATCCAACACACCATCAAATAGTAAACTGCCGATGGAGCTCCTCTTCAGTCATGGAAGAATAAGCCCTCTGGTAAAGATCATAGATTAATTGTTTCGTTGGATCCCGTCCGTGCATGTCCAGGTCGGCACAGATGTTCTTAAAAACGTCTTCGCGGCTCACGGGCTTTGGAATCAGGTGATCGGTGATGATCTCGATTGTGTTCTCGCCGTCAGATATTCGCTTCCTAAGCGCGCTGAAAAGGTCATCCATCTTCTCGAAATGCTCTATCACATTTCCCTTTAGCTCCGCGATATACTCTCCGGGATACTTTTGCATTGCCGCTTCTCTCTCAGGATCGTCGATCCAGCTGGCCCGAGCACTATCATGCATTCGTATCTTGTCCCACGCCGCTTCCCTTTCCCCTTTCTGCAATATCAGCACACTCATACCACACACCATCAAATAGTAAACGGCCTGTCGAGTTCCTCCCGCGTGAAGCCGTAGATGATTTTCATGTTAAGGTCTCTAAGCGCGATATCTATGGGATCCTTGTCCCACGAATCGATGATTTCATCCATCAGCTCGAAGAAATCCCTCTCAGGAACCATCTTGTCGGTCACCATGGACAGCAGGTCCGTCCCTGCACCGTTCTTTCTCCTGACCTCGTTGAACACGTCCTTCTTATCCTTGGAGTGCGCAAATACATCCAAACCGAGAACGGCGACATATTCGCCAGGGTATTTCTCCATCGCTGTTTTCCTCTCTGCGCTACCCCTCCATTTCTCCTCCGCCTGATCGTGCCTGTGTATGCCCTTCAGAGTCGCATCTGTTTCCTGTTTTGTCACAATGATTTCTCGCATCCCACACACCAACTGGCAACAACACGATTCGTGCCTTAATAAACATTGGTGAGAAAAGCGCCAGCTAACGTTGTGAATAGGCCTCGGCCGGGAATCGGACCCGGTCCTTAGGATCCACAGTCCTATATGCGGCCATTACACCACTGAGGCCATGGGAAGCTTATGTGTTTTGAGTTATTAATAGTTTTGTGAAATGCGACGCTGCTGGCGGAGGGCCCGGCTGCGTTCCAGCGATTCCTCTAGTTAGTGTTTATATTGCTTTACTGGGAATAAATTGTAATGGCGGGGTAGCTCAGCCTGGTTAGAGCGCTAGACTCATATGCACAGCATCATGAGTAATGAGCTTCGGCGATGATTGCTAAGAAATCTAGAGGTCGGGTGTCCGAATCTCCCCCCCGCCAGACTATACTCAAGGGAAGTGAAGGGGGATTCACGTCTCTGAAGTTGAGATGCATTGAATGAAAGTGGTCAGTGCCTGCCTATGCGGCATAAACTGCAACTACAAGGGCGAGTCGAAACCAGATGAGTGCGATCATAGAGCTTGTCAGGGCAGGGGGGGCGGTTCCGGTGTGCCCCGAACAATTGGGCGGGCTGGCGACACCGAGACCTCCTTCGGAGATAATGGGCGGAACCGGATCCGACGTTTTAGACGGCAAAGCGACGAGTGATCAATGGCGAGGGCAGGGACGTCACGGACGAATTACAAAAGGGAGCTCGCGAGACTCTGAGGATAGCGAAGATTGCAAATGCAACCGAAGCGATACTGAAAGCGAGAAGCCCGTCTTGCGGACATGGGGAGGTCTACGATGGAAGTTTCGGACGGGTTCTGATCAAAGGCGATGGGGTTACCGCCGCCCTGTTGAGAAGGAACGGGATAAAAGTTCTGACAGAGGAGGATGCTCTCACGTCGAATTCCTCTCCAGGAGGAACGCGGTCCCGTTGATCGCCACGAAGCGGTACGCGTGGGAATGGACATACGAGGTGAGGTAGTCCTGCGCGTCCTGCACGTACAGGCCGTAGGTCAGGTTCTCGTCGCCGACTATGTACTGCGGCTGGAAGTAGTACGAGCCGTTGTCGAAGGTCTCTACGTACTCCTCTGGAACATGCGCGGGAATATGTTGAACTGTGTCATGACAGAGGCGTTCGGCGGGATGAGCGCCTCTACGGAGCTTATCTGGGCGTAGCTCAACGGGGAGACCGACGCGGATTGGAAGGCGGAGTTGGTGAATATCCCTTGGGACATCAGTATTCCGAAAGGCAGGCCTATCGCAATCGCCATCGCCGCGATGAGGAGCGTAGGCGGTATCTCCTCGATCCCCGTATTCAAACGCGCAAGGAAGGCGGATACGCGCCGCGCCGCATTCGAGGCGTATTCGCTCCCCAGGATCGCGCCGACTATCACGCCTCCCATCACATAGCTGTTCCTCCAGGCGTAGAGGAACTGGTAGTTCTGCAGGAGGAAGAGCCCGGCCAGCCATGGAAGCGCGAATATCAGCGTCGGCACGAAATCGAAGAGCGAGGCTATGCCGAAAGAGAGGAACACCAATGAGAAAGCGTAGAGCAGGTCGGTCTCTAAGGCGTTGGCGACAACGCTACCGCGCGCTAGCGAGCCCATGTTGAAGTTCAATGGTATGAGGGGATACTCCAAAAGGCGCATGTTGGGAGGCACCGCCGAGTTGAGGGTGGAATAGCTGCCCTGCAAGCCGTAGTACACGAGGTTGTAGAATAGGAGGGAGGCTGCCGCGGCTGCGACTATCACGATCGCAAGCCGCATCCTCTCGCCCCTTGAGGCGTTGCCCCTGTCGCAGAGGTACTCGTACGCCAGAAGGCCGAGCCCGAGCGCGGCGACTATGCTGAATACGGACTCGAACGTGCAGAGCAGGAGGGCGAGCGAGAGGTAGAACGGCTTCCTGTCCAGCTTCATGTAGTAGTAGAAGGTGAGGAGGTAGAAAGGAAGTATGAACACCTCGACGTGGTAGTCGAAGATCAGTATCCCGACGATTCCGGGATTGATGAAGTAAACTAGGGAGAAGGCAAGCGCGAGGAGCGGGTTCTTCGTGAGGTCCCTCGCGATCAGGAAGACCAGCAGGCCCGTAAGAGATGTTATTATCGCCTGTGCGACCATCAGCGTCAGGGAGGACGGGAAGAGATAGAAGAGGGGCATAAGCAGCCACTGGTCGGGGGCGATATGGTCCTGGAACACCAGGTACTGGAGGCCGTGGACCAAGCCCGGAAAGTGCAGGTAGTAGTACATCGGGAACGCGGCATATCCAACCTCGCTGGTGAAGCGGTACGTGTTATAGGAGTTAACCTGGAAGGCGGTCCACAGCACCGAGCTCATCAGGGTCAGGGCTATCGCGGCATAGAGGTACCTGTTGTCGTAACGCGGCTCCGTGTTCACGAAGTGAATATCAAAAGTTCCAATTTATATAGGCAGGTCGGACACTACAAATCGCCTAAGAATGCATAAATACAGGGAAAAACTTACGTATGGGCAGTGGGACAATGGCTGAAGTTTCGAAAATAGTGATTAAAGATAATGGGCAGAAGGGCAAGGGTGCTGAATTCAACTCGCTAACCGCAATCTCGCCGCTCGACGGCAGATATGGCAATAAAGTAGGATGCATCTCAGACTTTTCCTCGGAATTTGGGCTGATAAAGACACGCCTTTATATCGAAGGCAGTTACCTTGACGCTCTTTCGAAAGTGGGTTTGGTGAGAGAGCTGAAGCCTCAGGAGAGGGACACGCTGGTCAACATAGGAGCTACGCTTTCACTGAAGCAGGCGGAAAGAGTGAAGGAGATAGAGGACGAAACGAAGCACGACGTCAAGGCAATGGAAAGGGCGTTCCGCGAATTCGTCAAGGGCACAAGCATGGAGGACGTGACGGAGATGATACACTTCGGGCTCACCTCGGAGGACGTGAACAATCTTTCCTACAGGCTCATGCTTAAGGGTGCGGTATACAAGGAATGCGTTCCTGCAATGTATCAGGTCGTGGACAGCCTCGCAGACAAAGCAAAGGCATACAGGGACATGCCAATGCTCGCGAGAACGCACGGACAGCCCGCAATAACGACAACAGTCGGAAAGGAATTCGTGAATATGGCAGTCAGGCTCGACAGGGAAATAAGGAAGATTGAGAAGGTCGAACTTACGGGAAAACTGAATGGCGCGGTCGGAAACTTCAACTCGCTCTGTTTCGCTGCGCCTGAAGTGGATTGGATAGATTTCTCCAAAAAGTTCGTCAGCGCTCTCGGATTGAAGCCGAACCTGATAAGCACCCAGATAAACCCATACGAGGACATGATAGAGATGTTCCAGGCGACCCAGAGGGTGAACAACGTGATGTTGGACATCAACCAGGACATATGGAGATACATAAGCGACGACTGGTTCTCGCAGACCGTGAAGAAGGGCGAAGTGGGATCTTCGACAATGCCCCAGAAGGTGAACCCGATAAACTTCGAGAACAGCGAGGGAAACATCACCATGGCGAACAGCATGCTGGAAGGGATGGGCAGGAAGCTCGCCGTATCGAGGTTGCAGAGGGACCTGTCTGACAGCACAGTCATTAGGAACGTCGGCAGCGCGCTGGCATACGGCCTTCTTGCGTATAAAAGCACGCTTGAGGGATTGGCGAAGATAACGCCCAACGCGGCGGTGATCGACCAGAAGCTCAATGAAAACAGGAACATACTTTCGGAAGCGCTGCAGACGGGCGTGAGGCGCGACGGGGGGATTGCTGATCCTTATTCGGTAGCTGCTGAAATCTTCAAGGGAAGGAAGGTCGGGGAGGCAGGGTGGAAGGAAAGCATAGGCGGCCTGAAGATAGGCGAAGAGTTAAAGGCAAGGCTTGTCGGCCTCACTCCTGCGACTTACGTCGGATATGCCGCGAAGTTGACCGACATCGGAATCGAGGAGATATACGGAGCCAGAAGGGACCGCAAACCTCAGCAAGTATAATGAGACACGCAGGACGGGACGCTTTGCGAATGCCAACGTTATTTATTTTTCGCTTTCATGTAGTATCGAT